>SVDC01000094.1 GCA_015058045.1 Cellulosilyticum sp.
TCATTTGCTTCTTTAAAAGAAGCTTAATGAATCGACTGGTTTTATGGTTACTATTTTGTTTTCAAAGTTCATTTGTTTATCAGTGGTGTTGCCCGCTGACTTGATTAATATTACAGTATTAACTTACATAAGTCAACTATTTTCCAAGACTTTTTTTGTTTTTTTTCATTTATCTTTTTATCAACATATTACACACACCTTATCAACAAGGTTATACACAAAAAATGTGTATAACTCTATTAATAAGTCAAATTACGCTTTCTATTTATAGCATTACTCACCAAACCTATTATAAAAAGTATAATCCATAGTCTAATCATAACAAATTTTATTTCCGTTACTTCTGATGCAATCATAATCTCTTGAGCCTTTTGTATTGGATAAACTTTTAAAATATAGCTTAATAAAATATTTTCGATTCCATCTGCTAGACCTCTTCCTACTGTTAATGCTATTAGAAGATACTGTGGTATTTTAGATTTAACATACTTAAACGGAACTGAAGTTAATACAATTTGTATAATGAACAATCCTACGATAAATAAACTATCACAAATATAATAGCTCCTCATAATATCTAATCCTTCATGATCCATGATAGAAAGTACAAAATAAACGCTGTCTACAGTAAACTTTCCATTGCTCATTACTGTTTATTAACCCAATTATACAGTCTAACTTTTATACTTTTTCTAAATTCTATTACTAAAATAATCTATATACAATATGTCGATTATCTTCACTTAAGATGACTACTTTTATGACCGCCTCTATTCTTTAGAAGATTAAAAGCCCTTAGCTTCTGAAATATATTTCTTGCTAAAGGCTTTTAGGTATTCTATAAAATCTAATCAAAACTTCTCAATTTACTCTATGTCACCAAATCTCATTTTAAACTTAAACTCAAAATGCTCCTCACTTAGTTGATAGCATTCTTTTAATTGAGGTCCGCAAGCTGCTGATCCCATTCCACTATGTTTATAGTCCACATTAAGGACCACATAAGGACTTTCTTCTAGTTCAAAGTTATGCTTCTTACTTTCTAACTCTTCTTGTGTATAGTACGAAGCATTAAAACTAAATGGTGTTTGACTTGTAATAACTACTTTCTTTTCTCTTACTTTAATTTCTGAGCTAAGTGCTACATAAGACGTTCTATAATGGCTACCATTTTCTTGCGGCTTTAGATAATCTACATGCAAATCTCCTACGCTTGATTGGAACTTTCCTATATAAGAAGCATGATGTTTATCTATATAGCTTTCATACGGCCCATAACCATAATAGTTTACTTTACTATAGCTCTTCTTTAAGAAAATACGCATACCAAATCTAGGTAAGTACGGCATAATTGGATTTCTATCACATTCTAATTTAGCTGTTACTTCTCCATGCTGATTAATTTCATATGTTGCTACAATATCTAGTAAATGCTGTCTATATAGCGCAGCTAATGCCAACTTAGTTTTGATTCTAATTTCTTTTCCTATTATTTCAGTAGTCGTTTCATAGGTTCTAACATTGGCTCCATTATAGCCTGCTGCCAACCATTCTGAAGTAATTGGACGGTCATTATCAATTAACGCACGCCATATATTATATTCCATTGGTTTTTCTATCATGGATTCATTTTCATAAATCATCTCTATAAAACTACCTAGCCATGTATCATAAACATATCTAAAATTCTCTCCAGCTACAATGATATATCTTTCATCTTCTTTTTCTATATACGCTGGTACACCTTTTTCCTCTGTTAACGAACTGATTAAGTCTTTTTCATCCCATGCTCTAATGAGTAGTTGATCAAAGCCTAATTCATGATGGGATGGTGTTAATGGCAACTTATTTTTTTGCTTATAAATAAGTCTTATAAAACATTCACCGCTATTAGGTAAGGTATATGGAATAGTTACTACTCTACTTTCTTTTGCCGGAATATCTAGTTCTTCTAGCTTTCCAGTTTGAATCACTTCTCCATTTTGAGTTAATTCATATTCTAGGTAGGCATACTCTTTAAGATTGATAAAATCCAGTTTATTTTCTAATCTTATCTGACCTGTTTGCCCATCTACTAACTCTGCACGCACCGGACGAATGATATTTTTGTATTCTAATAAACCTATATGTACACTACGGTCAGGTGCGACTAAACCATCTACACAGAAGTTGTTATCGTTTGGTTCTTCTCCAAAATCTCCTCCGTAGTAGTATTTCTTCTTACCTGATATTGTTTGGCCCATATAAATGGCATGGTCACACCACTCCCATACAAAGCCACCACATACTCTTTCTTCTTTATAAATGATATCAAAGTATTCTTTAATATCCCCAGGACCATTGCCCATAGCGTGAATAAACTCGCATAGTATATAGGGCTTAGTTTGACTTTCATCATTTAAATAATACTGTATGCCCTCTACCGAATCATACATCCTACTATACACATCCAACATACTTCCATCATTTTTATGCCCACCTGTTTCAAAAAAGAAGCCTTCATAATGTGTTAATCTCGTATCATCATAGGATTTAACCCATCGTCCTGCTACTTCAAAGTTTTCTCCATAACCTGCTTCATTCCCCAGTGACCAAAAGATAATACATGGATTATTTTTATCCCTTATGACATTAAGTTGTACTCTGTCTAATATCGCTTTTGCATAAGTAGGGTCCTGTGCAATCTCACCGAAATTTTCACAACCACCTTTATAGGTTGTTATCGTACAATGGGCCTCTATATCTGATTCAGAAATCACATAAAAGCCATACTGATTACACAGCTGCACAAACCATGGCGCATTAGGATAATGGCTAGTTCGAATAGCATTAATATTATGTGCCTTCATAAGCCGCAAGTCTTTTAATGCTTGTTCCTTGCTAATGGCATAGCCTGTTACTGGATCACTATCGTGACGATTTACACCCTTAAACTTCACTGGTACCTTATTAATAAGCACAACACTATCTTTAATTTCTATTTTTCTAATGCCTACTTGTTGTGAAATATATTCATCCTCTGTTCTTAAAACCAAAGTATAAAGTATAGGTACCTCAGCATTCCAGAGTCTTGGCTGATTTACCTCTATTGTCATATGCTGCGTACTTGTAACATGAGATAAGTGAGTCCCCTCTATTAACTCACCTTCTGGATTATATAAATTCGCCTCAATGCTAACGGTTCCTTTCACCTGAATATCAGCTTGTATGATTGCATGATCTAATGTGTCATTTACAATTGTTTTAATAAAGAAATCTTTAATATGATTTTTAGGTCTTCTTAAAAGATAAACGTCTCTAAAAATCCCTGTCATTCTAAATTTATCCTGATCTTCTAAGTAGCTTCCATCACACCACTTTAATACCAATACTGCTAAAGTATTTTCCCCTGCCTTTAGGTGAGTTGATATATTAAACTCGCTAGTTGAATGAGACACCTGACTATACCCTATAAATTCTCCATTTACCCAAACATAAAAGCAAGAATCTACGCCTTCAAAATTCAAATAGTGCTCATACTCTAAATGATCATGTTCTATGCCAAAACTCATACGGTATGCACCACAAGGGTTTTCTCGTGGTGCATATGGTCTATCATATGGAATAGGCATTCTTACATTTGTATATTGATGGGTATCATAACCATGATTTTGAATACAACTTGGTACAGGAAGCTTCTTAAAGCTCTCCCCTTTAAAATCCACTTTGTAAAATCCTTCGGGTACATCATAGATACTCTTATAATAATTAAAGTCCCATTCTCCATTTAAAAGAAACTGCCTACATTCTTTCCCTGTTCTATCATACGGTAAATAGTAGCTTCTATTTTCCTCTGTTCCTATATGCAAGGTTTGAGGATCTTCATAATAATTTATCAGTTTCATTTTAACTTCCTCCATTTAGGCTCTATGACTTGCTATTTCTTATTAAACTTCACATCTAACGATCTACAACTTAGACAAATCACTAAAAATAATAAGGTCACTTAGGCGCTGAACTCTTCTGGATTATAGCTTATTTACAAATCTCTCAAAGCCTGCTAATCCTTCTGGAGTTCGTTTATAAACACCTGCATCTTCTAAAACTTTCATAAAAACAAGTCCTATTTCTTCTTCAATAATTGGTTTGATATTTTCACTATTAATCATGTCATATTTTGTTTTAAAGCCTTCTACCCACTTACTATGTTTTTCAATCTGTGGATTAGCTTTAAGATCCTCATTGTTTAAAATAGCTGCTTTTACAAGTTCCATTTCTTCAGCTAATCTTGCAGGAAGTACAGCTAATCCCATAACTTCAATGAGCCCAATATTTTCCTTCTTGATATGATGTAAAGCTTCATGTGGATGATAAACACCTAATGGGTGTTCCTCTGTAGTAATATTATTTCTAAGTACTAAATCTAATTCAAACTGATCCCCTACTTTTCTTGCAATAGGTGTAATCGTATTATGTGGTTCTCCCTCTGTAAACGCATAAATGAAACTTTTTTCATCCGTATAGTTTCTCCACACTTGTAAAATATGGTCTGCTAACTGAATTAAACATTTTTCATCTTTAGCACGTAATCTTAGCACTGACATCGGCCACTTCACACGTCCTACCTCTACATCCTCAAATTCTGGAATTTTATAGTATGCTTCTATAGGTGCCTTTGCCATTGCAAATTCATAATGTCCTCCCTGAAAATGGTCATGACTTAAAATAGAACCACCTACAATAGGTAAATCTGCATTTGACCCTACAAAATAGTGTGGAAAGATTTTGACAAAATCAAAGAGCTTAATAAATGTTTCTTTGTTAATTTGCATTGGTGTATGTTCGCCATTAAAAACAATGCAGTGCTCATTGTAGTAAACATATGGTGAATACTGAAATCCCCATGGCTGCTTATTCATTGTTATTGGAATAATACGGTGATTTTGCCTTGCCGGATGATTAACTCTTCCTGCATATCCCTCATTTTCTACACATAACAGACACTTTGGATAACCACTTTGTTTGACATTTTTTGCTGCGGCAATAGCCTTTGGATCTTTCTCTGGTTTAGAAAGATTAATCGTAATATCTAATGTACCATAAGGTGTATCAACTGCCCATTTCTTATCTTTCTTAATACGATCTCTTCTTATGTAATTGGTATCTTGACTTAGCTTATAATAATAAGCAGTTGCTGTTTCAGGTGATTTACTATAACACTCATTAAAATGACCAATAACCTCGCTTGGTTTTGCTACCATGATACTCATAAGCTTGGTATCAAATAAATCTTTGTAGACAATTGTATTTTCTTTCATAGTACCCTTTTCATAAGCAAAAGCCATGATTTCTTCCAACACTTCTACTAGGGAGATTTTCTCCCTAGCCAAGCTTCCAATCTTTCTCAAATCTGCCTCATAATCTTCTAGTTCTAGCAACTCTAAATAACGGTTAACTGTATATATGGTATCACTTTCTTCAATAAGTCCCGTTTGTAAGCCATATGCTACCAGTTTATTAATTGATTCATAAATCATGGCAGACTCCTCCTCTATGCTTGTTTAAAACCATTTGGATGATTTTGATGCCATCTCCATGCACTTGAAATAATTTCTTCAAGACTGGTATACTCAGGGTTCCACCCTAATACCTCTTTTGCTTTTTCACTAGAAGCAATTAGCTTTGCAGGATCTCCTGCTCTTCTAGGTTCTGCTTTAGCTGGAATAGGATGCCCTGTTACTTCTCTAGCTACATCAATTACTTCTTTAACTGTAAAACCTACCCC
The DNA here is from genome assembly GCA_015058045.1 of Cellulosilyticum sp. Classification (GTDB taxonomy): domain Bacteria; phylum Bacillota; class Clostridia; order Lachnospirales; family Cellulosilyticaceae; genus Cellulosilyticum. Next base: position 5,765 of record SVDC01000094.1, read on the forward strand.
ATTTCCAAGGTTAAAGATATTACTTTCATTGCCTTTTCTTAAATAATCTACTGCTAAAATGTGTGCCTGTGCCAGATCCGTTACATGAATATAATCTCTCACACAAGTTCCATCTTTAGTCTCATAATCTTCACCAAAAATACTAATAGCTTCTCTTTGACCATTAGGTACTTGTAAAATAAGTGGAATAAGATGTGTCTCTGGTGCATGTGCCTCACCAATCACTCCACTTTTGTGTGCACCACAAGCATTAAAGTATCGAAGAGAAACATATCTTAAATCATGTGCTTTACTGGTCCATTTAAACATTTTTTCCATAGATAGCTTAGTTTCTCCATAAGTATTCGTTGGATCCGTTGCATCTGTTTCTAAAATTGGAATGCTTTTAGGCTCTCCATAAGTTGCCGCTGTAGATGAAAATACAATCTTATCAATATGGTGTGCTACCATAGATTCTAGTAAAACTTTTGTTCCACATAGATTGTTATCATAATACTTAAGCGGATTGATCATACTTTCTCCTACTAATGAATTGGCAGCAAAATGAATCACTGCTTCAACTTCTTCTTTTTCAAAAACACTATCTATAAAGGCACGATCTCTAATATCTCCTTTATAAAATTTTGCTTTTTCATGCACAGCTTCTATGTGTCCTGTCTCTAAGTTATCCACAATAATCACATCTTCTCCACGTTCAATAAGTTCATAAACCGTATGCGAACCTATATATCCTGCACCACCTAAAACTAAAATCGCCATCCTTCATACCTCCTAATTTTGTCGTTTTATTTTTCTCTTTATAGTTCTCTAATCACGAATGAGATGTATACTTCTCATTACTTTTTGTTTCGTATTATAAATCTAATCTAATTTATAGATTCCAATTTTACAGGTCCTTCACCTATTTCTGCAATATAAAAATCAGCTTCATAACCTATTTTATCCTTATAAACTTTACCTACTGCCTGAATAAATGATGCCACAGATTCTTCTTTTACAATAGCAAAAGCAGATCCTCCAAATCCAGCACCCGTCATTCTTGCACCTACCACATCAGGCTCTTTCCATGCTGTCTCAACCAAAGTATCTAATTCAATACCACTTACTTCATAATCATCTCTTAACGATATATGAGAGGCCTTAAGTAACTCACCAAATCGTTGAAGTTTTCCTTGTTGTAGTGCCTTAGCTGCTTCTTTAACTCTGGTATTTTCTGAAATAGAATGATAAGTACGTTTGTACTCTACTTCCGTTAATGCCTCTTTATGTGCCTCCAATTGTTCTAAAGTCAGATCACAAAGAACATCAAACTCATAAAACTGCTTTAATTTGCTAATAGCTGCATCACATTCACTACGACGTTCATTATACTTGGAATCTGCTAATGCTCTACGTTTATTAGTGTACATAATAATAATTTTATTACCTTTTAATTCAATAGGATAATAAGTATAATCTAGTGTATTACAGTTTAGTAAAATTGCCTTTTCTTTTTTACCTAATGAAATAGAAAATTGATCCATAATACCACTATTAACGCCTATATACTCATTTTCTACACGTTTCCCTAAGAGAGCTGCATCAACTGGGCTTAAATCTAAATCATATGTACATCTAAAAATATGCGCCATCAGCATTTCTAATGAAGCTGAAGAAGATAATCCTGCGGCATTCGGAATATTACCATATACCAAAATATCTAAACCATGTGGGAATTCACCTTTTTCTTCCTGAAGATATTTAGCAACTCCCTTAATATAATTCACCCATTGATGTGCCTCATTATATACTGTATCACTTAAGTTAAATCCAATCACACCTAAGTTGCTAGCATTTATAGAGTAAGCATGAATCACTTTATCTTTTCTCGGTGCCACTACAGCATAAGTCCCTAATGTAATAGCTGCTGGGAACACCATTCCTCCATTATAATCAATATGTTCTCCAATTAAGTTAATACGTCCTGGTGCAAAATAAATACCTTCTCCCGTCTTACCAAATACTTCACTAAATTTAGATTGAATATCTGCTACATTCATATGCTCTCTCTCCTTTTATACTGAACTATCTAGTTTCAGTATAGCAATCCAGTAAAAATAGTCAACTATTTTACTAGTAAAATATATATTATTTTTACTAGTAAAATTTTTCATTAAATGATACACTGATAGTAACTTATTATCTAGAAAGGAGCGTCGTGTCTATTATGGCAACTATTAAAGATATTGCACAATTAGCAGGTGTATCAATAGGGACTGTTTCACGTGTTCTAAACTTAGATGAAACCTTAAGTGTCTCTAAATCAACTAGGCAAAAAATTATGGAGATTGCAGAGTCTCTTGATTATATCTCCACGAGAGAGAAAAAAAATAAAAAGAAGATTTCGACCATAGGAATTATCAATTGGTATAGCCAGCAACAGGAATTAAATGATCCCTACTACCTTTCTATTCGTCTAGCTATTCAGCAAAAATGCAAAGAGGAAGCCGTTAATTATGTTTATCTCGAAGACCATAGTGCTACTGAAAAAGACTATAAAAATATAGATGGCCTTATCGCTATTGGCAAGTTTGGTGCTCAAGATTTAGAAACCATTGAAAAAATCTCGCCTTATATCGTCTTCATAGACTGTTCACCTGATGAGAAACGCTATCCAAGCGTAGTTGCTGATTTTAGCTTTGGTGTCCGTGAAGCCCTAAACTATTTAAAGTCAAATGGCTATACTCGCATTGGCTATATTGGCGGAGAGGAACGTGTCAATTCTGGTAAAGATATTCTTTCCGATTATAGAGAGCTTACCTATAGAGAATGGACACAACAAGAAAATATTTTTTGTGAATCTCTCATTTATAAAGGAGAATATACATTAAATGCAGGTTATGAATTAATGAAGCATGCTCTTTCTTCTTCTGATTATCCTAAAGCCTTCTTTATTGCCAGTGATCCAATGGCCATCGGAGCTTATAAGGCTATTTCAGAAAAAGGATTAATAGTTGGTAAGGATATTAGTATTATTGGCTTTGATGATATTCAAACTGCCACTTTTCTAGTTCCTGCTCTTACTACCGTTAAGGTCTATACAGAATATATGGGACAAACAGGCTTTGAATTATTAATAGATTTACTAACCAATACTCCACCTATCCCTAAGAAAGTCATTATTCCTACTGTCCTTATTAAAAGAGCCAGCGTTTTTGAAGATCACTAGTTTATATAATCCATCATGATCATCATTAGTTTTTTGCAAGTAATAAGAAGCCCCCAGCTTAGACTGGGGGCTTTCTAATATCATTTTTAACCTTTATCCTTCTTCGAATTCTAAATGATAATGATAAATTGTATTTTTAAACTAACTTAATCGTAATATCTTTTATTTTTACAAGTATACTTCTAATAATTTTCCTCTTTTTAGCATATCCTACCTCTATTGAATTAAATTGGGAGGTCCCTATGAAATATTTAAAATATCTACTTATCTTTATTCCCATTAGCATCATCGCTAAATTCATGAATGTTTCTGATACTTGGATGTTTGTTTTATCTTGTTTATCCATTATTCCTCTAGCTAGCCTTATAGGTGAAGGAACAGAGGAAATCTCTTTTTACACCGGACCTAAAATAGGTGGATTCCTAAATGGTACTTTTGGCAATGCTACAGAACTTATTATTTCTATCTTTGCCCTTAAACAAGGTCTGTTTGAAGTTGTAAAATCCTCTATAGCTGGTGCTGTTATCGGAAACATTTTATTAGTAATTGGTGCCAGCATGTTAGCAGGCGGTATCAAATATAAAACACAAAAATTTAATGTAAAAGTAGCTGAAGTATCCTCTAGTATGCTTCTTTTTGCTGTACTTGGTTTATGTATCCCTGCACTCTTCACTCATTCAGTTGATCCTAATTTACTCAATACCAGGTATGAAGGGCTAAGTCTTTTTGTTGCTGTCATTATGATTATTATTTATGCTCTTAACCTATTCTTCTCTTTTAGCACCCATAAAGACATTTATACTAACCATGCAGTTGAAGAAGTAGCAGAAGCCAAGTGGTCATTAAAAAAAGCTATTACCATTCTACTTGTTGCCACTGTCCTTATTGCCATAGAAAGTGAATTTCTAGTAAATGGTATCGAGGCTATTACCCAAACCTTAGGTTGGAGTGAATTCTTTGTTGGTATTATTTTAATTCCTGTGCTAGGAAATGCAGCTGAGCATACTACTGCCGTCGTTATGGCTCTTAAGAATCAGATGGATGTAGCCTTAGAGATCGCCATTGGCTCTAGCTTACAAATTATTCTTTTTGTTGCTCCTGTCCTTATTTTCTTAAGTTTACTCTTTACTCCAATGAGTATTATTTTTAATCCTTTTGAACTCATCGCACTCTTTGCTTCTGTTATTATTGCCAATAGAGTCTCACATGATGGCGAATCTAATTGGTTAGAAGGTGTCCAGCTTCTTGCAGTTTATCTGATTATAGCTGCTTGTTTCTTTATTGTTTAATCATTAAAAAACTACCATTTTTTAAGCATCGACTTATAAAATGGTGGTTTTTACTCTTTAAAAATAATTCTAAAAGGGCATATTCTCTAGCTTTTAACTAAAAGTAACATCAAAATAACTATAAATGACAAAAAAGACATCCTTTCGGATGTCTCTTATCTCATGAGTGTTCTTTACTCATTATACT
>SVDC01000007.1:0-23442 GCA_015058045.1 Cellulosilyticum sp.
TATACTATATACGTCTTTGGTGTTCATTTACTATTAATGTGTATAATAAAAAAACGCCCTTACTTATGGTAGGGTTCTCCTCACCTAGATAATGGGAGGTTTTTATACTAAATAAGACTATTCATACTTTCCGATTATCTCCTCTAATAGTCTTCCATTCTTTATTGATGCGTAAACAATTATCCACCTACTTTTTAATTCTTACTAAATTTTTGTCCTTCCTTCTTTTTTTGCCTTCTCATAATTAAGTTGTGCTACTCTTTTAAACTCTTCATCATTTTGTTTCTCTGGTGGGATATATGCTTTCCCCGGCTCTCTTTTTCGTAAGTTGAACTTACACATAGACTCTCTTAATCTTTCAGCACTTTGATCCAATACGCTACAAGAAGCAGCTGTCTCTTCACTAATTGCTGCACTCATATTGACACCTTCTGAGATGTCCTTAATCTCATTTTCAATAATATTCATCTGTTGTTGCTGAATCTGTCCTGCATTATACATCTCATCACTAAACTGATATATAACATTAATACTTTCAACCATTTTATCAAATGTAGTTACTGTTTCATTTGTAATAATATTTCCAATACTTGTTTTTTGCATTGTATCTTCTATTAACTTTCTACTTTCTACAACAGCATTAGCACTTTGAGATGCGAGAATGCCTACTTCACTAGCAACTACAGCAAATCCTTTACCTGCCTCACCTACTCTTGTAGCTTCGATAGAAGCATTTATTGCAAGCAAGTTTGTTTTCTTTGCAATATCTTCAATTGTCTTAATTACCGCAAACACTTTGTCAGAAGATTCAGATATATCTTCCATAGCGCTAAGTAATTGTTGCATTTTTTCAGCATTTAACGTAATTTGATTCTTAATTTGCTCTGATATTTCCTTAGATTTCCCAATGGTTTCAACATTTTTATTAATTAAATCAGCTGTCTGCGTCACTGCATCTTTAAACTGGGAAATACTTTGCATTTGTGCGGTACAGCTATTAGCCAATGAATTACTTGCATTTGTAATATCTTGTGCACCTGAAGCAACTTCTTCAGCAATTTGTGTGATTTCATTAAACATAAGATCATTATTTTGAACCATTTTATAAATATTTTTTGAAAGACTATCTTTGGACGAAAGAATATTAACAAATACTGTCATATCACCTTCAGCAACTCTTTGTACAACTCGTATATTGCGTTGAATGCCTTCTACCATATTTTTAAATGCTTCTATCATCTGACTAATTTCTTTGATTTTTGTATTTGTAGCAGTAGTATTATTGAAGTCTATTTGTTCTATCCCTAGCGATAACTCTGTCGCCCAATCTGCAACAACATTAATAGGCTCTACAATATCTTTTGTTAAATTTTTATTTAGTTTAGTAGTTACTTTTCTTATTCTTAATATCAATACTATATTAATGATAATGGCTAGTACAAATTGAAGCTTGCCTCTTACATAATTTACTCTTTCTCTCTCTGCATAATATGCTTTTACTACATCAATGTTTTTTGATAATTCTTTATGCTTTTCATTGATATTATGAATAACTTGTGTCCCTTTTTCTAATTCTGTACTGATAGATATCCCTTTATTCTGAGAGTATATATCATGTATTTCTTTATGTAAGCTTATTGCCTCGTTAAGTGCTACTTGTGCTTGGCTATCCTTTATTCTAACTCCATTATGATTTCTTTCCCATTTACCAAAAAAACACTGATCAGCATCTGTTTCTTGTGTAAATTCAGTTCCATCCATAATAGAAATAATTGCTTCTGAAACCCATTGACTTTCATAGTTCCTTGCTTCTTCAATTCCAAATGACATGTCTGCTAATGTTTTTATCGCCTCCGAAAAATATCCTGCCACGACAAGATTTAATACTGAAAAAATAACAACTCCTATCATCATGTGAATCATTCTTTTACTACTTATTCCAATATTTTCCCCAATCGTCATAATGATATTCTCTTTATTCTTTTTCATACAACACCTCTCCAATAACATAAACACTATTCCATACTATTTTATTTGTGAATACTCTTATTTCCTACTTAATATGTAGTTCATAAATTCACTTTATAGATTTTAATGTAGTAAATCCATTTGCCTAACCCCCATATTGTCCACCCTCTTTCAGAACCCCTTGTTAATGTAATCATCACAAAATCTTTCAAGTAAGTTAAGAGTCTATATATATATCATATATCCAAAAATTCGACTCGAAAAGAGGTCTGAATGTTTTTTCATCTTTTTTCATCTTTTTTTGTATTTTTTTATCTTTTTTCATCTTTTTTCACACTGTAAATCGCTAAACTCCTTCACCAATAACATATCATTCATTTCTTAAATTCAGTCATAAAAATAGACATGATACATATCCATTGGTAGAATTAGGTTACCATACCAAATTAACCAAGTATATTTTATATCACGTCTGAACATATTATACTATTAAACCAAGATTTAATTTAAAACTCTAGTTCGCAATAGCGTAGAAGAAACTTTGAATGCTATGCCAGATCATGAAGTTAGTACCCAATGGCGTGTAAATCGGTACATGAATATGGATCTTCTTTTGCAACCTTAGCTAAATATCCTATAAACCGCATCATAACCTAATGCCCTATACCTCTTGGTTATCAAATTCTATTAGCAATTATCTGCATTATTTATGGCAGGATTCACCTCACCTAGGTAACTAGCCGTTTTATTTATGTATATACACTATCTAAGCTCTGCTTCTATATGCAATAATCTCCTTTTCTTTTAGAAGATTCTTCACAATCTCTATTACTTCTCTTTGAATGTTAGTCATCATTCTTTCAAAAGTATCCTCTTCTTTCAATGTAACCAAATCCATCTCATTACTAAAATTAATTTTTTCCTTAAGATACAGATATTTAATATTTTCACTGCTTCTTCTAAATCCAACACTTTCTATAGCGGGAATGATCTTTGTATCTAATGTAATCTTATCTTCTCCACAAAACATTCTTATGCTCATACAAATGCTATCTTCATGTCCTGCTTCTCCTATTACCAAATATAGCGTTTTTTATTTTTCTCTCCAATCTTATACCAAAAATTAAAGCTATCCTTTTTTACTGCCCTAATTCTAACAATATTATCCATGGTATTGTCCTTACTCTCCTGGTCAAATAAATTAGGGTAATATTCATATTCCATTTTCATTTTTAAAAGTTGTTAGTGTATCGTTTCATAAAACCTTTCCCAAAACTTATATTCTATTTCTGCTTTAGCATAGGGTAATACTTGCTCCAATTGTTGCATAAGTGCAAGATTATTACTCTGTAATAATAAGTCTTTCAGTTCTGTGTTCATACTATTTCCCACCTTTCCTGCTAGCTTTTCAATTAATTTTATATACTGTAAAATTGTTTCCCTAACACTAGGCAAAATAGGTGTTTTACCTACACCTATAATACGCTTCAACCAACTCAAAATATGGTCCTGATACGACAAGCAAATGACTTCTATTTCAGAATATCCTAAACTCTCCTCGCTCGGCTCTCTACCTTCTAGCGTAAGATAGTAAATCTTAAACTTCTTTTTACTTCTTTTAGCAAATTCCCAATATCTTTTTAATTGGTCTGGTTGGTCTCCTGCATCAATCTTATTCTCAATAATAATCAAACTCTCTTCATCCTCAATTACTAAATCAATGCGCCCCCATTTTCCAATCGCCCGTTCTCTTTCCACTTTTATATTCTTAAAATCAAAATCTTTTACGTCCAATGTATGATTCACAAATTCCCTTAGATATATATACTTTTGTCCATGACTGCCCCTAGGATTTAATAGTTCAAATATAAATGCTGAATGTGTTTGACACTCTAATCGCTCCATTCCCAGAATAGAAAATATATTAAAACTGCCACCTACTTCTTTTTCTACATATTCCACTTTTTCCTTTAAAATTTTAGTATGTTGTAAGAGCATTTGATACGGAAGTAAACTATTTTTAGCCATATATTGTATCCCCTTTATGTATTTCATACCAACTATGTTTGTATAGATAATACTAACATTCCTTTTCTATCTTTGCATACTACAATATTCCTGTCCCATTATTTCTCAGATAGAAATTGTTTAATAAAAAATCCTAGAGCAAATTTTATTACTTTATTATGCTCTAGGATCAATTATCTTTATCACTATTCGATTTTTCTTTCCTTCGTAATTCACATACTTCTTGTATAGACAATCCGGTTTTTAAAGCTATTGTTTCATCATCTAATATGTCTAATAATGCAATAGCAACTTCTCGTTTTCCTCTTTCTATCCCTGTACTTAATAAATTCGCTCTTTCATGTGCCGAGTACTCTCTAGCCTTGTATAATTCAGTTGTTTCAGGGTCACTACTTAGATAATCCAGTTTTTCTTCTGCCATCTTGATTGCTGGTTCCATCTCCATCAACTCCTCTAAAACCTCTCTAGATATATCCTTTTGTAAAAAGGTAAGCCATCTTATTAATGCTTTATTCTCATATACTCTATTCTGTGCTTCTCTAAATTTGGGCAGCTCTAAAAATGAATTTCCACTAGGTCTGTAAGCATATACTCTTTTTCCCTATCTTCCCATAAAGAGAAGCATTGGTTCATCACCTTTTTCTCCAAATAACTTCTTAAATATAAAATCATTAAGGGGCTTTAATCTTTCCATAGTTTCTATCTCCTGTGTCGTTCATTCTAGTCAAAGTATTTTCGTTAATTATATTAATTATATCATCACTTACAATAAAAGAGGAGATTTATACTCCTCCTTCACAAATCTAGCTATATATACTATAAACCGTACCATAACAGAATTCGCTACTGACCTTGATTATCAAAGGTTAGATTCAATTATCTCACTTATTTATGGTATGGTTCACTATTATTAATTCTAAACCTCTGCTCTTAAACCGCAAAAAATCCTTGGAATTCTAAAAAATCATTAGAAATCCAAGGATCTTAGCTACGGAATTTAATCTCCTACTTTATTCCATTCTCTATTTTACACAATACTCTTCTAAATAAGCTTCCATCTTAGCTTTCATTTCATCATCAATATATACTTTGCCATCTACAGGATTATTATGTAATGCTTCAATGACTTCTTTTACATTAACGATTGGATATACTTTAAAACCATAGTCATCATAGATTTGCTCTATGGCAGTTTTATTTTCTAAGCCTCTTTCCATACGGTCTACAGAAATGATTTCACCAATAATGTTTACTTTAGCTGCTGCCATGATTTGTGGTAAACATTCACGGATTGACGCACCTGATGTAATAACATCTTCTGTGATTAGGACATTATCACCGTCTTTTAATTTGTAACCTACCATTTTTCCACCTTCACCGTGATCTTTTTCTTCTTTACGGTTAAAGCAATAGTTTACATCTGTATCGTGCTGTGTAGCAAGTGCCATTGAAGTTGCTACTGCAAGTGGAATACCTTTATAGGCTGGTCCAAAGAGTACATCAACGTCTTCTTTAATATGCTCTTTAATGGCTTTTGCATAAAATTCACCAAGTTTTGCTGCTTGAGCACCTGTTTTATAGTTTCCTGTATTTACAAAGTAAGGTGTTTTACGACCACTTTTTGTTGTGAAATCTCCAAATGTTAATACCCCTGATCTTACCATAAATTCGATAAACTCTTTTTTATATTGTTCCATTTTTATATCCTCCAATTCCTCTTATGTACTTATTTTTTTATCTACACTTTTAGTAAAGTTACTCTACTCCATCTAGTTTCATGAGCTAGCTCTATGGCCTTTATTTGCAAAAGAGGAGACTGTTCTTTACCATTTTTATAAAGTAACCTTCTCCTCCCCTTCGTTTAAATTAAATCAGTTTATTATTAGGCAATGGCTAGCTCGGCTCGGAGGAAAAATGTTTCTGCAAGCCACTTTTGCTGTGTGGCTGGAAGAAATACTTTTCCTTCGTAAAGCCGAGCAGCCCTTCACCAAAGCCTCACCTTATAGGCTACCCCTGAAACGCCTCTCTAATCTCTTGCAGATTCTTAAATCCATAACGTTCCATATAATTAATGAGTTCATTCTTTATATCCACCGGCGCAGTTGGATTCGCAAAAGCAGCTGTTCCAATACTAACTGCATCTGCTCCTGCCATAAGGAATTCGACAACGTCTTCCCCTGTCATAATCCCGCCAAGACCGATAATTGGAATATTTATAGCACGGCGTACTTGGTACACCATACGTACAGCAACTGGTTTAATCGCTGGACCTGAGAAGCCGCCCATCATATTGGCAATCACTGGTCTTTTTCGATGTACATCAATACGCATGCCAAGTAGTGTATTAATAAGTGATACCGCATCAGCACCTTCTGCTTCTACTGCTCTTGCAATCTCTGTAATGTCTGTTACATTAGGAGTAAGTTTAACAATAATCGGTTTCTTACTGACACGTTTTACCGCTCTCGTCACTTCTGCTGCCATCTCTGGATTGGTTCCAAATCCAATCCCACCCTCTTTTACGTTAGGGCAAGAAATATTCACTTCTAACATATCTACATCTGCTTCACTCAGGCGTTCTACCACGTCGCAGTATTCTGGAATGCTATGACCTGCTACATTGGCGATAATCTTAGTATCGAATTGTCTTGCATATGGGATTTCATGTTCAATATAATAATCCACTCCTGGATTTTGAAGCCCTACTGCATTAATCATCCCACCATAAGTTTCTGCAATTCTTGGCACTGGATTGCCATCCCAAGGCACACTTGCTACACCTTTAGTAATCATGGCACCAAGTTCACTTAAATCATAGAATTCGCTACTTTCATGTGGTGAGAAAGTCCCAGAAGCTGTTGTGATCGGGTTTTTTAAAGTAACCCCTGCAATATTCACATTTAAATCAATATCTTTTCTATTGATGCTATTACTCATCCCATTTCACCTCGCTTCCCAAGAATACTGGGCCATCTTTACAAACTTTTTTAAGCTCATAGCCTTTTTCATTATCTGCTTTGATTTTTGTGACGCAACCTACACATACACCATAACCACATCCCATACGCTCTTCCATAGAAACTTGAACCGGTACATTTTGCGCTTCACAGTATGCTGATAGAGCACGAAGCATCACTTTAGGACCACAAGCATAGAAATAATCGCCTTTAATGCCTTCAGCCTGAATAAGCTCAATCACATTCCCTTTAAAACCTACTTTACCGCTATCTGTTGCTACATATACTTTAACACCTAAGGTTTCTAAAGTTTCTACAAGTATAGGATCTTCTCTAAAACCAAGTACGGCGATTTTTTCACCCTTAATATTTTTTGCAAGCTCTACAAGTGGCGGAACTCCAATTCCTCCACCTACTAAAACAGATACACCTACTTCTTGTACAGTATAACCATTTCCAATGGCAGTACTTATACGTACCATATCCCCTGTTTCATATTGCATAAATTCACGTGTACCTTCACCTACTACACCGTATACTAAAGTAATTGTGTCTTCACCAATTTCACTAATACTAATCGGTCTTGGGAGAATGGTACTTTTTGATTTTGGATAAACATTTACAAACTGTCCACAATGTGCTGATTGTACCACTTCCGGCGCCTGGATAATCATTTTATAAATCATAGGGGCAATTTCACCTTGCCCTATGATTTTTCCTTCTACTACTTGTTTACTCATGTCTTCTAGCTCCCATATCATAAATATCTGTTTGATCTGTCGTCACTTGTTTGGCTACGATATCTGCCATAGCTCTTACAGTATCTAAAGAGGTTAGGATTTGTATAGAAGATTCAATGGCAATACGTCTCATTCTAAATCCATCACGCTTTGAATCATTTCCCTTAGTTGGTGTATTCACCACAAGGTCAATCTCACCACTTCTAAAGAGTTTGAAAATCTCATCTTCTTCATTAATAAATTTATTAGCTGGAGGTATTGAAAGTTTTTCAACCACTCTTGCTGGAATACCATTTTCCTCAAGTTTCTTAGCTGTGCCATCTGTGGCTATGAATTTGTAGCCCATAGATGCAAAGCGTTTTGCAATGCCAACAAATTCATCTTGATCATATTTATGAATGGTTGCAAAGATGGTTCCACCTTGCATTGGTAAGCTCTTACCTGCTGCAATAAAGCCTTTATATAAAGCTTCTTCTACGGTTTTGCCTACACCTAATACTTCACCTGTTGATTTCATTTCTGGTCCAAGACTTACTTCTACTCTTGGTAATTTTTCTGTAGAGAATACGGGTACTTTTACAGCATAGAAGTTTTCTGGTTCTGGATATAAACCTTCACCATAACCAAGCTCTGGAATTTTCTTACCAAGCATTGCTTCTACTGCAAGGTCGATAATTGGTACACCTGTTACCTTAGAAATATAAGGTACAGTACGGCTTGAACGTGGATTTACTTCGATAATATAAAGGTCATTTTTGTATTCAATATATTGGATATTAATCATGCCAAGTACTTTAAGCTCTTTTGCAAGCATTTGTGTACAAGTGATGATTTTTTCTTTCATTTCCTTGGAAATATTCACACTTGGGTACAGTGTTGTACTATCTCCAGAGTGAATACCCGCTCTTTCTAAGTGTTCCATAATACCTGGAATTAAGATATTTTCACCATCTGAAAGGGCATCTACTTCAATTTCACGTCCCATTAAGTAACGGTCGATTAGTACTGGATTTTCTGGGTCACGATCAAAGGCATTGATAAGATATCTTTCTAATTGGTGGGCTTCATATGTGATTTCCATACCTTGACCACCAAGTACATACGAAGGACGAACAAGTACTGGATATTCTAACTCTTCTGCTACTTTTAACCCTTCTTCTACAGACCAAATCGCTTTTCCTTTTGGACGTTTAATCTGAAGTTTTTCAAGGATTTCATCAAATTTCTCTCTATCTTCTGCCTCATCCATATGTTGTGGTGATGTACCAAGTACAGGAATATTCATTTTTTGGCAGAACTTAGCCAGTTTAATAGCTGTTTGACCACCAAATTGTAGTATGACACCCATTGGCTTTTCTTTTAAGAAGATATGATAGAAATCTTCATCTGTTAATGGTTCAAAATACAGTTTATCAGAGGTGTTAAAGTCTGTACTTACTGTTTCAGGGTTATTGTTCACAATAATCGTTTCAATTCCCTTTTTCTTAAGGGCCATAATGGCATGAACTGAGCAGTAATCAAACTCAATCCCTTGACCAATACGAATTGGTCCCGATCCAATTACCATAACTTTTTGTTTATCAGATACTTCTACTTCATCTGCTTCATCGTATGTAGAGTAATAATATGGAGATTCTGCTTCAAACTCTCCACCACAAGTATCTACCATTTTGTAAACTGGTACAATGTTCCATTTGAATCGAAGTTCACGAATATCTTCTTCTGTTACATTTAAGAACTCAGCAATAGCTTTATCTGCAAAACCTCTTTTCTTAAGCTTTCTAAGATATTTTGGTGTGAGTTCATCAAATGCCATATCGCAAAGAAGTTCTTCTTGCTCTACAATCCATCTGAACTTTTCTACAAAGAAAATATCCATACCTGTGATTTTACATACTTGTTCCACACGATAGTGACGACGAAGCATTTCTGCAAGAGCAAAGATTCTTTCATCATCTGCAATAATGACTCTTTCTTTAAGTTCATCTAAAGTACAATCTTTTAATTTCTTATGTTTAAAGCTAAATTGACCAATTTCTAATGAACGAAGGCCTTTTAAGAAGGCACTTTCAAAATTATTACCGATGGCCATGATTTCACCTGTTGCCATCATTTTTGTACCAAGTGTACGTTTTGCTGTGTAGAACTTATCAAATGGCCATTTAGGAATTTTACATACCACATAGTCCAGTGTTGGCTCGAAGCAAGCATATGTTTTACCTGTTACGGCATTTTCAATTTCATCCAGTCCATAACCAAGTGCAATTTTAGCAGATACTCTAGCAATTGGATAACCTGTTGCTTTAGATGCAAGGGCTGAAGAACGGCTTACACGAGGGTTAATTTCAATAACTGCATATTCAAAGCTATTTGGGTTAAGAGCAAGTTGTACGTTACAACCTCCACGGATATCACATGCTGAAATAATGTCAAGTGATGCACGACGAAGCATTTGATATTCTCTATCTGAAAGAGTTTGAGAAGGTGCAACTACGATACTATCACCTGTATGGATTCCAACAGGGTCAATGTTTTCCATATTACATACTGTAATACATGTGCCGTATTGGTCACGCATTACTTCGTATTCGATTTCCTTCCAACCTTTAATACATTTTTCAATTAATACTTGGTGTACACGAGAAAGGTGAAGCCCACTTGAACAAATATCACGAAGTTCTTCTTCTGTTTCAGCAATACCACCACCTGTACCACCTAGGGTATAAGCAGGTCTTACAACTACTGGATAACCAATTTTTCTAGCAAAAGCTACCGCATGTTCTACTGTTTCAACTGTTTCACTTTCAATAACTGGTTGATTGATACGATTCATTAAAGCTCTAAAGCCTTCACGATCTTCTCCTTCTTTAATAGCTGAAACCTGTGTTCCAATTACACGGACATTGTATTTTTCTAAAATACCCTTATCATGAAGCTCAACTGCAAGATTTAATGCTGTTTGACCACCTACACCTGCAAGTAAGCTATCCGGTCTTTCTTTAGCAATAACTTTTTCAATGAACTCTACTGTTAGCGGTTCAATGTAAATTTTATCTGCAATTTCCTTATCTGTCATAATTGTCGCTGGGTTACTATTAACAAGGATGGCTTCAATGCCTTCTTCACGAATCGCCACACAAGCTTGTGCACCTGAATAGTCGAACTCTGCGGCTTGGCCGATGACAATTGGACCTGATCCAATGACTAATACTTTTTTAATACTGTTATCTCTAGGCATTTAATTTCCCTCCTTGCATTACTGTTATAAATTCATCAAATATATGTGCTGTGTCTGTTGGCCCTGGACAAGCCTCTGGGTGGAATTGAACACTATAAATATCTAAATCTTTAAAGTACATACCCTCTACTGTTTGATCGTTCATATTGGTATGGGTTACCACTGCACCTTCTGGTAATGTTTCTACATAGTAGTTATGGTTTTGTGATGTAATGTATACACGGTTTGTAATAAAATCTTTAACTGGATGGTTACAACCATGGTGACCAAATTTCAGTTTAGCTGTATTTCCACCTAATGCTAAGCATAATAATTGGTGACCAAGGCAAATAGCTGTAATTGGCTTTTTACCTACTAATGCTTTAACAGTTGCAACTGTATCTGGTACATCTTTTGGATCGGCTGGTCCATTGGAAATAAATACCCCATCTGGACTTGCAGCTAAGATTTCTTCTGCTGATGTGTGTGCTGGGAATACTGTCATCTTGCAACCTTTTGCTTCAAAAGAGCGAAGAATATTAGCTTTAATACCACAGTCAATGACTGCAATATGCATTTTCTTACCTTCAATCACATATTTTTCTTTCGTTGTCACTTCAGATACTGCCATTTGATTATTGAAAGCATCCATTTTCATTTTGATTTGGCTTGGTGTTAATTCTCTAACTGCAATAATAGCTCTCATGGTTCCATGATCTCTTAAAACTTTAGTTAAAGCTCTTGTATCAATCCCTTCAAGCCCGATTACTTTTTGAGATTTCAAGTAGCCATCTAATGTAAGTTCACATCTAAAGTTATTTGGGTAATCACTTTTTTCTCTTACAATTAAGGCTCTAACATGAGACTGGCTACTTTCCATATCCTCTAAGTTAATCCCGTAATTTCCGATTAACGGGTAAGTCATAACAACCATTTGACCACAGTAAGATGGATCTGTAAGAATTTCTTGGTACCCTGTCATACCTGTATTAAATACAACTTCACCGATTGTTTCTTTTAAATAACCGAAAGCCTTTCCTTCGAACACCATTCCATTTTCTAATATTAATTGTGCCTTCATCTTAACCCATCACTCCTTGTAAGTCTGCTCTCATTGCAAGTACTGCTTTTTTAGAAGCAATTGCAAATTCTTTCTCAGATACTTCATTATCTTTTTTGTAAGCTGCAATAATACCTCTAGAAGAATTAACAATAATCCCTGAACCATTTTTATCAAAATAATCTTTAAGATCTTCTGCTTTGCCGCCTTGTGCCCCATAACCTGGTACAAGGAAGAAAGTATTTGGCATTCTTTTTCTAAGCTCTATGCCTTGTTCTTTATAAGTTGCACCTACTACTGCGCCTACACGGCTATAGCCTTTTGTGCCCATGGTCATTTGACCCCATTTATGTACTAAGTCTGCTGTTTTATCGTAAATTGGTGTGCCGTCTACCAATAAATCCTGAAGCTCTACACCACTTGGGTTACTGGTTTTAACAAGAACAAAGATTCCACGATCCTTTTCATTACATGCCTTGATAAAAGGTTCAATGCCATCATAACCCATGTAAGGATTTAATGTTACAGCATCTTCTTGCCATAAATCGTAGTATTCTCCCTCAATATCTGCTCCTGCAATATGTCCTGCATAAGCTGCAGCTGTAGATGCAATATCACCTCTTTTAATATCCCCAATCACTACAAGCCCCTTAGATTTTGCATATGTGATAGTTTCCATATAAGCTCTTATTCCTTCTAAACCATACTGCTCATACATTGCTACTTGTGGTTTAACAGCTGGAATGAGTGATGCTACCTCATCTAAAATCGCTTTGTTAAACGCTACAAACATTTCAGCAACTGCCTTAGGTGTTTTCCCATATCTTTCAAACATTTCTTCCTTAATAAATGAAGGAATCATAGCAAGTGTTGGGTCCAAACCAACTACTGTTGGATTTTGTGTAGCTTCAATTTGGCATATTAAACGATCGATCATCTTTATTCTCCTTTTATCTACTTATGCACATTCTTTGTAAATCGTGTGCACTTTTTTATATTTATTCATTTTTACTTATAATTATTCTATCACTTTTTTCATAATTAACAACCTATTCTGTCAGGTAATTTTATTTCTCGTAAACTTTTTTTCCTGCTACTAGCGTATGGGTTACCTCACCTTGTAAGGTCATACCGATAAATGGTGAATTTTTACTTTTCCCTGCAAACGTTTCTTTGGTTACTGTATAAGTTGCTTCTGGATCAATAATTGTGATATCTGCTGCTTTCCCTACTGAAAGATCTCCTTTATCGATATTAATAATCTCAGCTGGTTTAGTGCTCATCTTTTCAATCAGTTGCATCTTACTGAGTAAACCTGTTTTATAAAGCTGCACAAAGCTTACGCCAAAACTGGTTTCAAGACCTACAATGCCAAATGGTGCTTTTTCAAATTCTACATTTTTCTCATCATAGTGATGTGGTGCATGGTCCGTTGCAATCACATCTATTGTGCCATCTACTAAAGCTCGTTTCATGGCTTCTACATCTTTTGTAGTACGAAGAGGTGGGCTCATTTTTTTATTGGTATCATAGTCCCCTAAAATGCTGTCATCTAATGTGAAGTAGTGTGGCGCTGTTTCAGCTGTTACCTCCACACCCTGAGCCTTAGCAAAACGAATAATATCTAAGCTACCTTCTGTACTAATATGGCAAAGATGAAGCCTGCATCCTGTATATTTAGCAAGTAAAATATCTCTTGCAACAATAATTTCTTCTGCTTCTCTTGGAATGCCCTTAATACCAAAGAGTTGTGCATTTTCTCCTGCATTCATTGCCCCACCTGTAAGCGTTCTATCTTCTGTATGAGACATCATCACAAGATTAAAAGGCTTCATATAACTCATGGCCTTTTTCATAAGACCTGAGTCCATAACGGTTTTTCCATCTTCACTTACAGCACAAATACCATGTTCTTTCATCTTTCCAATATCCGCTAAGCTTTCGCCCTGTTGCCCTTTTGTAACGGCTCCAATCGGAAGTACATTTACGCCATTTGCTTTTCTTGCCATACTATGAATATACTCTACCACACATTCATTATCGATAACTGGGCTTGTATTGGGCATACAGCATACAGTTGTAAATCCTCCCTTAGCTGCTGCTCTTGCGCCACTTTCAATATCTTCTTTATGTTCAAATCCTGGTGCTCTAAAATGGACATGGAGATCAATTAGACCTGGAACCACCCACTTGCCACTGGCATCAATGACCTCATCTGCTATTTCATCTTGCTTTCCGATAAAACTTACTTTGCCATCTTCTATCCAAAGATCATTGACCTCTTCCATTTTTGTCTTTGGGTTAATAATCAGTCCGTTATGTATACAAATTTTCATTAGTTTACTCTCCTTTCATTTAATAAAGCTAAAATAGCCATACGTACAGCTACGCCATTAGTTACTTGTTGATCAATAACTGATACACTACTGTCCATTAGCTCCGGCATTAGTTCCACGCCTCTATTAACTGGAGCAGGATGCATTAATAGTGCATCTGGCTTTGCATAGCTAAACAGTGCTTCATCAATGCCATAGATCTGACTATATTCTCTAAGATTAGGGAAAAGTCCCCCTTTTTGTCTTTCCATTTGAATACGTAGTGCCATCACAATATCTGCATCTTTTACAGCTTTCTTTAAGTCGGTTTCTACCTTACATCCTAAACTTTCCATACTCTTTGCCGTTAAGGTTCCAGGACCTGCTAAAGTAACCTTTGCCCCCAGCTTCGTTAAACCAAATACATCAGAACGTGCCACACGGCTATGAGCAATATCCCCAATAATGGTTACTTTTAAATTTTTAAAGCCGCCTTTTTTCTCATAAATGGTGTAAAAATCCAGAAGGGCTTGTGTAGGATGTTCATTAGCTCCGTCTCCTGCATTAATAACACTGGCTGCTACATTCTGAGCAAGTAAGTGT
This sequence comes from Cellulosilyticum sp., assembly GCA_015058045.1. Classification (GTDB taxonomy): domain Bacteria; phylum Bacillota; class Clostridia; order Lachnospirales; family Cellulosilyticaceae; genus Cellulosilyticum. The sequence goes on from SVDC01000007.1 coordinate 14,889, forward strand.
GCTGCACCGCTTTGATTATGTCTCATAATCATATAATCAATACCCATGCGATCTAATGTAATACCTGTATCTACTAAACTTTCTCCCTTTTGTACACTACTACTTGCTACACCTAAGTCCTTTACCTGTGCGCCTAGATAGGTTCCTGCCATTGTAAAAGCCATTCGTGTTCTGGTACTATTTTCATAAAATAAAGTAACTGCTGTTTTCCCTTTTAGTAACTCACTTTTTTCTCTTTGTCCCATTACAATAGATTTCATACTTTCTGCACGTTCAAGAATCAACCAAATTTCATCTGGAGTAAGCTGTCTCATACCTAACAAATCTTTTTGATTTAAAAATTGTTGTTTACTCTGCACTTGTTTACCCTTCCTTTACACACCATTTGATTGCTTTTAGAGAATTGAGTACATTAATAATCAAGACAATACTTCAAAGTTATGTATAAGTTACTTTATTTTCAGTCAATATGATGCAAAAAATAAAAGGCAATAAAAGGAGTTCTCTCCTTTCATTGCCTTTAAATGACTTTATGGTAATATAAGTAGAAGTTTTAACCTGACTACTCAAAACTTTTACTTTACATATGTTCTATATTCCTATTTATCTAAAATGATTATACTAAACCATTATTAATGTTCTTACTTCGTTCTCCTTTTTGGTCTCTCTGGGCCAAATTTAAAGGCAATCTTTTATTTAATTTTAATCAGTTTAACACTTCTAATATAGAGTGTCAAGTTGCTTTTTTCTTTTATTCTTCAACTTGTCCTAACATTTGATAAATTTTATAGAAATCATTTTTAGATACTGTCGAATAACTTGTCTTATCTAAATCTCCTATTACAATAGCTCCAGAGTCTTCTCCCAATGGACTTGGTACCCCGTTAGTATACTTAATATGATGACTAAGTTCATTTTGGTCTTTATCTACCATCTTAATCATTTCAATCTCATCAGCATAACCTAAGGCTAAAGCAGCACTTTCAAATGGCACACCCTTCCATGACATTCTCAGCCCATACATACTAATATTGGTCTGTGAAAGGGCACTAATTTTATAAAGTTCCTTAACTTGCTCTGTACTTAGCATATGAAACTCATCTACTACAATATAGTCATAATTATTACTAATAATTTCATTTACCTTTAAGGATTCATCTGATTTCAATAAAACATCTGCTTTTACTTTATCATTAATGAGACGACTGCAAATATAGCCACCATCTCTTGTATCTAACTCTGGTTTTAAAACTAGAATTTTTAAATTTCTAATTTTTAAATTCTGTACTTCAGCAATGGCCCTTGCTGATTTTGAGGACCCCATTACCCCGACTGTCACTTTAAAAAAGCCCATTTTCAAGTCTCCTTCTTTCTTAACTAAATCCATCTGCTTTATCGATTATACACGATTTTGCTATAGGTTTAAAGATTCATTTAATGCCTTTACAGGAATAACATGAATGTTAATAGGTCCATATATTGGTCTGAAGCATAGCGAATGGTATATTCACCAATTTGCTCTGCTTTTGGATAGAAGGCATATTTATACGCATCTTCATGTTTTTTAAATTCTATAGTCATCTCAAATTGTTCTGGTAGCTGGGTCTCTTTTTTTAGTTCACCTTCTGTTAATGCCTTCTTCACCCCACGTCTAATACGCTCAATGGCTAAATCTGGATGAATGCTTACCATAGCACCTCCAAATCCCTCCTGAAGGGCAATGGTTTTAATGTCTTCATCAAAACCTTTTACGTGTCTCATCAATTCTCCGTCCCCTGAAACAGCTGCAATCGGTACACCTAACATACGGCAAACATAGGCATGAATTAAAAACTCATCTGCATCTTCTCCATTAATAATAATTTTTCTGATACGGTCTGGATATAAGGTATGAGATAATGTACTTCCATTACTGGAACTACCACAATGATAGCCAATAAAAATGGCAGCATCAAAACTTTCATCTAATCCTTCTACCATACAATAAGGATGATTACTCCATCCTGAAATCACTTTTACCGTTCTAGGAAGTAATTCATGTAGTAAATTTTTCCCATCTTCATGAGCATCTTTAACTAAAATGGTATCAGCTCCTGCTTCTATTGCTGCTTCACAAGCTGCTGCTACTTCTCTTGTCATCTGCTCCCTATATCTTTCATAATCTTGCCTTCCTTTAATAGTTTCATCCCATTTTGAAATCCCTGCAATACCTTCCATATCCGCACTAATATAGATGCGCATAAAACCCCTCCTCTAACCTATTTAATTTGCTTCAAGTATACCAAAATTCTTCCAAAATATCAAAAATAACGCTCTTTTAAGTTATAATTTTTATCCAAAATAGAGTATACTAGAAAAAACATCCTAAAGGAGTGATCAAATGAGTGAAACCCTTATTTCACGTGACCAAGTTAAACCAGAAGATAAATGGAAATTAGAAGATATTTATGCCACAGATGAGGCCTTTCAAGTAAGCTTTACCCATGCTGAAAGTTTACTTTCTAGCTTTAGTGTGTATGAGAACCAGTTAGCTCAAAATAGTAAACTGCTACTGGACTTCTTAAAAGCACAAGATACTTTTTGGGAAGAAGTAAATAAACTTTATGTTTATGCCCATATGCGTCTTCATGAAAACGGCAATAATAGCTTTTATCAAGACCTTTCGCAGAAAGCAGAAGGTTTATCTATTAAAGCAAGCAGTGCGCTTGCCTTTGCCAATCCTGAGCTTTCTAAGCTAACAAGTGACCAGTTAAATCATTTTTATAGCGAAGTACCAGAGCTTACGCATTATAAACGCTATTTAGATGAAATTCTTCGCCAAAAAGCACATATTTTGGATGCTTCTACAGAAGCCCTATTAGCACAAGTTGGAGATATTGCCGGTACACCACAAAACACCTTTGCTATGCTCAATAATGTGGATTTAAAATTTCCTACCATTGAAAATGAAAAAGGGGAAAAAGTACGTTTAACCCATGCTAGCTATATTCCTTTTATGGAAAGTAGCAATCGACAAGTGCGTCAATCTGCTTTTGAAGCTTTATATAATACCTATAGTGGATATAAAAACACTATCTCTTCTTTATTCTCAGGGAATGTAAAACAATATAGTTTATTCTCTAATGTGCGTCATTTTGAATCACCACTTCATATGGCACTTTCAGAAAATAATATTCCTACAGATGTATATCATAATTTAATCGATACCGTTAATCAAAATCTTCATGTACTTCATGATTATATGGCACTTCGTAAAGAAACTTTAGGCCTAGACGAACTTCATATGTACGATTTATTTGTACCTATGGTCAAAGATTATCAAAAAGAAATTTCTTTTGATAAAGCCCAAGAAATTGTTTTAAAAGCACTTGCACCTTTAGGGGAAGATTATATTCAAGTGGTTCAATCTGCTTTTAAAGATGGCTGGATTGATAAATATGAAAATGAGGGTAAACGTAGTGGTGCTTATTCTTGGGGGACTTATGGTGCACCTCATCCTTATATCCTCCTAAATCATACCTCTAATATTAATAGTATGTTTACCTTAGCTCATGAAATGGGCCATGCGATGCATACTTATTATTCTCATAAGCAGCAACCTCATATGTATAGTGACTATTGTATTTTTGTAGCAGAAGTAGCTTCTACAGTTAATGAAGCCCTTCTTATGCAATATCTATTAAAAGAAAGTACAGACCCAATGGAAAAATGTTATCTCATGAACTATTTTATGGATCAGTTCAAGAGCACCCTTTATCGTCAAACTATGTTTGCCGAATTTGAATATCATATGCACCTTGCACATCAAAAAGGTGAAACACTTACTTCACAGTATCTTTCTAATCACTACTATGAACTAGTGAAAAAATATCATGGACCAAGTGTTACTGTAGATGAAGCCATTTCCCTTGAATGGTCACGTATTCCTCATTTCTACACACCATTTTATGTGTATCAGTACGCAACAGGCTATTCTGCTGCCATCGCCCTTTCTACTCGTATCTTAAATGAAGGTCAAAGTGCTGTAGATGACTACATTCATTTCTTAAGTGGTGGTTCTTCTAAAGACCCAATTGACCTCCTTAAAATTGCGGGTGTTGATATGAGTAAGTCTACCCCAATTCAAGAAGCTCTTAGACTTTTTGAAAATTTAATTCATGACTTTAAAGCACTATAGTAATCTATAAAAACTAATGATTTTATGATGAAAGCCCCAATTTTCCTATTACAAGTAAAATCGGGGCTTTTTTTAATATTCTCTTGCTACAGAAATTTTTATAACGGTTGCTGTTTTTTCTCCATGATTCCAGATTGAATGAGGTATCATCCCATCTACAAAGCAAGATTCATTTTTTTTAATAATACGTGTTTCATCACCCATAATAACCTTGGCTTCTCCTTCAACCACAATAAAGATATTTGAATCTTTCCATTATCATTAAACAATTTTTTAGCTAAAAATTTTTCATGATTGGGAGGTGTCATAAAATCTTTCATCATTATTCTCCTCTCCTTGTACTTAAATTTTATTGGTTTTTATTATTTTACATCTATTTACCTTTTTTGCACAAAATTTTAAATATATTAATAACATATATTTATTTTCATTGTTTTCATATGTTAAGAATGATATGATAGTTGAAATTATTATTCGAGGAGGCTCTTATGAATAAACGCTATCACCTTTCTGAAATCACCCAGCACCTTATATCAGTCGCTATTGGAATGACCAAAGCCGATCTTGTTATTCAAAATGGAACTTTAATTAATGTCTGTACCGGTGAACTTTTACCTCATACAGATGTTGCCATTACTCATGGACGTATTGCTCTTGTAGGAAATGCTAGTCATACTATTGGTAAGCAAACGACTGTTATTGACGCCACCCATTTATATATTGCACCTGGTTTTATAGACGGGCATCTTCATGTGGAAAGTAGCATGATTACTGTAAAAGAATATGCTAAAGCCGTTTTACCACATGGAACAACCACTATTGTGATGGACCCACATGAAATTGCCAATATATTAGGTACAAAAGGTGTAGATCTTATGATACAAGAAGGTAAGGATTTACCACTTAATGTTTATGCAACTATGCCGAGCTGCGTACCTGCCACTGCTGACTTTGAAACAACAGGTGCTACTTTATCTGTAAATGATATTGCTCATGGACTTGAAAATCCGCGAATCATCGGTTTAGGTGAAATGATGAATTATCCTGGTGTTTTAAACGGCGATGCAAATGTTCATGATATTCTAAAGGCTACACTGATGCAAAACAAAGTCATTACTGGTCACTATCCTCCTATAGATAACGGTGGTGCTGGTCTTAATGCCTATATTGCTTCTGGGGCTTGTTGTTGTCATGAAACCACACGTATGGAAGATGCCTTAGCTAAAATGCGTCTCGGCATGAATGTTCAAATGCGAGAAGGTTCTGCTTGGTGTGATTTAAAAGAGTTGGCTAAGGCCATTACACATCATCCTATTGACTCACGCTTTGCTTCTCTTGTAAGTGATGATTTACACCCTGATACACTGATGACTCATGGCCATATGGATTATATTATCCGCCGTGCTATCGAAGAAGGCATTCCACCTGTTACAGCCTTTCAGATGGCCACACTCAATGCTGCACAATGCTTTAAGTTAGACCAAGACTTAGGTAGTGTAACCCCAGGTAAATATGCAGATATTGTATTACTAAGTCATCTTGAAAATGTTCAAGTGGTTCAAACCATCGTAAATGGCACCTGTATTGCTGAAGAGGGTAAGCTCTGTTATACGCTTCCTAATACAACTTATCCTGAATTTGCAAAACAAACCATGGCTATATCTAAAACTTTTATACCAGATGATTTTAAAATTGAAGTACCCTCTCACTATTCGTCTCCTACAACTAAAATACATATTATTAGCATTATAGAAAAAATAGCTACTACACATAAACTAATAGAAGAGCTTCCAGTTGTAGGTGGAGAGTTAAAGTCCAATTTAGAGAAGGATTTATTAAAACTAGCAGTTATTGATCGCCACTCTGGAAATGCTACTATGGGAAAAGGTTTTGTGCAAGGCTTCAAGCTAAAGTCAGGTGCCGTTGCTTCTACCGTTGCACATGATGCTCACAACCTTTCTGTATTGGGTACAAATGATGAAGATATGGCCTTAGCCGCTAATACCTTAGCTTCCTGCGGTGGTGGTCAAGTCGTTGTTCAAAATGGTAAAATCCTTGCCCTTAATCCACTCCCAATAGCCGGTCTTATGTCAGAGGATCCTATAGAAGAAGTGGCTAAACGTGTATCTGAGATTGATCAAGCTTGGAAAATCCTTGGTTGCCCTATTGCTTCACCTTTTATGACCATGGCACTCTTATCTTTAGCTGTCATCCCAGAACTTCGTTTAACCAATAAAGGTTTAATTGATACAATTACTTTTAAACCTATTAATTTATTTATCTAGAAAAATAATATTTTTTAATCTAAAGAAGCTATAAGTATATGAGTGCTATCTTTTTGCTTTATATATAAGATGATTTCATTGTAATTTATGCTTATAGCTCTTTTATAAACCTCTTTATATAGGAATTATCCATCTATTCTATACTTCAAACTTATAAGCCACAACCATACTTTAATATAAAGCTTAAGCTTATCAGCAAAAGGATACTAAAAATCACCTTAAAAATCCTTACGATTATAGACCGCTTTCTTGTCCACAGACAAAGGGCAATCACTGCTAAAATAGGTAAGAGCACATAGCTATTAAGCCAAAGGCCAACTGCCATATTGTCCCACCAATGCCGTGCTTCTTGTTGAAAAATATTCATTCCAAAAAAGCCCGTCACAAAACTTGGTATGACCAAAGCAGCTCCAATAATCGTTAGAAGCTGTACTTTGATATTAGAAGTAGATTGTTCTACTAAATTAGCATATTCATGTACCTCATCAATTTCAAAATTCAATTGCTCCAATTCTTCTGCTATCTTAAATGCTCTAGAGAGTTGCTCATAGATATAGGTACCTTCTGAATCTTCTGTCACCTCTTTGAAATAAAGTTGATTGATAAATTGAATATAAATTTCATAAATACTAGAGATAGCTGAAGGAAGTTCACTTTTAGGTAATGTTGAAATACGAGCAAGTTCCGCAGATAGATTCAGTAAGGTGGCTCTTTGCATTAATGCTAATTTCACTAGCTGATCATAGAGTCTGTCATGAATCTCTTCCTTCGTAATACAAAGTAGCATATAACGATTAATGCCATAAATATGCTCCTCACATTTAAGATACTGACTCTCCTCTTTTCCCTCTAACTTATCAAGTTCAGCTAGAGCATGACTATGTTTATTAACTGTCATTAATTTACTTACTATACCTATCTCCTCATCCCCCCGATAAAGCTTTTCTACTAACTGCTGATTATAATACATGCAAGAACAAAACATTTGACTTCCTAAAATAGGCTCTACTAAAAAAGGATATCTAGCAAATTTATGAGGTTCTCCAGTAAAAGGCCATCCCAAAACCTGCATAATCAGTGGACTAATAATTAAATACTCCTTATAATCCCTTCGTTTAAAATCATCTATAAAGTCTATTTTTTCATTAATATAAAAATGAATTCGTGTAGGCATTCCCATCTCTTTAGCTTTTTCAATAGGTAAAACAGGTGGGTAAATACAGGTACTAAAGCTATTAATAGCTTTTATAGACTCTACTTCTTCATATTCTGTATTCACCATACGAAAACATAATAAACCTATCCCAGTTTTATAGAGCTTTAAATCAATTTGCTTAATCCCTAGGTGGTAAGTCTTCCCTTTGATTTCTATCTCAAAATAACTTTCTGGAGTCAAATGCCCATATTCATAATTACGCACAATAAAAGACTGACTCTGAACGGTATAGAGTGCCATACGAATCGGCCTATAAAAATAAACATATTCATTATAATCTTTATCTGATTCCACAGTAGAAATATGTGTTTTCCAATGACCTAATGTCTCAAACTTTTTATGCTGAATTTGTGTATGCTGATGAAATAAAACATCACCTTTTTTACTTTGATCCTTCCAGCTAAAGGGAAAAACAAATAAATGTTCACTCTTTACCTTCTCTTGCAATAAAACACCCTCCTACAACTCTTATTATGTATCTCCTTTATCTTTTCCTTACGGACTTCTTTTTATCCATAATGTATCCATAATGACAATATAAGAAATATAAAAGAGTGCTCTCCAGTATGGAGAAGCACTCTTTTATATTTACTAATTCTGAATTTATTTATTTCTGCAGTTGTTGCTGCTTGTTGAGTTATTGTAGTTATTGCTATTTGTTGAGTTGTTGTAGTTATTGTTATTGTTTGATGAATTGTTTGATGCATTATTGTAGTTGTTGTTGTTTGATGCATTATTGTAGTTGTTGTTGTTTGATGCATTATTGTAGTTGTTGTTGTTGTTTGATGCATTGTTGTAGTTATTGTTGTTTTGTGTCATTTGAAAAGTCTCCTTTGTGTAATCTTTTTAAGAAAATTTTTCTAAGAAGTACTTTTT
>SVDC01000007.1:23542-64761 GCA_015058045.1 Cellulosilyticum sp.
TTATTGTTGTTTTGTGTCATTTGAAAAGTCTCCTTTGTGTAATCTTTTTAAGAAAATTTTTCTAAGAAGTACTTTTTAAGCCTTTCCAAGATAAATTTTCTTTACCCTAACTATTATTTACAAAGTCCCATGTTTTATTCATTCAAATTTAACAAAAAAATTTATACTTCAAACCACTTAGATACTTCATCCCTTTTTGCTACAAAGACTTCAATATCTTCTCCTACTTTAACTTGCTTTTCTTCTAAAGCTTGTTTTGCTGTAATGTATGCTAAATCTGGTACATTATTATCTTTACTTAAGTGACCAAGTACAACCCATTTAAGACCTGGATGATAAATATCAATTAATGCTTTTGCCGCATCATCATTATTTAAATGACCTACATCACTTAAAATACGTCTTTTTAATGGAAATGGATAAGTACCAGCTTCTAGCATACGAATATCGTGATTAAACTCTAATAAAATTCCATCCATGCCACGTAAAAAGCTTAAAATGCGCTCATCTATTGTTCCAATATCTGTTGTTAATGCAATTTTTTTGTTTTCATATTCAAAAATATATCCTACAGGGTCTACAGCGTCATGATAAATCCCATAAGGCAAAATTCTAAGTCTATCTATTTCTAAATAGGTTTCTTTTTCAATGACACAAATATTTTCTTCTTTAATAGCACCTATCATATTATCACCTAAAAGCTTATCCCAAGCTTTTTGTGTTGCATAGATTGGTATATTATATTTACGACTATAAATTCCAATCCCTTTAATATGATCTGAATGCTCATGGGTAATTAAAATCCCATTAATACTCGCAGGGTCTACATCAATAGACTCTAAGCCAGCTATAACCTTCTTACCACTAATTCCTACATCTATTAAAAATCTTTTTTCATCTGCCTCTATATAAGTACAATTACCACTACTTCCACTGGCAATAGGACATAATCTAAACATACTTCTTCCTCCGTCATTTAATCTCACTCTTACTACTATATCATATTTTATCATTTCTTAGTAAAATTACATGTATAAAAAATACCACTTTATGACTTCTTGTCATAAAGTGGTATTTGCTTTACCTATTTTCTATACATTTTCAATACTAACTTTCTTATTAATAGAACAAATAATACGTCTTGGAATACCCGATAAACTAGTCATTAAAATAACCTTTCCTCCCCAAAGCGTCTGAACATATTTTAGCGTTTCAGTTGCATACGCTAAATTTAACTCTCTTCCATCATCTACATGTTCTAAAATTAAAGTATTTTCTGCCTGCACAACTTCCTTAACCTGTATAATAGGGATACCTCCCATACCCACTTCATTAGCTAATGTATTGCGAATCTGTTTATAGCCTTCACTATCTGCTACCTCTGATATGATATAATATCTTTCTTCTTCTTGAAACTGGCAGAGATTGCCTTCCAAAGCAATGTCTAAAGTCAAATATTTCCGGATAAAAGAAGCATCTCGTTCTTGCTCTCTAATCGGTAAAAGCTGCTTAAAATCTCTGTCATGTTGCTCATATAAGTGTTCCCATATCTTAAATCCAAGATAATAAGGGTTTAAATTACCTGGTACTTGACAAACAACCCCGTTGTGTACCTTTAGAAATTCAAACATCATTTCTTGCGGCAACTTAAGTTGCTTTAAAATATTATAATGACAGAAAGTTGCCCACCCTTCATTGATAATCTTTGTTTCAATCTGTGGATAGAAATATTTACTTTCTTCTTCTACAATTTGCAAAATGTCTTTTTGCCATTCTTCTAACTGTCCAAATCGACTTAAAAAATCTAGCAAATTAGTGTAAGGATATTCCACCTTTTCTATGGCTCCTACAAATTGTTTGCTAAAAGAATGACACTGAAAACGTATGGAATGGGCTGCATCCAAAATTTGCTCTACCGCCTCATATCCAATACTAGGATCATGTATATATCCCCTTATGCGATCCGCATGATTTTTAAATTTTTCAACGGTTAACTTGGCGTTGGTATATTCTTTAAATAAGCGATTATTCTTAAAAAAATCATTATGACCATAAACATGGGCTATGGTAAGCACTTGTAAAAGCAGAGTATTATCTTTCATTAAATAAGCAATACACGGGTCTGAATTAATAACCATCTCATAAGGTAAACCTGTTAAATTATACCTATAAGCTGTCTTTAAACGATCATATGTTTTTCCATAGCTCCAGTGCGAGTAATGGGAAGGCATGCCTACATAAGCTTCGTAACATAACATATCTTCAAAACTAATAATTTCAAATTCCTGTGTGTAGTAATCTAGTCCCATTTCTCTTGCAATTTCTTCTATTCGTGTATTATAGCGTTCGAGGTCTTTTACGGTGTAATTCATACCTTCACCTCCTCTTTTTCACCCTTTGATTCAATGGCAAGCATCTCCACAAATGCTGGCCATACATCTTCTTTTCTAGAAATCTTAACTGCCGTAAAATTAGGCTGATTCACATCTTCTAAATAGCGTGTCATAATCGTACTGGTATAACTACTGGTTTTAATTTCACCATAACCAAATAGATTGCTGAGCTCACATAGCTTATTAGCAAGTTCTACTGCACGATCATTATCTTCTCCCCAGTTATCTCCATCACTACAGTGGAAAGTATAAATATTCCAATTACTTGGTGGATAGCGTTCTTCTATCATTTCAATGGCTTTTTCATAACCACTACTAATGTACGTTCCACCACTTTCTCCCCTATGGAAAAAGTCATTTTCTGAAACTTCTTTTGCTACAGTTGTATGGGCTACAAAAGCAATTTCAACATTTATATATTTAATACTTAGAAACTGATACAGTAAAAAGTAAAAGCTTCTGGCTAAATATTTCTTCGTCTGCCCCATAGAGCCTGACGTATCCATAATACAAATAACCACTGCATTGGAATCTCTTTTGAGCTTTGGCTTTTTATAAAAGTATTTAAGATCATCTTGATGAAAGGGTATCCTACCCATGTCAGCAGTATCCTGGCCCATTTCCTCTAAACTTCTTGCCATTCTTTTTTCACGTTTAATTTTCTCAATAACTGTATGTTTTTTAGAAAGTCTAAAAAGTGGTCCTTTATCACGTACACCGTTACGCTTAGAGCCATATTGCGTTTCAATCTGATTAAATTGTTTATGTTTAAGATAAGGTAAACTAATGTCTTCAAACAAATAATGAATGGCCTCTTCTACTGTGATTTCTGTCTCATAAATATCTTCGCCTTCTTCATTACCTGCGCCTTCTTCTCCCTTGCCATTTTCATCATAACTTTTCTTAGGAATTTTTTTGCCTTTTTCTTCTTCGCCTGTGCCAGATATAACACCTTGTTTATTTCTGCCATATTTAAAGTAATATTCTTTTAATCCTTTAATAGGAATTTTAATTTTCTTATTCTTACCCCTGCCCATAATGCTTTCATCCGAAATAATACTTCCAATATTTTCCTTTATACTTTTTTCTACTAGTTCTCTATGCCTTCTACGATCCTCTACACTACGATCCCTGCTATGGGGTTGGAATTCTTTAAAAATGGTATCCATACGCATTCCTAATCTTTCCATAAGTTATTAGCAGCATACTTCAAAATTACATTGCAACAATGGTCACAATAACCATTTATTTTCATTTCTTCCACCATAGCATCGTATTTAACATTTTGATCTTTATCTCTTACCTTACTTTGTGTAATAATACGAGATAATTCTCTTACAGAGGCCGTTAATTTCTTTTCAATAGCTTCTTTAAGTGGTTCATAACAACTGTAATCCACTTTACCACCATTACGTACAATAGAGAACATATAGGCTGTTACATCCTGCCTAAAGCCTTTTGCACCTGCTTGTGTAATACCAAGTTGTTCCTCTATAGAACGCATAAATTCCTCATCTGGATTAAGCTCTTCACCTGTATTTGGATCTTTAATCTTTGTTTTATTGGCATAGGCTTCTGCATGGTCTAAGTAATTATTAAACAAATCTTCTGCTTGCTCTTTATAACCATGAATAAAGGCTTTGGTTACTTCTTTTTCAAGAATCTTATGGTATTCTTTCTTAATGGTTTCCTGTAAGAAACCTAAATATTTCTTTTTCAAGTCATCAGATGTGGTCATTTCTTTAACTTCTCTTAACAGCACATCCATTAATCCAATTGGGTTAATACAGTGACATTCAGATTCTGAAAGAGCAGTATCAATTGCTTTAAAAATAAAACGTGTAGATACACCAGACATACCTTCACGCTCTGCTTCATCTCTGAGTTCTAATATATCGATACGTTTTGTCGTGCCTTTTTCAATAATTTCTTCACCATTATAAATCTTAAGTTTGGTTAATGGATCTACCTTGGCAGATGGTGTAAGTCTTGTTAAGATGGCAAACATAGCTGCCAATTCTAAGGTATGTGGTGCAATATGAGATTGGAAGTTAGCATGTTTTAACATTTTTTCATAAATCTTAACTTCCTCATTGAGTTCTAGACAATATGGTACTTCAATTTTAACAATACGGTCTAAAATAGCCTCATTGGTATGATCTGCTTTAAACTTATTCCATTCAGCCTCGTTAGAGTGGGCCAGAATGACACCATCAAAATAAATCATCGCATTTTTACCAGGGGACGGCACATTTTTCTCCTGAGTTGCGGTAATCATCGTATGTAAGTATTCCACATCATTCTTAAAGACCTCAATAAATTCTACAATTCCTCTATTACCTACATTAAAGGCACCATTTAAAGAAAGGACTCTTGGGTCATCTTCTGGATAAAGGTCCATCTTAGAAATATCTACTGAACCTATTAAAATTGATGTATCTTGATTATTCGGATCAACTGGTGGCACCACACCAATTCCTTTTCTAGAACGTATAGAGAAATCTGTTTGAACCACTGGGAAACGTTCATATTCTCCATTAAATTCATGAAGTAAACGATATTTACATACAGGACATAAATCTCCCTCTATCTTAATATCCAACAAATCTTCTACTGTTGATCGTAAATGTTTAGGTAAAAGATGTAATGGCTCTTCTCTCATTGGACAACCTTCCAAAGCATAAATAGATGGACTATTTTCTAGAAGACGCTTAATGGCATCAATCAGTGAAGACTTACCTGCTCCTACTGGTCCTACTAAGTAAAGAACTTGCCTAGCTTCTTCACCTTTCATGGCAGCTGAACAAAAATAACGTGCAATTTTCATGATGGTCTTATCAATACCAAAAAAATCTTTTTTAAAGTATTCATAACGTTTTAATACTTCTTTACCATAAATACGTATGAGTCTAGCATCTTCTTCTGTCTTAATATGTTCTACTCCAGGTTCCATTAATAAATCATAAATACGTTGATGTGCTAATTTGTAAAGGCTAGGATCCTCCTTTAAAATATCTAGGTATTCTAAAAAAGTGCCTTTGAAGCGATCTTTTCTACGTTCCTTTCGATCTTCTAGAATGAGTTTAGAAAAATCCACCATATATTTCACTCCTTTTTTCGCTAAGGTCTCTATAAAATATATGGTGGATCCTATAAATACATGCTTATTTTTTATGCTTTATAATAAGTGGTACAATATTCTTTGATTTCGTTATAGTCATAATATACTTGTCCTGCTAAATCTTCAATATGTTGTACTTTCTTAAGTGGCACCCGTTTGAAACAAGATGCCATATACTCTTGCGGAATATAGAGTTTACCGTCAAGCAAAGCAGCCTTAATACTATATTTCATATAACAAAAAGACTTTTTCATTTCATTTTCTAAAGTAGACTGAATCTTAAGTGGTAAAGATAACTGTTTAAATGTCTCACATAACTCACTTTCACTAGTTATTCTATAATCTTCTTTTCCGATTTGACTAACTTGTGCCATATCAATATCCATATAAATAATGCCTCTTAGCCTTGGATAACTATGGATGACTTCATTATAAAATAAATTAAGTTTACTTTTTGCTTCATAAAGAGTATAAGCATGATCTACCTTTGAATAATGTGAAATCGCTAGGCCTGAAATGAGCATTGGTTTCTTTTCTTGAAAAGACTTGTACCAATAATCCAACTGCCTAGTTCCTTCATAAACATAAGCTGTCCCATCTTTATATCTAGGAATATAAATATTAATGCCTACCCAATCTACATAACCACTTCCAGGGTAATATAATGCCATATCTGAGACCCTTGTTTCATCTGTACTCCATACTACTACTATATCCGATAAATATTTATGCAAAATCTCATAGGCCCTCTGATAAGTTTCTTTATATTCACTTACTTTATAATTTTTTTCTGTTAAAGGATAAAGCTCAATAAAAACAGGTGTATGATAGCTTAATTTTAAATCAAAAATCAGCTGATACAGTGAGGTCAAATCATAATCTGTTCCCAACATAAGCTTAATATAAGGCGTTTTCTTTTGTGCAATACACTTTAAGATATCTTGTTTAGAAATACCCTCTTGATTCTGATACGTAAAAACCTTAAAAGTTTGTTCCTGACCCACTAACTTTTCATATGATGATAAATCGCCTTGCAACGTGTTATCTTTTTGAACATAAGCTCCTGTATAGATTCCTTGTTGTGGCTCATATTTTCCAGAATTCACCTCTTCTAATACATATAATTCAATAGGTAATTCTTTCATGCTAATTTCATCAATAATAACAGCTTCATCTTCTTCAAAAAATAACCTCTTACTACAACCTACTATGATGATTGTAGTAAGTAATAAAATACTTACCATAATCCATTTTCTACGGGTTGTGAATTTCATCTAACTCACCTCCCTTAAATTATTGTCAATATTTACCTAGTTTATACACTTGTCCTTATTATTCTCACTCAAAAAGTTCCTACTGCCCACTCATAGCTTTCATATAGTTTTCCAATGCTTTTAAATAATGAAGGTAGATGCCTCGTTCCATAGGGATTGCATACACCCTCTCAAATACCTCATATGGAATAGATTTTCGTCCACCTTTTTGGGCTTCATCATATAAAGGCTTTAAAACTTCTATAGGCAAAAAATGATACGTGTCATATTTTTTAAAATGTACAATAAAAAAGGCAATGCCACCTTGTGCTTTAAATTCTTCCATAAAAGCTACTTGATGCGCATGAATATTACCCATGGGTAAAAAATTCTTAGTCGTTTCCTTGGCATCAAAGCAAATTGCCACACCTTGTACTACACCAATATAGTCTACCGTACTTTTTTGTTCAAAATAAGCTAAGGTAATATTTCTATTTTGTGAATCAATTCGAACAGGCTTAATGGGTGTTGGTATTTTTTGTACTAATGCTAATCCCTTTTCTCTATATAATTCATTGGTTCGATTAATTTGTTCTTCTAAATCATCGCCTCTTAGTCCTCTACTATTCCAATACCCCATATTTTCTCTCCTTTTTGTTGATTTTTTGTAAATTATTGGTTATTATTATATTGTGACTTTTCAATCATTTTATAGGAGGTGATTGTATCCTACGTTATCTTACTTTTCTCATTCGATGCAGTCGAAAACACCTACATTTCTTTTCATCGCCTTCTTTGGACAAGGCTAAACTTCTTGCTGAAAACAATTTATCTTTCTTAGCAGGTATTCATTATATGGATTGCAAGGAATACACGGATGCCTCCATATGTTTTGAAAAAGCAAAAGCCTACAAACATCTTATTATTGCTTATGCTAAACAAGGATGTTACAGTAAAGCCCTTGACCTTGCAGATGAAAAAGGATTTTATGAACTCGGTGCAAAAATTGCTTCAAATATTCAGGACTTTAGACAATCCGCTTACTTTTATAGTTTCTTTAAACCCAGTCATGCTGCAAAACTTTACCGTGATTTAGGTTGCTATTATGAAGCAGGCTACTGCTACCTAACACTTTATGATGCCTTAAATGCCATTGATATGTTTCGTCGTTGCACCCATAAAGCAAAACGCACTCGTGGACTTAAAGAGGTATCTGACTATGCTCTTGTTTTATATTTTAAGAAAGATTATTGGACTGCCTTCCGCATATTTATTGCTTTAGATGACTTTTACTCCGCCCTTGAGTGTGCCTATAAACTAAAAGAAACACAGCTTATTGACTCCTGCAAGTTTCTCATTGGCTATGAGGAAGCCGTTAAACAACATTATCAATTTGCAGCTGAATGTCTAGAACCCTTAGCCCCTGAAAAAGCGCTTTGTTTTTATGCTAAAGCTGGTGACTATGAATCTCAAGTTAGGCTTCTTTTAGAAACAGGAAACTATCAACGTGCCATTCAAGTTTGTTTCCTGCATAATAATCTTAATAAAGCCTATGAAATTGCTTCTATTTACAACCCAGAACTTTTAAGTTCTTAGCTTCAAAGTTCTATTTCTATCTTCATATTTTAAATCATAAAAGACTTCATTCTCAGTCCATTTTACGCCAAATTTACTTGGTGTAATATCCTTTATGAATGAAGTCTTTTAAATTATATAATATGCTCACCTGCACAAATTTCTGAATATATTCTTGGAGCAGGTACAGTAAATACGCGGTCTTGTAAATAAACCAATGGTTCTTTACAAAGCTCAAATTTCACTTTATACGCACATAAAATTTGATATTTTAAACCATATTTTTGCTCAAAATATTGATTTTCTAGTGCATCACCATACTTAGGATCTCCAATGATTGGATGTCCAATTTGGCTTAGATGTGCACGAATTTGATGTGTTTTTCCCGTTACCAGTTGCACTTCTACCAAGGTATAACGTCCATTTGTTTTTAATGGTAAAAGTCTTGTTTCTACAGGCTTAGCGCCCTCTACATATTCATTTGTAATACTTACCTCATTTTTACCTTCACACCTTTTATGATAGCCTTTTAAAATCATTGGTGCTGTAACACGTCCTAAAACAATACACATATAATACTTAGATATTTCTTTCGTTTGAAGCATACTGCTTAAACTTTGCAACGATGGAATATTCTTACCAATTAATACAATCCCAGCTGTATTACGGTCTAAACGGTTACAAGGTGCTGGTGTAAACCCTTTACTTACCTTTGGATCATAACTTCCATTTTCTTTTAAGTAATATAATACTTCATCAGCTAATGAATGACCATCTGCTGTATCTTTTTGTGTTAAAAGCCCCATTGGTTTATTTACAATTAAAAGATTATCATCTTCATAGACCTTTTCAAAATGAATCGCTACTTTTTTAATATCTTTTTCTGATTCAAGAGTTGCCATTTGCTCTTCTCTAAAGAAAAGTTTAATCACATCTCCCTCAGTTAAAATTTCACTGCCTTTTGGCTTTTTACCATTATATTTAATCTTGTTGGTACGCATACCTTTATAGATTAAGCTTTTAGGACACTGATTTAAATATTTTAATAAAAATTTATCTAATCTTTGATTTGCTTCTAAAGCTGTAATTTCAATCTGTCTCATTCTTTCACCACTTACATTAATATCTCACTAGCCTTATTAGAATATGCTTCTAAAGTATCTTCTATTGGAGACTTTTCACTTTCAGCTTGGTGACTCTTCTTTTCTTCTACATCCAGCTGACGACTAGTCGTTATCTCCTTCTCTATTCGTTTCTTATGATGATCCATTTGCTTGCTATCTGAAGCCACTAAAAAACACAGATCTTTTGAACTTATACCTCTTGCACCTAGTACTTCTTCCACGTGTGTACGGTACTTTTCTACTTGTTCTTTAGTATATGCAATAAAATAGATTCGTTTAGCGGTGACAATCATATGCTCAAAATAGGCTGTTCCTTGTAAACAAGGTATAATACTACTGTGATAAATATGATAGTTACCTTGCATGCTTTCAAGCAACTTAGCTCTTTCTTCATCTCCATCTTTATAACGATTAAAGCTAATGAAACGTGTAATAAATAAAGAAGCGACAATTGCCAATAAACATGCCATGACTGTAAATAAATTTGATCTCGTCCCCGTTAAGCATAAGCCTGTTATAAAAATACCTAGCACTAAGATGGTCCAAATCATGCTCTGTATTAAATATTTTTTCTTTTGCTTCCCAATATAATTCTTTTCCTGTAAAATCATGAGCTCACCTATTCCGTATCCATCATTTTTTACTGAATATATCTAACATACCTATGATTATAACAAAAACTTTTGTTTTCGTATACTCTTTCTATAGGAATCGACAAAAAAGTCCCTAGGTACTTAGCAGGTCTTTTAAAATTGAAACTTGCTATAGTCTTTGGGACTTTTTCTTATAATATGCGTCTACTTTTATTATACAGTTGTTTTTTCAGCAAATGGCGTATTAGCTTGCTCAATAGCTTGGGCATTACCAAATACACAATATTGATTTTGATCTAGACAGGCTTTAATCATTGGCGCAAAACTTCTTAGAACTTCTGTTGTTGTTGCAAATAGCTCATCTCTAGATTTTTGTAAATCTTCTTTTTGAATATCCATTAAATAATAAATTTGAGCTGTTTTTCCTTCAGATGCTGGTGTAAATGGGAAGTCTAATTGACTAATCGTTCCAATGAGATATTGTAAATTCTCACGTTCTGAAAGCTCTAGGTTTTCTACATACTCTGCTACTTCTTTATAAATAGCTAAAGTCTGGTCTAAGTTAGGGTCACGATAAGAAACAAAGAACATGTTACCACTTTTTCTAAAGTCGCAGAAACAACCATATGCTCCATTTTGAACACGTACTCTAGTCCATAGGTATCCCATAGAAAGAATACTCTTAAGCATTTGAAGTCCACCATGATAAGTGTAACCTAATGCTTTAAAGTTATATCCTGTTGCCACATAATTGACATTACTTGGATAAACAAGCGCTTCTTGTTCTTTACTCATTTCAAATGTCTTTGTAATGTTTTCAATCTCTGCTTGTGGAATTTGGTGTATTTCATCTTGGATTTTTTGAATGACACCTTCTACTTCCTCTTCATCCACAGTTAAACCTACTACTATACGATTACGATTTGCTAAAAAGGCATAAGCTTCTTGTAAGGTAGTTACAGTCTCATCTTTTACTTTTTCCCAGTTCTTTTCAATATCACATACAAAGTGATAGAAAGTTAAACCTCTCGCTTCTTCTTCAAACTCCTCCGCTCCTGAGAAATGTGCTAATAATCTAGCATAAGCAATACGGTGTCCATCCCCACTAATACTAGATTCCATAAGCGCTTTCATTTCACGGATAATTTCTAATAAACGGTCTGTTTTTGTAAATAAAGTGTTCATCAGCACTTCACGCATGAGTTTTACTTGCTCAGCTACTTCACTTAATAACGCCTTAGAATGAATAGAGAAGATTGGTAAATATTTTTCGTCCTTTTTTGTATTATTTAAGGCTTGAATTTGATAACTCATACTACCAATATGCTCATCCATATAACTTGAAAGTTCTTCATAACTAAAATGCTTTGTATCTAATTTACCAAGCATCCCCACAATCATACCAAGGTATGGTACATATTTTTTCTCAATGCCATCTAACTTAATGTGCCAGTTAATATAAGCAATTTTATTCGTAAAGACTGGTGTAATGACAAACTCATTTCCTTCTATCTTACGACTTGTGAATGTAGGATATTTTGCTTCTCTTCTTAAGTCTTCACGTTTTAATAATGGGATACATGAAACTGTTTCCGGAGTATCTTGTTTTTCTTGAAAAGCATTAAAGGCTTTTGTTTCTTCTATTAATTTTTGAAGTTCTGCTTCACTTAAACTTGCCTTATAGTCTGCTAGTTTTTTAATAACTGCTTCTTCACTTTCCTTTTCAAGTCCTACTTTTGGATAAAGTGCTACTTTGCTTCCATGTGTATTATCAATAAGATAAGTTTGAATTAAATTTTTATAGTAATCGGCACTTTCTGCTTTTACAGCTTCTAAAGTTGCTTCATACTCTAAATAAATAAATGGTGATGCATCATGAACCCAACTTTTCATGGCTGCTAAAGCATAGAATAAGCCTTTTGAATAACCACTGGCATCGCTTTCGCGCATTTCAAATTCCTTAACTTGTAAAGCCCCTTTTAATAAATGCTCTGGTAAACCTTCTTTAGCATACTTGCCTAAAATTTCATCAACTAACTCATAGAAACGTGCTTCTTTTTCTGGTTGTACATTTTTAGCGACAATACTAAACACCGGTTGTTTTAAATGCGTTTGGAATGCCCCATAAACATCTTCTCCAATACCTTCTGCAATGAGTGCTTTCTTTAATGGTGAAGCTGGTGTATCTAATAAAACATATTCTAATATAGACATGCCAAGCATCGTCTTACGATTAATCACTTCATCTACAACAAAATTATAAGATAAGAAAAGTCCATTCTCTTTTCCTTCTGTTGCTGAATAATAACCCTTATGGTTAAGTACCTCTTTAAATGGTGCTTGTTTTTCAATATGGCTATCAATATCTAAATAGTCAAACTGAGAAAGGTATGCTTCATCTATATAAGCTAATGTTGCTTTAGGATCCATATCTCCATACAAACAAATATAAGCATTGGATGGGTGGTAGAACTTTTTATGGAAGTTAATAAAATTCTCATAGCTTAATGATGGAATATCCTTAGGTGCACCACCTGACTCATTAACATAAGTTGTATCAGGGAACAAAGTTTCTTTAATGAGTCTAAAACCAATTTCTTCTGGTGAAGAAAAGGCACCTTTCATTTCATTATAAACAACCCCTTTATACTCAATAGGATCTTCTGGATTTTCAAGATGATAACGCCATCCCTCTTGCATCATAATTTCTTTTTGTTTATAGATATTAGGGAAAAAGACAGCATTTAAATATACATCCATCAAATTATGGAAGTCTTTATCATTTTGACTTGAAATTGGATAAAGTGTTTTATCTGGATAAGTCATAGCATTTAAATAAGTATTTAATGAACCTTTTGCTAGCTCCACAAAAGGATCTTTTAATGGATATTTCTTTGAACCACATAAAACAGAGTGCTCGATAATATGGGCTACCCCTGTACTATCTGAAGGGGGTGTACGAAAACCAATGCAAAAGCTTTTATGTGAGTCTTGATTAGACATTAATAAAATTTTTGCTTTAGTACGCTCATGTATATAGATAACTGCCTCACTATCAATTTCTTTTATATATTTAGCTTCTTGTAGTAAATAGTTTTTGATTGGATAAGCCACTGCTTTCCCTCCTATTTTTATTTAATATAAATTCACATTCGTATACAACATTATAATTATAATCTTTGATACAATATTTGTCTATGCTTCATCCTTTTAAGCCTTTTACTATTAGTATGCTTATAAAAATAAAAAAAATAACACCTTATGGTGTTATTTTTATTCTTCTCTTTGCTCTAGCTGAGCACTCATTTCTTTTAACTCTTGTCTATTATCATACACCTCTCGAAGAAGATCTGTAATATAACCTTCAAAATCTTGTACTTCATGATGAATAGAATCTAATGTGAATTTCAAACGCTCTTCTACATCCTTGCAAGTATCTTGAGCATAATCTACTGCCCCCATATGCATTTGCTTAGCATCTTCTTTTGCTGTCGCAATAATATTTTCTGCTCGCTCTTTTGCATACTCCGTAATTTGATCTCTTTCAATCATCATTTGCATTTGCTCACGGGCTTCTTCTAAAATGACACGTGCTTCATTCTTTGCTTCTTCAATAATTTTTGTTCTTTCTTCTACAATCCATACGGAATGTTGCACTTCTGTTGGTAACTTTAAGCGGATATCACTAATTATACCAATCATTTCATCTTTATTAACGGCAACTTTTCCAGATAAAAAGTTCGGTTTTCCTTCTTCAATTAAATCTTCTAATTGATCTAACAAAATTGAAATTTCTCCACACCTTGCATCTTCCACGTTACTTATCCCTCCACCTGAATATTTTTAATGCGTTTAAAGGCTGCCTCTGGTATCATCCATTCGTATTCCCCTTTAAAATAAACTAATTCTCTTACACTACTTGAGCTTATATAAGCATACTGTGGTGCTGTGATTAGGAATATGGTTTCTAAATTAGAATTAAGCTGCTTATTAATTTGAGCCATATTTTGCTCCATTTCAAAATCGGCTATTGTTCGAAGCCCTCTAATAATCACATCTGCTTCTTTTAATCTTGCATAATCTACTAATAATCCTGTAAAGTTATCTACCTCTACATTTGAAAGGTGAGCTGTTGCTTCTTCTAAAACTGCCACTCTATCAGGAATGCTTAATAACCCTTTTGTTTTATTTGGATTGACAAGAACAGCAATAATTAAATGATCTACTAATTTAGCGGCTCTTTCAATTAAATCAAGATGTCCTTTAGTCATTGGATCAAAGCTCCCTGGATAAATACCTACTCTCACGTCTACCCCTTCTTTATAAAACTTAATGTTGTCGTTTTATATTGTTTTTCTTTCCATAATACCAAATTTTGAGGCAACTTTACAATAGTCTTTGAACTTCTTTCTAAAATGATATACCCTTCCTCATTTAAAAGTCCGTTTTCTTCAATCGCCTCTATGATTTGATCAATCCCCTCTAAAGCATAAGGTGGATCCATAAAAATAATGTCAAAACGTTCTTTTTTACTGCCTAAACGTTTAACTGCTTCCATAACATTCATTCCCATAACTGTTGCATTTGCTACAAGTCTTGTTTTTTCTAAGTTGCCTCTTATACAAGCTAATGCTTTATCACCTTGATCGACAAATACAGCATGCTCAGCCCCACGGCTTAAACTTTCTATACCAATGCCACCACTTCCACTAAATAAGTCTAAAAAGCGGCACTCCGGTAAATCAAAAGCAATCATATTAAAAAGTGTTTCTTTAATACGATCAGTCGTTGGTCTTGTTTCCATTCCTTCTGGTGCCATTAATTGTGTCCCTCGACACTTTCCACTAATTACTCTCAACGTCTTTCCTCCCGTTTTACTCTTATAATGCATTATGAAGCGATTCGTCATTTAAACGTGCTTCCATTTCACTTAATAACTCCTGATGTTCACTAGAACTTAAACTTGGGTCCATTTGTAATAGCTTCCCTACACAAGCTTGTACTTCTTTTAATACCTTTGCATCTGTATATAGATTGGCAATCTTCATTTCTGGTAATCCATGTTGCTTGGTTCCAAAAAATTCTCCTGGTCCACGTAATTTTAAATCTGTTTCCGCAATAACAAAACCATCTGTACTTTCTTCCATAATCTGAAGACGTTTCTTAGTGACTTTATTTTTAGAATCACTAACTAAAATACAATAAGATTGATGTTTACCACGTCCTACACGTCCTCGAAGCTGATGCAATTGTGCAAGGCCAAAACGTTCTGCATTCTCAATTAAGATAATCGTTGAGTTAGGAACATTAACACCTACCTCAATAACAGTAGTCGATACTAAAATCTTCGTTTCATTTCGAGCAAATGCTGCCATAATCTCATTTTTTTCTTTTGGCTTCATCTTACCATGTAAATAAGCAATTGGCGTTTGTGTAAAAACTTGTGTTTTTAGGTACTCTGTGTAATCCATTACATTACGCAGTTCTGTATTCTTCTCATTTTCCTCTACCATTGGACAAATGATATAACATTGTCTGCCCTCATGAATTTGTTTATCTATAAATCGATAAATTCTAGGATGATAATCTGATCCTACTGCATTGGTTTTAATAGGCTGACGACCTGGTGGCAATTCATCAATAATAGAAATATCCATATCTCCATATAAAATAAGTGCCAGCGTCCTTGGAATAGGGGTTGCTGTCATAACCATAACATCTGGTATGGTTCCCTTTTCCGTTAATTTTAGACGTTGTCTTACTCCAAAACGGTGTTGCTCATCGGTAATAACTAATCCCAATTTAGGAATCTCTACATTATCTTCAATAAGCGCATGAGTCCCTACTACAATGTGGACTGTGCCTTCTTGAAGCTCTTTTAACAACTCCCTTTTTTGTTTTGCTGTTGTTGATCCCGTTAAGAGCCCTACTTTAATGCCAAATGGCTCCATGATCTGATGTATAAACTCATAATGTTGTACCACTAATACTTCAGTCGGTGCCATTAACGCACCTTGGAATCCATCTTTTACTGCTAAAAATAAAGAAATCGCAGCAATTACTGTTTTCCCTGAACCTACATCTCCTTGTACCAAACGATTCATAGCATAAGGACTCTTCATATCCTTAACAATTTCTCTCATGACACGTTTTTGTGCACCTGTTAGTTCAAATGGTAAAGTTTCCATAAAAGCCCTAAGTTCTGGCGTAATCCCATGGGCAATGCCTAAAAGCTTCTTTGCAAAATCTGCCTTTAACTGATATAAGGAAAGTTGCAACATAAATAATTCTTCAAATACTAGTCTTTTACGCGCTTTGAAAAAGTGGTCGCTATCTTTCGGGAAGTGAATCCCCTGCAAAGCTTCCTTTTTACCCACTAGGTCATATTGCCTAAGAATCCTCTCTGGTAAGTGATCTTCTACACTCGGTAATACTTCTTTTAAGCATGTTTCAATAAGCCCTCTAATAACCTTTTGAGACAGTTTAGCTGTAGTTGGGTAAATTGGGGTAATCTTAGCTACTGTTCCTAGGTGAGCTTCATCTGTTACTCTCTGATATTCTGGAGAGTCCATTTCATGATAACCATATTTATGTTTCACCTTACCATAAAATAAATAGGATTCACCCATCTTAAAATTATTTTTCATATAAGCTTGACCAAAGAAAGTTACTGTAAGCTGTCCCGTACTATCCTTTACTCTAAAGCTTACTATAATCTTATTTCCTTTTTTAGTCAGATTTGGCTGCGTACATACCTTTGCCAATATATTATTAGCTTCATCTATCTGACATTCCTCTATCGGTATGATTTTCCTACGGTCTTCATATTCCCTAGGATAATGCTCTATCATATCTTTTAGCGTACGTATACCTAGCTTAGCAAGTTTATCTCCGACTTTATCTCCGACACCTTTTAAGTCATAAATGGAATCCATAAGTTCCATATCCTCTGCCTCCTTCCTTGTCCTTTTACATAACTTTTCTACTATACCCATAAAAATAGGCAATCCATCAAAGAGGGACTGCCTATTTTTATCTTTTATTTCTATTCAGCAGAAATCATAAAGTAGTAAACTGGTTGTTTACCATCGTATAATTCAATATCTGCATCTGCAAAAATACTTTCTGCATCTTCTCTATAAGCTTCTGCTACATCTTCTGTAATACCTTCGCCGTAATAAATTGTTACGATTTCTGCATCTTCTTTCATTTTCTTAAGCAGTTCGTTGAAAGTTTCTTTAAGATCTTTATTGTGGACTACAATACGACCTTCTAACATTCCTAAATATTCACCTTCAACAATGTTTTCACCTTCTAAAGTTGTATCTCTTACTGCAATTGTAATTTGGGCAGTTTGAACACCTGAAACAGCTTCTTTCATCTCATCCATTAAACCGTCCATATCTTCTGGTGACCCATTATCTTGTGCAATCATAGCTGCAATACCTTGTGGCATTGTCGTTGTAGGAAGAACATATACCTTTGTTTCTTCTTCAATTTGAGCTGCTTGTTCTGCTGCTAAGATAATATTTTTGTTATTAGGAAGGACAATAACCTTTTCTGCATGACATGCTTTAATGGCTTCTAAGATGTCTTCTGTACTTGGGTTCATTGTTTGACCACCCTCAATTACTTGTGTTGCACCAAGACTTGTCATAATTTCTGCAATCCCACTGCCTGCTGCAATTGAAACGACACCTAACTCAGCTTTTGGTTCTGCTGGTTTTTCTTCTTCACCTTCTGTGAAAATAGAAGAATGCTGCTCTCTCATATTTTCAATTTTCATATTATGCAGGGCACCAATTTCAAGTGCTTTTTGAAGTGCAAGACCAGGATTATCTGTATGCACATGAACCTTTACATATTCTTCATCTGATACAACAACAATACTATCACCAATACTTTCTAAGTATGCTTTAAAGGTCTCTTCGTTAAAG
Organism: Cellulosilyticum sp.; assembly: GCA_015058045.1. Taxonomy (GTDB): domain Bacteria; phylum Bacillota; class Clostridia; order Lachnospirales; family Cellulosilyticaceae; genus Cellulosilyticum. The sequence goes on from SVDC01000007.1 coordinate 41,539, forward strand.
TTTTCAGCATGATCTTTACTTGCAATAAATTCTGTACAGTAACCAAATGTAATATCTTCAGTATTAAAGTTTTTAAGAGCTGCAAAAGCCTCTTCATTACGTTTTACAGATGGCTTTTTAATCTCAATTTGTAAGTTTTCAATGATAACGCGTGCCGCACCTTCTAAAATACAAAGTAAACCTTGTCCACCAGCGTCTACTACACCTGCTTCTTTTAAAACTGGTAACATATCTGGTGTTTTATTTAGTGTATCATAACCATGCTGTAATACGTTCTCAATAAATACATTAATATCTGATGTTTCTAAGCTCACTTCTAAAGCTTTTGTTGCAATTTCTCTTGCTACTGTTAAAATAGTACCTTCTTTTGGTTTCATAACAGCTTTATATGCTGTATCCACACCTTTTTGGAAAGCATTAGCTAAAACAACTGTATCAATCATTTCACCATTTTCATCTGCTTCCATAACACCTCTAGAAAAACCTCTTACAAGTTGAGATAAAATAACTCCTGAGTTTCCTCTAGCACCTCTTAAAGAACCATTAGCTGCAGCTTTTACAACAGAAGTATAACTTACTGTTTCAATCGCTTCTACCTCTTTTGCTGCTGACATAATAGTAAGTGACATGTTTGTCCCTGTATCTCCATCTGGAACTGGGAATACATTCATCTCATTTACCATTTGTTTCTTTTCATCTAAAGCAGTTGCACCCGCAATAAACATTGCTTGGAGCTGCTTTGCATCTATATTCTTTACTTCCACTTTATATGCCTCCTCAAACCCATACGGTTCTTCTACCATTATTCTTTATCTACACGTACACCCTCAATAAAGATTTTAATACTTTCTACTTCAATGCCAAGGGTCTCTTTTACTTTATATTTTACATTACTTGTTAAGTTATCTGCTACAGCTGATATCTTTGTACCATATTCTACAATAATATGAAAATCTATATTAGCTTTATTATCGTGTAAACGTACCGCTATTCCTTTAGTTAAGCTTTCACCTTTTAAAAGCTGTACAATGCCATCTTTCACATTTCTAGCAGCCATTCCAACAATACCATAACATTCCATTGCTGTCATCCCACTAATTTGTGCCACAACCTCTTCATTGATGATTATATGTCCAAATTCATTTGAAAATTTACTAGGCATAATAGACCTCCTTATCTAGTCCATACTTATTTCACATTAAAAATTTTATTTCATTATATCATATCTTAGGATAACAAGGGAAGTAGGTGGACCACTTTTTTCCTTTTGTGTTATATTGTTTTCCAAATTATGAATTTTCTATTCCACCCTATCTCTAACTTATGGGCCTTAATCTTTCTTCCTAAATTTCTAGTATTTTCTTATCTCTTTCTTGAATAAAAAATATATACAAGGACTACTTGCATTATACCCTATTATCTGCTACAATAATCATTGTTATGTCACGGATTTAAGACAAGGAGGTGTTTCAAAATGGCAAAATGCGAAATTTGTTCAAAAGACGTACATTTTGGTATTAAAGTTAGCCACTCTCATAGAAGATCTAACAAAATGTGGAAATCAAACGTTAGAAAAGTTAGAGTAAGTCAAAATGGAGCTGTTAAAACTATGAATGTTTGTACTCGTTGCTTACGTTCAAACTTAGTTACACGTGCATAGTTCCAACTAAGTATACATCGGCGATCACATGAGTGATCGCTTTTATTTTATTTAGGGCAATCTGCTTTTGCAGGTTGCCTATTTTATTTTACCCCCTCCCCTCCCCTATAACCTTTTCTTCTTCATACCTTTAATCGCAGTTATTAGATTCCTATATAGACTGTAGCATAAAAAAATAAGACAGCCAAAATTTTGATGTGGACCTAATAAATTAGACGTAAAAACCTAATTTATTAGAGTCAGCTCATTTCTTGACCGTCTTATTTTCATACCCTATTTTTTATGATTCATATTCTCTTAATCTCTTGCCTGAATGACAATAAGTGCACCTTCTTCAAGAGAGATTTCTGCTTGCTGTTTGGTCATATAATTACTAATGCCTCGGCTAGTACCTACCCTTAAATTTTCACCTTCTAGAGGATAACCTAAATGTTTTGTTTTAATGCCCTTAGCATCTCCTGCAAAAGGAATTAAGCTCACTAAATCACCAACTTGACCAGATAATACAATGGAATCATTAACTACATATACTGTATTATGAGGATTCATAAGTCTTCCTTGTATGCCTAACTCATTAAGTGAATAGACTAAATGGACATTCCCCAAAGTATGGTCTAAGCGACTACCTACTCCACCATAAATGGTGATAGCTGTTGCACCTTTTTCCACTGCTTTTTTAATGGCTATTTCTGTATCTGTTTCATCTTTCACAGGATTAAAAGTTTCTATAGGAATATTGAGCGCCTTATAATACGACAATGTTTCATGATTGCCACTATCAAAATCTCCTACGATTAAATCTGGTACAATTCCCAGATTTTGTGCATGTACAATGCCACCATCTGCACAGATTACAAAGTCATAAGAATCTTGCTCTAAAACATCTTCTTTGCAAAAACCATAATCTCCATATTCTCCATTGGTTAAAATAAGTATCTTCACTTTCCTCACCTATACCGTCTTAAAAAGCTCTATAAAAGCTTCTGCATTTTCTTTAGCTGCTTTACCATCAAAAACAGCTGAACCTGCTACAAGGACATTAGCACCTGCTTCAATGATTTCTTTTGCATTTTCTAATGTTACACCACCGTCTACTTGGATTAATAAATCCTCACGACCTACTGCCTTAGCTAATGCTTTAACTTGTTTTAATTTTTCAAAAGAATAAGGAATAAACTTTTGTCCTCCAAATCCTGGATTAACAGACATAACCAGTACCATATCTACATCTCTAATAATAGGTTCAAGCACACTCACTGGTGTTCCTGGATTAATAGCTACTCCTGCTTTGGCACCTAAATCATGAATTTGCTGAATGGCACGGTGAATATGATGCGTAGCTTCTACATGTACCGTAATTAAATCGGCACCTGCATTTTTAAAATCCGCTAAATAGCGTTCTGGTGATTCAATCATTAAATGAACATCTACAGTTCCTGTAATATGTGACTTAATGCTTTTTACAACCGGAAGCCCAATAGAAATATTAGGCACAAATGCCCCATCCATAACATCAACATGAATAAAATCTGCCCCACCAGCTTGAGCTAACTCGATATCTCTTTGTAAATTCGCAAAATCTGCTGCTAATAATGAAGGACTTAAGTGTATCATCGCTACCATCTCCTTGTTTCTTTTAACTGTTTATAATATGTGGTATAAGTTTCGTATCTCTCTTTAACAATTTCCCCATCTTCTAATGCTTCTTTAACTTTGCATCCTGGCTCATGAATATGGGTACACCCTCTAAACTTGCAAGACCCAATATATTCTTTAAACTCTGGGAAATAGTACTGAAGATCATCTGAATCAATGCCATCTAACTGCAAAGATGTGAATCCAGGGGTATCCAGAACAAATCCTCCAGCTGTAAGTGGAATAAGTTCTACATGCCTTGTCGTATGTTTTCCTCTTTTAATCTTGTCACTTACATTACCTGTTTCTAGAGCTAAGCCTTCTTCAATTGTGTTTAATAATGTAGATTTTCCTACTCCTGAAGGTCCTGCAAATACAGTAGTCTTATCTTTTAATTTTGGCATGAGTAAATCCGTATGAATTGCTTTTTTAGCGGATAAACAAATTACCTCATACCCCACCTTAGTATAGCGCTCTACAATATACTCATAATCCTGAGGATTTCCTTCATCGATTTTATTGAGTACAATACACGGTGTAATTTCTTCTTTCTCAATATGAATTAAAAATCGGTCTAACAAATCTAAATGAATCTGCGGATAAGTAACAGAAAAAACAACCATAGCCTGATCTACATTGGCTACGGCTGGCCTAATTAAACTGTTTCTTCTTTCTAAAATTTCTTCGATTGTCCCTTCTAGGTAACGATCATTTGAATTTTCTTCCTCTTTTAAGCTGATGAGAACATTATCCCCGATAACAGGGATAATGTTTTTATTTCTAAATTTACCTCTAGCTTTACATTCATAAATGGTTTGACCGGCTTCTACATAATAAAAACCTGCGATACCTTTAATAATAGTACCTTTTACCATTTCTCACTACTCCTCATTAAAATGTAATTGGGTCTTGTGCTACACTTACGGTATCAATAAATATATCCACAATACCACTGCCACTACCTTTGAAACTAAAAGATACTGGGAACTGATCATATGTCACAATACTTTCTTGCGTACTTGTTGTCCCATTATCTAATGTTAATTTAGCTACAACATGATAGCTATCTTTAATTTCTGTACCTACAGGTAAGCTTACTGTAACACTTTGTGTTGTTTCCACAGGAGTTTCTGGTTCCTGGGTTGGTGGCACAGTCTCTGTTGGTTCTTCTCCTATCTCTGGAGAAGGCGAAGTTTCTGGCTCTTCCTTAGGTCCTTTGCTTACCGTAACATTAATCTTAGTACCTGCTTCTACAGATGAGCCTACAGAAACACTTTGTCTAATAATCGTTCCTGCTGGTTCATCACTTTCTTCTTCAGTTTGTCTACCTAGACTTAAGTTCATACCACCTAACATGCTTCTTGCTTCTTCCACTGTACTACCATATAAGTTTGGTACAGTTATACTTTCATCTTTTTCAGGACCCCTACTAATCACAAGGTCAATTTCTGTTCCTTCTGGTACTTTTGTTCCATAGCTTGGCTGTTGACCAATAATCTGTCCTGATTCACTATTTTCATCGTACTCGTAAGTTGTATCCCCTACACGTAATCCTAATTGACTTAACTGAGTCGTTACTTCATTTACTGTTAAGTTTTCTAGATTTGGTACTTCTACCTCTTCATTAGTGTCTTCTTCTTGACCACCAACTGCTACTTGAAGGGTTACAAGTGTATTTTTCTTAACCTCTGTACCTGCTATCGGGTCTTGATCCAAAATAATGCCCTCAGCTACTTCATCTGTTTCTACTTCAACCACTTTTACCTTTAGGTCACTTTTCTTAAGAAGTGCTTCTGCCTCATCTAATGTTTTTTCAATTACGTTAGGTACACTAAATGTTTTACCTTTTGTGAGTGATGGAATCCAAAATACACAAGCTAGCGTAATGGCAACAACAAGTGCTAAAGTCGCTAGTATGCCACCTAAGCTTACAATGACTTTATAAAAAGTAGAAACCTCTTCATCTTCTTCCTCATTGTCATCATCAAACCCTACTTCTGTTTCATAAATCTTCTCATCATCCTGTTTTAAACTAGATTCTTCCTCATTTATGCTATCATAGCTACTTTCATAAGCAGCTTCAGTTTCTCTTAAAATCTTTGATTCTTCTGGTGAAAGTAAAATGGTTTGCTCTGTTAAATGTGCTAAACTCACTACATAATTTGGATTTTGCAGAACGCCTCTCATATCACGAAGCATTTCATCCGCATTTTGATAACGATCCGCTTGATTTTTACAAGTTGCATGTAAAATAATATTCTCTAGATTTTCTGGAATCATCGGATTAATTGAGGAAGGTCTTGGAAATTCTTCATTAATATGCTTTAGGGCAATAGAAATATGTGAATCTGCTTCAAATGGCAAACGTTTTGTTGCCAGTTCAAATAACACAATTCCGCATGAATATAAATCGCTACTTTCATTAACATATTTCCCTTTGGCTTGCTCTGGAGAAAAATAATGAACAGAACCAATAGCGTTTCCAGTTGCTACGATAGTAGAAGAGTCTACAGCTTTAGCTATTCCAAAATCTGTTACTTTTAATACGCCATCTGTAGTCATTAATATATTTTGTGGTTTAATATCTCTATGGATAATCTTCTTTTGATGCGCATGTTTAAGTGCCGATACAATTTGTATCCCTAACTCTAAAACAGTTTTTGCTTCAAATGGTCCTTCTTCATCAATTAATTGTTTAAGGGTTTTTCCCTCTACATATTCCATTACAATGTAGTGTACTTCCTTATCGCTCCCTACATCATAAATTCCTACAATATTTGGATGAGATAAACTTGCTGCTGATAAAGCTTCTTTTCTAAATTTACCAACAAATTCTTCATCTTGTACAAATTCTTCTCTTAATTCTTTAATAGCCACGTATCTCTGTAATCTATTGTCTTTTGCTTTATATACAATAGACATACCGCCCGCACCTATTTTTTCTATAATTTCATAACGTTCTCCCAATAGAGTTCCTGGCGTTAACATGCTTGATTCACCTCTTGTTTCTTTGCAATTACAACCGCTATATTATCTAAACCGCCTTTTTCATTAGCTGCTTCTATTAGTTGGTCTACCATTTGTTTTGTACTCGCTTCATGTGTTTTAATAATGCTATGAATTTCTTCATTTGAAAGCATGGATGTTAGTCCATCTGAACAAAGTAGAATATATTTTACTTTGGTTAAATCATAAATGAGCGTATCCACTTTCACTTTTGCATATGTACCAACTGCGCGCGTAATAATGTGACGTTGTGGATGTACCTTTATTTCATTTTCCTCTATATAACCTTGCTCTAACATTTCTTGTACTAATGAATGATCGGTTGTTGCTTGGAAAATACTTTTATCATTAATTAAATAAAGCCTTGTATCGCCTACATGCGCTAAATAAACAATGTCCTCTATAACAGTTGCTACAGTTAATGTCGTTCCCATGCCACCAAAAGCCTCATCCATCTTTGATTTTTCAAAGATGGCATGATTTGCATGTCTAATGCCTAGCTTTAATAAAATGGTTACATCTTCTCTTGTCCGAATATCAATATTTGCATGACTTTTTATATAGTCACAAAAAGAAGTAATAGCAAGTTCACTTGCTACACCTCCTGCTTTGTGTCCACCCATTCCGTCTGCCACAATTAAAAGATTCGGCAAAATGCCAATGGGCTCATTCGAAACAAATATACTATCTTCATTTCGTGTTCTTTTCTTTCCAATGTCTACCTTGCCAATAGCATACATGCTATTCACCTCGCTTTTTAATATACCTACGACGTAGTTGTCCACATGCTGCATCAATATCTGCACCTAAAGTCCTACGAAGCGTAGTTGGCACGCCATATTGTTCTAGTATATGAATAAATCGTTCGATTCTTGAAGCTTGACTACTTTTATAATTTCTTTCTTCTATTTTATTAACAGGAATTAAATTCACATGGCATAGCATTCCTTTTAATAATTGTCCTAAACGGTGCGCATCTTCTTCATTGTCGTTAGCACCTTCAATAAGAGCATACTCAAAAGTAATACGACGATTGGTCTTATTAATAAAGTACTGACAAGCATCCATAAGCTCTGCAATACTATACTTATACGCAATCGGCATAACTGCCTTTCGCTTTTCATCTGTTGTTGCATGTAATGATAAAGCTAAATTAATTTGTAATTTTTCATCCGCTAAGCGTTTCATTTGTGGTACTAATCCGCAAGTTGATACCGTAATATGTCTGCCCCCAATATTTTGACCCATTGGATCATTAATAAGGCTAACAAACTTAAGTGTAATATCTAACTCTTCTAAAGGCTCACCACTTCCCATAATAACAATATTAGAAACGCGTTCATTGGTATCTTTTTGAATGGCATAAATCTGCCCTACCATTTCACTTGGTAGTAAGTTACGTACTCTACCTTCTAATGTAGAAGCGCAAAACTTACAACCCATTCTACACCCAACCTGAGAAGAGATGCAAACTGAATTCCCGTGTTTATAGCGCATAAAAACACTTTCTATTATATGTGAATCACTTAACTCAAACAAGTATTTTATCGTACCATCTATACTAGAAGCAAGCTTTTCTACTATTTTAAGAGGCATAATTGGATAATCCACTGCTAATTTTTCTCTAAGCTTTTGTGGGATGTTACTCATTTCATTATAATCCCATACCATTTTCTTGTGAAACCACTCAAAAAGTTGTTTTGCTCTAAATTTACTTTCGCCATATCCTAAAATAATTGCTTCTAATTCTTTTATATCTAAACTTACAATTTCATTCATGCTTAGAGACTCCTTTTTCTAAAACTTGCAATAAAAAATCCATCCGTATCTGCCATTTGAGGTAGGATTTGAATCATTCCTTGATCCTTTACAACGTCTTTTAGCTGATCGGGTATAGTATCTACAATACTTTCTAATTCTAAACCATACTCTCTTGCGATTTCATAAGCCATCTTGTCGTTTTCTTCATAAGAAATCGTACAGGTACTATAAACCAATCGACCATTTGGTTTTAGATAGGCAATTGCATTTTTGACAATTGCTCTTTGAATACTTGCAATATCCTCTAAATCCTCTCTTGTCTTATTATGACGAATATCTGGTTTACGTTTCATAATACCAAGACCAGAACATGGCGCATCTAAAAGTACTTTATCAAACTTCTCAATAAACTGTTCATTTAATACCGTTCCATCTTGTAATGTTGGAGAAATTATTGAAACCCCTAGACGTTTGGCATTCTTTTCAATAAGTTCTAATTTATGTGGATGTATATCACAAGCAATAATATGACCTTTATTTTCCATTAAAGCTGCCATATGCACACTTTTACCACCTGGTGCACTACACATATCCAATACTGTATCTCCTTTTTGTGGTGCTACAACATGAGCTACCAACATAGCACTTTCATCTTGTACAGTCCATGCCCCTACTTTAAAAGAAGCAAGATTTTGAAGACGGTCCACTTTTTTCACATAAAAAGCCTCATCTAATAAGCGACCCGGTTCCACTTCTACGCCTTCGCTTTTTAGCGTATCAAGAAGCGACTGCTTATCTCCTTTAAGGGTATTACATCTACCACATACCTCTGCTCTTTTATTAAGTGCCTCACAGATTGCCTCAACCTCTTCTTTACTGTATTGCTCAAGCCACATACTAATCATCCATTCTGGAATTGCATATTGAATACTTAGAGCATAACTTAAGGATTCCTCAGGATTAGGAAAGCTTAAGTTTGCTTTTTCACGCTCGATATTTCTAAGTAATCCATTAACAAATCCAGATAAACCTTGAAATTTTCTTTTTTTAGCAATCTTAACTGCTTCATTAATAACTGCTGACACTGGAATTTTATCTAAATATAGCATTTGATAAATGCTCATACGTAACAAGTTACGAATCAGCGGTTTCATTTTTCTTACAGGTGTTTTTGAATACTGATTAAGCCAGTAATCTAACTGAATTTGATATTTTAAAGTCCCATAAAAAATCTCTGTAGCTAGCGCTCTATCTCTAACATCTAAATCCTCTAGGGCATTTTTTAAACTAAGTTGTGCATAACTTTGTTCACGCTCTACCTCTATCAATAAATCTACAATTTGTTCTCTAACTGTTTTCATGAAAGTAATCCTTTCCTTTTTCTACATTTCACGTCATAAACTACCTTTACATTTATACTATAATGCTTTGCTAAATACAAGTCTAATCGCAAGGATTTATAAACTATAGGAAAGGGATGCTACTTATTTTGTAGCACCCCTTTTTTTAATCATCACTTCTATTACTAATTAATATTAACCGAATTAATGCTAAAACAGATGTCATAGCGGCTGCCACATAAGTTAAAGCTGCTGCATCTAGTACTTTTTTTGCACCGACTAATTCTTCGCCAGTTAACATCCCGCTGCTTTCTAATGTTGCTAAAGCTCTTTTTGATGCATTAAACTCTACAGGTAAAGTAATAATAGCAAACAAAGTCGTAATCGCAAACAAAACAATGCCACAGTCCACTAAAAAAGACATACTTCCAAAGAATAATCCTAGAAAAATAAGCGGCATAGACAAGCGACTTGCAAAGTTTGTCACAGGATAAATGGCATGCCTAAAACGTAAAAATGCGTAATCATTAGCATCTTGAATCGCATGACCACATTCATGAGCTGCTACACCAATTGCCGCAATGGAATCCATACCATATACTGTTTGTGAGAGTGCTAACGACTTATGAACAGGATCATAAAAGTCTGTCATAGACCCTCTTACAGGCTGAATTGGAATATTAATTTTATTCATGGCAAGAATTCTTCTTGCTGCTTCTTCTCCTGTATAACCAGCTAATGTTCTTTTCTTAGAATAAGTCTGAAAGGCACTTTGTACTTTTATACTTGCAAAAAGCGGTATAATCATCATTGCTAATGTAATCCATACTAGCCTACTGTCTCCACCCCAATAATATGGCATCACCATTAGTCATCACTCCTTCATTAAATGCCTAATACTGTTCCTACCTCAAGGGTATTCCCTTTAATATACTCAGAAACTGGCATACGTTTTTTATTTGGCATTTGAATTTCCTGAATCCATAAGGTTCCATTTCCAGTCTTAACCAAAACACCTTCTTTATTCACATCAAGAATTGTTCCAGCTTCTTCTTCAGACCCCTCATCATAAGGTACTGCTTTCCAAACCTTCATAACTTCACCTTTATAGTAAGTGTATCCACCTGGCCAAGGGTTTAATCCTCTAATTTTAGCATCAATATGACTTGTTGTTTCTTGCCAGTTAATTTCACCTAAACTCTTTTGAATCATTGATGCATAAGTTGCCTCGTCTGAATTTTGTTTTTCACGTTCTTTTCCACCTGATAAAATCATTGGAAAAGCATCTTTTAAGGCATTTGCACCTACAATCTTCATCTTATCATGCAAGCTTTCATAAGTATCATCTGCCTCTATTGGCATTTCTCTTTTAAGAAGCATATCACCAGTATCCATACCTTTATCCATATACATAATGGTTACTCCAGTTACTTTTTCTTCATTTAAAATAGCCCATTGAATTGGTGCTGCACCTCTATATTTAGGAAGAAGTGAACCATGGATATTGATACATCCATACTTTGGAATATTTAAGATGCTTTCAGGAAGAATCTGTCCAAATGCTACTACTACAATAACATCTGGATTTAAAGATTGTATGTGCTCAAAGAACGCCTCATCTCCTTTAATACGTTCTGGTTGAAGTACAGGTAAATCATGTGCAAGCGCTACTTCTTTAACAGGTGGCATGCTCAGTTTTTTACCTCTTCCCTTTGCTTTATCTGGCTGCGTTACCACTGCACTTACAGTATGTCCTTCTGCAATAAGCATTTCTAATGTTGGCACCGCAAAATCGGGTGTTCCCATAAATACGACGTTCATTCTTTCACCTCATCCATTCTCAAGGAATTATTCTACTACAAATAATTCGCCTTCTACTAAATCAACATATAATCTACCATCTAAGTGGTCATTTTCATGAAGCATAGCTCTTGCCATAAGCTCTGTTCCTTCTATCTCAAAGAAGTTTCCGTTACGGTCTTGTGCACGCATTTTAACATAATTTGCTCTTCTTACATTACCATATGTGTTTGGTACACTAAGACAACCTTCTTCTCCAAATTGTTCTCCCTCGGTAGCAACTACTACTGGGTTGATAAATTCGATTAAGCCTTCACCAATATCAATGACAAAAATTCTTTTTAAAATACCTACTTGAGGTGCTGCAAGACCTACCCCATTTTCTTCATACATAGTATCTGCCATATCATCTAATAAATTCCATAATGATTCATCAAATTTTTTTACTTCCTTAGATACTTTTCTAAGTACCTCATCTTGTTCTGTTCTTACTTTTCTGTATGCCATAATAGCCTCCTACTCATTATATCATTGTCTGTGGATTTACATCCCATTGTATCTTTACCCCACTTACATTTTCGTGAGTATAAAATTTATTTAAACAGTACTTCCCGTAAATGAGTAACTTATCCCTTATATCGCCTAAAACTAAAAGACGCCATCTATACTCATCTCCTATTTTAGAAATCACTGCACTACTTGGTCCAATAACTCTAAAGTGATTTTGACCTCTTTCACTATAGTATCTAAAATACTGTGATAAAAGATGAATGGTTCGAATCACCTGACCTTCATCTACACCGACTACCAAAACAGAAAAAATATGCGTATATGGTGGATAACCCATTACCTTTCTATTGGCAAGTTCCTGTTCATAGAATACAGCTTGTTTATGATTTTTCACCACATCCATCACAAAATGATCTGGATTATATGTTTGAATAACTACTCTTCCCTTATTCGCACCACGTCCCGCTCGGCCCATTGCTTGAGTTAGCAGCTGATAGGTCCGCTCATTACTTCTAAAATCCTGCATGTATAAAGAAGCATCTGCTGATAATATGCCTACTAAGGTTACCTCTGGGAAATCATGACCTTTTGCAATCATTTGTGTTCCAATAAGCACTTTGATTTCTTTTCTTCTAAAGGCATCTAAAATCTTACGATGCCCTTCTTTACCTGTAGTGGTATCCGTATCCATTCTTCCTATACCATATTCACCAAAGCACTCATTAATATAAGCTTCTACTTTTTCTGTTCCACTTCCAAAATAACGAATATGCTTAGACCCACACTGCGGACAAATTTCTGGCATAGCTACTGTTTTTCCACAATAATGACATTGCAAGTTTTGCGCTGAAGAATGATAAGTTAATGATACATCACAATGCTCACATTTTAACACATATCCGCAACTTCGACAATTGATAAATGTAGAATGCCCCCTACGGTTAATGAGGAGCATCACCTGCTTATCTTGCTTTAAGGTTTCTTCAATGGCCTGATAAAGCTTTTTACTAAGTACTGTATGATTGCCATTTGCTAATTCTAAACGCATATCCACAATATCTACTTCTGGCATCGTTGCCCCACCAACACGCTGATCTAAACGAACGATGTCATAATCCATCTCTTTAACTTGATAATAAGTTTCCAAACTTGGCGTAGCTGTTGCTAAAAGTACCTGTCCCTTATGATAAGTCATACGTTCTTTGGCAATATCAATAGCATGATATTTAGGTTCCACCTCAGACTTATAACTCGTATCATGTGCCTCATCAATTACAATTAACTTTAAGTTTGGAAGTGGCATAAAAATTGCACTTCTCGGTCCAATAACAATAGAAATTTCACCTGCTTTGGCACGCATATAAATACGCTGCCTTTCCTTTGCATTCATTCGGCTATGTGTTAGTGCTACTCTATTCCCAAAACGTTCTTCAAATCTTGAAAGCGTTTGCGATGTTAATGCAATTTCTGGCACCAAAACAAGAGCAGAACCTCCTCTTTCAAGTACATCTTTAATGGCATGAAGAAAAACCTCTGTTTTTCCACTACCAGTTACCCCTTGTAACAAGACAGTTCGATAGGTTTCTACTTCCTGTAATGCTTGCAAATAATCAACGGCTGCTTGTTGATCATCATTAAGTGTTTTAAAAGCACGGTAGCCTATAGGATCTTGTACCCATAAAATTGCTTCTCCCTCTTCTTTTACAATTTCCTTTTGAATAAGTGTTTTTAGAGAAGACTTACTCACATCCTTCATTCCCTCAAAACGTTTTGCTTCTATCTTTGAACACTCTCTTAAATAATCTATAATCCACTTTTGTTTTGCAAAACTTTGCTTATGCCTGTTGGCCTCATAATAAATCTTTACCTTTAGTTCGTCCTCATTTAACTTAACTATCTTTTGATGTGAAGGTGCCCTACTAATCGGTTCATCCTTTAATCCTGGTGGTAATACCACATCAATGGCTGCTGCATAACTGGTACCATAGTATTTTACAATAAACTGGATAATTTCTAATTGCTCACTTGTAAGAAGTGGTTCCTCATCCACTAGTTCACTAATGGCCTTTAATCTATATTTTTGTGGTTCTATATCTTCCATTAAACCAACTACATAACCTACGTATTGCCTATTTCCTTTTCCAAATGGTACTTTGACACGCTGACCAATTTGAAGGATTTCTTTTAAGTCATCTGGTACCACATAAGTAAAGGGACGGTCAATCTCACTTACTGTTGCAAATTCTATGATAATGCCTGCATAGTTTATCATCATTTCCTCCCCTTTCTTTGCGGAACATAAGGCATTTAAGCGAAAGAAAAGGCTGTTAAATAACAGCCCCTTTCTTTAAAATTATAATTCTACTTCGTGTGTTCCGTTTTCTTCTACTACTTCTTCAACTGCTGGGTGATATTCTTTCATACGGATTTTTCCAGCATAAATTTCATCTACTGCGATTGAAGTTGGTTTTTTAGCTTTTAATAATTCATTTAATTCATTTGCTTCTTTCATTCTTTCAGGTGACATTGTTCTTTCGCCTGTTTTATCAGCTTCTTTTGTTGCAGCAGCTTGTTCATTAATAACATCAATGATGTTTCTTGCACGTTTAGCTGTTGCAATAACAATAGAGTAACGGCTTGTAAGCTTAGATTCACCTTCCGCATTTAATTTTTGCATAATCTGAGTATAAGATGGTTGTAACATGATTAATCCTCCTATTTATGAATCCTAATTTTGAATGACTTCTTCTATTTGTTGCCCATAAAAACTACTTTTTAATTTTTCTGCACGTACAATGCATTTAATTTCATCAATAGCTTCTACTAAGCGGTCATTAACAACTACATAATCATATTGCGTATAAAGTGCTAACTCTTCTTTAGCACGAGCAAGTCTTTGTTCAATCACTTCTCTTGCTTCTGTATTACGGCCTACTAATCGGCTTTCAAGTTCTGTTAGTGACGGTGGTACTACAAAAATGAAAACTGCTTCTGGGTATATTTTCTTAATTTGCATAGCCCCTTCAACTTCTATTTCTAGTATAACATCTTTTCCATTTTTTACACTGTCTTCAATGAATGCTTTTGGTGTACCATAATAGTTTCCACAAAACTCTGCGTATTCTAAGAGCTCATTTTGAGCAATCATACCTTCAAACGCTTCACGTGTTTTAAAGAAATAGTGTACACCTTCTTCTTCACCTTGTCTAGGGGAACGTGTTGTAGCAGAAATAGATAATAAAAATTGTTCATCTTTAATGAGCTCTTTTACAATCGTTCCCTTACCTGAACCAGATGGTCCTGATAAGACAATCTTTAGTCCTTTATTCATTTGCCTTACTCCTTTATTTTTTCACTTTGTTGCATAAGCCTACTTGCCATTGTATCTGGCTGTAAGGCTGATAAAATCACTTGATGATTATCAGTAATAATCACCCCTCTTGTTTTACGTCCTTGAGTTGCATCAATTAACTGAGATTTTTCTCTTGCTTCCACAATGAGACGTTTAATAGGGGCAGAGTCTGCTGTTACAATAGCAACAATACGGTCGACCGCTACAATATTGCCATAACCTATGTTTATAAATTGACTCATTGTTCACCTACTCTATGTTTTGAACTTGTTCTCTAATTTTCTCAATTTCTGTTTTAAGTGCTACGACCATTTTTGTAATCTCATAATCATTAGCTTTAGAACCAATAGTATTGGCCTCACGATTCATTTCTTGCATCAAAAAATCTAGTTTACGTCCTACTACTCCACCCTCTACTAAAATTTCTTCTAGCTGTTTCATATGACTTTTTAAACGTGTTACTTCTTCATCTATTGCACATTTATCTGCAAATAAAGCAATTTCTGATGCCATACGTCCTTCATCAATAGGTACTTCTTGTAAAAGTTGACCTAATCGATTCGTAAGTCGTTCCTGATAACCCACGACAACTTGTGGGCTTCTTTCTTCAATAGCTGCTACCATTTGTGACAAAACATTATTCTTTAATAAAATATCTTGCTTTAAAACTTCACCTTCTGTTAGTCGCATCTTTCTAAAATTTTCTAAAGCACCGCCAACAGCCATCTTAATTGTCTGTGAAACGGCTTTCTGGTCAGATGTTTTCTTTTGGAAGGTGATTAAGTCATGAACATTCATTAAAGCAGAAAGCTTTAAATCATCCTCTAACCCAAATTGACTACCCATTTGACGAAGTCCATCTAGATAAGCCTGTCCCAATGCCTCATCTATGGTTACCTCCAAGTCTTCCTGAGCTGTAGATTGAAAGGTGATACTCACCTCTACTTTTCCTCTTGAAAGCTTTTCTTTTAAAGTTTTTCTAACTTCTTCCTCAAGTTGCATCAAAAGACGTGGCATCCTAATATTTAAATCTAGATAACGATGATTGACACTATTTATTTCTACAAGAACTTTACGTTCATTTTCCTCTATTTCACATCTTCCATAACCTGTCATACTACTGATCATAGATTTCCCTACTTTCCAGCTCATATTAGACATTTGCCTTTTATTATAACACAGCTTCCTTTTATTTTCAAAAAAATTATGCTATACTTTGACCTATATTTAAAGGAGGCATGATTATGGCTTTAGATGGTCTTGTCCTAGCTAATGTGGTTCATGAACTTAAGACGAATCTTATTGGCGGACGTATTGACAAAATTTATCAAATTGAAAAAGAAGATATTTTAATCACCATGAGAAATCAAGGGACTACTTATAAATTACTTTTAACGGCAAATAGTAATTATCCGAGGGTACATCTTTCTACTCTTGCTAAAAATAATAACCAAGAACCTCCTATGTTTTGTATGCTTCTTCGCAAACATTTAGGTGGTGGAAAACTTTTAGAAATTGCCCAGCCTGATTTAGAACGTATCGTTTGCTTTTCTTTTGAAACCACTAATGAATTAGGCGATAAAGAGATTAAAAAGCTTATCATTGAAATTATGGGACGTCATTCAAATATTATTTTAATGAGAGAAGATGGCACGATTATTGATAGTATTAAACATATTTCTCTGGATAAAAGTAGCGTACGTGAAGTCCTTCCAAATCGTGCTTATGTGAGACCACCAAGTGGTGATAGATTAAGTCCTCTTGGTGTAGATAATGTAACATTTACTACTAAACTCGACTCTAAAGAGATGCCACTTTTTAAAGCGCTTTACACCAGTTTTAATGGCTTAAGCCCCATATTTGCACAAAATCTTTGTACTAAAAGCCATTTAGATAGTCAGCTTATAGCCTCTACGCTTTCTTCAGAGTCACTAGGCGTACTTTTCAAAACATTTACATCGACGTTCCAAAAAGTTGAAAGCTTCCAATTTGAACCAACTTTATATCTAGATGAACAGGAACTACCAGCTGATTTCTATTGCTTTGAGCTTTCTAACCTAGATAGCCTTACAACGCAAAGTTTTAATAGTATCAGTGCCTTACTGGAGCACTTTTATTTTGAGCGTAGTACCCATTTTAATGTGGCACAAAAAACAGGAGATATAAAAAAGCTTCTTCATACATTCCTAGATCGAAGTGTCCGAAAAAAACAAATCCAAGAAAAAGCTTTAGAAGAAGCTGGTCATAAAGATTTATACAAAATCTATGGGGAACTTTTAACCGCTTATGCTTTCCAAGTAGAACAAGGTGCTTCTTCCTTTACGACCCTAAATTACTACGAAGAACCTTATACTGAGATTACAATTCCATTAGAGTCTCATTTAACAGCTATTGAAAATGCACAATCTTATTATAAACTTTATAATAAAGCAAAACGTACAGAGCTTGCTGCCAAAGAACAGCTAGAAATTATTGAAGAAGATATTAAGTATCTTCAATCTGTACTCCTCTCATTAGATTTATTGCAAACAAAAGAAGATATTCAGGAACTTCGCTTGGAACTTATAGAAATGGGTTATCTCAAAAAACGTAAGGGTGCAGCCAAAATGAAGCCTAGTAAAAAAGAACTTCCTTTCCTTCATTTCAAATCAACAGAAGGTCATGATATTTATGTAGGTAAAAATAACTATCAAAATGATACTCTTACTATGAAATTTGCTAAACCTAATGATTTATGGCTTCACATTAAAGATGGTCCTGGCTCTCACGTCATTATTAAAAGCATAGATGGCATGCCTATTTCAGAAGAAACGACCTTAGAAGGTGCCATGCTTGCGGCTTATCATAGTAGTGGTAAAATGTCTAGTCATGTCCCTATTGACTATACTTATAAACGCAATGTCAAAAAAGTTCCAAATGCTAAGCCAGGTATGGTTATTTATACAAACTTTAAAACACTCTATGTTACACCAACTGAATCTTTTATTAAAAAATTGACCCTACCTTAGTATAAAAAGTTTAATCAAAAATAGAGCCAAACACTTCTCCTCTAAAGTGTTTGGTTCTATTTTTTATACATTTTTCTTCCTTTATCACTTATGATTCTTATAAAAATAAAAAACTTCTACTTCTATTTTTTCATGTTTTTATGTATAATTATAAAATATATAATTTTCAAAATATAAAAAATAAAGAAAGTAAGGTGATGCGAATGCAAGAAACTAAAAAAGAATTTTTATTAAAACTCTCTAAAATCTGTAACCAAATCAACTATATTGATCCTGAGCTTTTTACCCGCTACTCGGTTAAACGGGGGCTACGTGATCTAGATGGACGTGGTGTGTTAGTTGGTTTAACAGATATTGGTGAAGTTCACTCCTATATGGTTGATGATGGTGAGACCATCCCCATTCCCGGTCAACTTCTTTACCGCGGCATTGATGTTTCTCTTATTACAAATGGTTATTTACTAGACCATCATTTTGGTTTTGAAGAAACCACCTATCTTTTACTTTTTGGATCCCTTCCTACATCTGAAGCATTAAATGAGTTTAAAAGTTTATTAGGTGCTGAACGTCAGCTTCCAATAGACTTTGTAAATGATATGATTCTTAAAAATCCCAGTAAAGATATCATGAATTCTCTAGCACGTAGTGTACTGGCACTCTATAGCTATGATGATAACCCTGATGATACTTCTACTTATAATGTACTTAGACAATGTGTTTCTTTAATTGGCTGTTTTCCTACTCTAGCTGTTTATGCATATCAAGCCTATGCACATACTCATCAAAATCAAAGTCTCTACATTCATGCTCCAAAACCTGAACTTAGTACTGCAGAAAATATCTTGTATATGCTTAGACCGGATTGCAAATTTACCCCTCTAGAAGCTACTTTATTAGACTTAGCCCTTATCTTACACGCCGAACACGGTGGTGGTAATAACTCTACCTTCACAACACATCTTGTAACCTCATCTGGTACGGATACTTACTCTGTCATTGCTGCTGCTCTAGGTTCCTTAAAAGGACCACGCCACGGTGGTGCTAATATTAAAGTTGTTCATATGCTAGCAGATATGAAACAAAGCATAGAAGACTGGACTGATGATTCAGCCATAGAAGATTATCTGATGCGTCTATTAAACAAAGAGGCTTTTGACCAATCTGGTTTAATTTATGGTATTGGTCATGCTGTTTACTCCATCTCTGATCCACGTGCGATTATTTTAAAGAAGTATGCTCAAAAATTGGCTCATGAAAAAGGATTAGATGCAGAATTTAACTTCTATGACAAAATTGAAACTCTGGCACCAAAAGTGATTGCTGAAAAACGTAAAATGTATAAAGGTGTTAGTGCCAATGTAGACTTTTACTCTGGATTTGTCTATAACATGCTCAATCTACCACTTGAACTTTACACACCAATCTTTGCTATTGCACGTATTGCAGGCTGGAGTGCTCATCGTATTGAAGAAATTGTAAATTGCGGTAAAATCATTCGCCCTGCATATAAAAGTGTTGCTAAACACAAAAACTATACGCCTCTTAATGAGCGTACAGAACTTAATGATTACTCTTAGTTCATTTACTTCTTACTATACACAATAAAAGGCAGCCTCTTATCTATAAGAAGTTGCCTTTTATTACGATCACTATATTTTTATTCGCCTTATATTATCCTCTTTAGTCAACCTTACCTTCAATCAGCCACTTGCTTACTTGCTTTCTTTTTATCTTTCTTCCAGCTCTCTACATAACTTTGAAAAATGCTATTGATTGCTTTGCCAATCATCTCATAGGCCTCATCTGGTAGATTTGCTAGTGAAACTCTAATCGACCAATCCGGTCCTTTAAACCCATTCCCATTTAATAATACGATGGCATAATCCTTTGCTAAGTGATAAAGCATATCTAAAGGTTCATAATGGCTTATTAAATAAGATACAAACGCCTGTCCATGTGCCAATCTTGCCCATACCAATAAATCAATCTGCCTATAATAAGCAGTGCTATGTTCTTGAAGATAATAAGGTAAATCTAGATTTTTATATAATAACTTTAATCGTCTATGACAAATAGCCTTTGTTTGTTCTTTATACTTCTCTTCAGTATCTAATAACGCAAAAGCTGAGAAAATCATCATTTGAATTTGTTGGGGTGTAGATAATCCTGCTGTATGGTTTAAAGCAACCTGCCTACTATCGGCTACAATACGATCAATAAATTTAAGCTTGCTTGGATTTTCTACCATAGTTTGGTAACGACTCATAACATCTTCACGATTAACAGTAGAAAGTTTTCCTAAAAGTTTTTCAAATATATTTTCATGATACATGGCAATTACGCCTAGCCTCCAGCCTGTCACACCAAAATATTTTGAAAACGAATAAACGCCTATAGTATGATAGGGAATCTTAGTCATTAAAGATTGAAAATCCTCTGCAAAAGTTCCATATACATCATCTGTAATAATCATTAGCTCTGGATTGCTCTCTTCTATAATTTCTTTTAAATAGTCCATTCCTACTGTATCTATAGCCACAGATGGAGGATTACTTGGATTAACAACAAATAACGCTTTAATATCTGTATTTCTAAGTTTATTTAACTCTCCTTTAGAATATTGCCAAGTATGTCTACCCTC
Source organism: Cellulosilyticum sp. (assembly GCA_015058045.1). Classification (GTDB taxonomy): domain Bacteria; phylum Bacillota; class Clostridia; order Lachnospirales; family Cellulosilyticaceae; genus Cellulosilyticum. Next base: position 62,252 of record SVDC01000007.1, read on the forward strand.
TTCATTTAACTCATCAGCATGAATAAAAGTAACTTGGAATTCATATCGACTAAGCTCCGGAATCTCAAGATAAGGTGTAAAAATAGGTACCATTACAGCAACATGATCACGTTTGGTTAATAAATGATTCGCAATTAACGTATCAAAAATATAACACATCGCTGCCGTACCGCCTTCAACTGCAAATAAATCATAATCCTTCGTCTCCGAAGTCATTCCCCCCATTTCCTTCATCAAATAAGTGCAAACCACTGTTTCCGTATGCTTAAGCATGCGGTCCGGAATAGGGTAATGATCGCCTATAATCCCATCTACCATTTCATAAACCCAGTCATCTGGTTCAAACTCATGTACCTGAATCCCATAATCCACTATCTCTTTCAATAAAAAGATCCCCGGTAAGTTTTGATTCCTTTCTACATATTTATAAAAGCGCTCAGCAATTCCTTTTTTATAAGGAATCCCTGCTAAAGCACCTTCAGCCATGATTCGTCTTGTTTCACCTATTGCAAATTGTCCTAAAGTAAAAAAAGCTTCTCTAGGTGTAGAAGCTGTCCAATTGGGATTTCCACGTCCTGCATTTAAAAGCGTATAGGTGCCTAGTTTTTCTGTTGCCCTAGCCATATCAATTAAAGCATTCTTTAATTCAAATGGACTTAAAGTTTTACCATACTCTAGGAAACTTTCAAAGTGTTGCTCATCATTCATTGATGTCTTCTCCTCGCTGTCATAAATAACTATTTAACTTCTATTATTTTTAACCTATATACTACAAAATATGTTAAAACTTAAATTAACCATTCTACAAAAATACATAAAATACCTATGATACTAAGTAGTAATGGACGATAATAAATATTTTATTTTTAGATTCATAACTTCCTATTAACAATGCTATCCCTATAGATAAATGCTTAAGAACACCTAACCAGTAGTTATTTTTATTAATAATGCTCATCATTATTCTGATTGACTTCCTTTTTTTTCAACCATTTCAATTGTTAATATAAACCCAATTGCAAACATACAAAGTGCAACTATACTTATTTCCTCAATTAAACTACATATTGTTAATGTTATTCCAATCCCTAATATAATTCTTCTTTTTTTGTTATCCATAATGTTAACCCCTTCTCCCTTTTTATTTATCACCGTAACCGTCGTTGCAATTCCGATTACCCAAAATACTAAACTAACAGGTGATAAATGATTAATCATTGACACAATCATGAAAATCATTGCAACTAAATATATCTGATCCTTATCCATTTTGACCTCCCACTATCTCAATGCTAAACTTTCTTTTGTAGTACCTAATCTCTCTTTTAGAAGCAATGTAATCTTATGTATAACTACATAATGGTATATTTATTTTAAGCACACTATGCCCCTACTCTCTCTATTACCAATTTTATTACTTCATATATCATAGCTGCCGCTAAATACCATATAATAATTCTTTTTTTACTTTCAAATATGCTTTGTAAAACACCTTGTTTGCTAGTTTTTTTTCTAATAATTTCTCTCAAAATAATGTAAATAACCCCTATTGATGCTACACAAAAAATAGATTTTAGAATTAAGATTAGCTCCATTTAATATCCCCCACCTACACTATATATAATAAATATTTGTTATACTTTTATTATAAATCCAAATTTTTCCAAAACCAAATAGTTTCTAACGCATGTTTTGATACCAAATCCCATATTAATGTACCTAACACATTTTTATGACTGAGCATTTAAATTTGTATATATTTATTCAAATTACATTAAATATCCTATATAATTTTCATACCATCTCATCTCGCATGGTACTTCAACATTATTTCTTACCTTTCCACCTACTGCCTTCATAAACTTTTCCGCTCCCCCACCAATAAATACCTTACCATGTAATACTGTTTTACCAAATTTATTCTCAATATCTTTCATAATATCCCTACATACACCAATTGTATCAACTAAATGCTCTTCTAAATTAAAATCACCCTTTTCTGTTCTAATAATAGGTTTATTATTATTAATCTTTTTATCTATTTGCTCAATGGTAACCTCAACACCTTCTGCTGCTATCTTTTCTTGCAGCACCTTATAAATATCATGAAGTGCAATATTAGTGGTTCCATAATTACTAATTCTAAACTTATCATCCCATTCTACTAAAATGACATCTGTTGTTTTCATACCTATATCAATAATAAGGGTTGTGTTATCCTTATCTATATATTGGCTCAACGTTCTAATAGAAGCATATCCCTCCACCATCACTTTTACATCTACTATATTGACAGAGATTTCTTTTCCATTAACCACACCCTCAATCGTACCTAGTCCTCTTAACTTTTAGGCAAACTCTTCTTTTTTAGCCTTATAAATACTGATTGGTAAGCCTGTCCCTTGATTAATATAATGTGTGCCTGCTCCATATATTGCATTCCCCGACTAAAGAATTTGATGATCAATATATTCCCTATTTGTCTTATCCTCATTAGTTAAAGTAGTCTG
>SVDC01000007.1:64861-100644 GCA_015058045.1 Cellulosilyticum sp.
ATTGCATTCCCCGACTAAAGAATTTGATGATCAATATATTCCCTATTTGTCTTATCCTCATTAGTTAAAGTAGTCTGTCCTACTCCTAATTTTATATTAGAATTCTTCTACTTCATCATATTGGTTATTATTGGTGTAAATTGGTGCATTGTAATGTAGACTTACTTCTGCTTGAGGTTGGATTGAAGTTTCAATGATGCTAGTAGGTGTTGTTAATGTTTCTTTTTACACCTTATGCTCAAATAGAGTCTGTATATGAGTCAAGAGTTTTTCACTATCTATTTCTCCAACTTTGCAGTTCAAGAATATTGCCTTCTGGATCTTTTGCATAAACAAACGTTGCTTCAACGTTGTTAGGATAATCTGCTGTAACGACCTCTCCTAATTTACTTCCACCATTATCAAGAATCTCCCGAAGCGTCTCAAGAACATCATCAACTTCAAATGCTATATGAGCAATGCCAGGGCGATTTATTTCGGAATCAATCCTATTCTTTAATTCATCATATGAAAAAATTTCTATTGTTGGTAAACTATTTTCATAACCTGGCAGCACCAAATGTTCACCTGTAATATGCGCATGATTAAGTCCTGTCATTTTATCAAGCCACTGGCCTTGTAAATCCCGTACTTCTCCAATACTACAACAATGAAGAACTTTTTTATAAAAATCAATTAGTTTATTCTTATCTCTTGCAACAATATTTGTATGAACATATCTAAACATTACACTATTCTCCTCCACAAATTCAACCTATCTATAAATAACATTCGTATCTATAATAGTCATATACTTCGACTAATTTTCTGTCAATTAATTCAATTTCTTAAATCCTTATAAAGCATCCCTATATGTTGCTCCTTTGAAGCTAATACGCTAATTGTTAAAGTGTATTAGTTGTAATTCACAGCTAATAAAAAATTCCCCTTGCCTAATGTGGTATTTAACGTGTTAGTTAGCCACATCATAGCAAAAGGAATCGTTGAATTATATTTATTTAAAATATTAAATCGTCTTACTACTTCATGTAATAAAATCTCTTGCTCTTCTTGGATTGTGCGCTTCCTTAATCTTCATAGCATCGTTATTCTTTATCAACTGAAATTCTACGCAGTAGTTCAAAAATGCTCTTATATTCCTAAGCAAATAGTCTTAAACTTTGCTCGTAAGACTTAATCGTTTTTACCGATAATCCTTTCGTCCTACAATAAACTAAATAATCCTCAATCTGAAAGAAAAGCTCCTTAAACATTCAAAAATCCTCCTAATTTATGGCAATAACTCTAACCAATAAATTAAAAGGATTTATAGATTTTATTAACTATCGATACTTATCCTACTTGCATTTCTAACCTTAAACGGTCAGCAATGAGTGCAATAAATTCGCTATTTGTGGGCTTTCCTTTACCGTTGTTTACAGTATAACCAAATAATTGATCAATGGTATCCATTTTCCCACGACTCCATGCTACTTCAATCGCATGACGAATCGCACGTTCTACACGACTCGGTGTGGTATTATATTGTTTTGCAATAGATGGATAAAGCTGTTTGGTAATAGAATTAAGAATATCCATATCATTAATTACCATAATGATTGCATCTCTTAGATATTGATATCCCTTAATATGTGCAGGTACCCCAATTTCATGAATGACACTGGTTACTTCAGCTTCGAGATTATGTCCTGTCGCCATCCCCCTTGTTTTTGGTAATAATTGTTTAGAACTTGCTAAACTAGAAGATGTTGAAGAAATAATACCATTGTTGTTATTACTACTTAACGCCGTATTTTTTAACTGTCTAATACGATTTGCTAAAGTTTCCATATCAAACGGTTTAACAATATAATACTCTGCTCCTAATGCTAAGGCACGTTCAGTAATCTTATCTTGTCCTACGGCTGAGAGCATAACAAAGAGTGGACGTTTTTCTATAACCATTGTATTAATGCGTTCTAATACACCTATTCCATCTAAATAAGGCATAATGACATCTAAAATGACAATATCTGGTTTAGCTTCAGCAATAAGTTCACAAGCTTGTTCCCCATTGCCTGCCACCTCGACAACTTCCATGTCTTCCTGTCTATTGATAAATTCCATTAAAATATCTGAAAAATCTTTATTGTCATCTGCAATTAGTATTTTCATTTTTTGATCTAACAACAATAATCCCCCCATATAGTTCTCTTATTTTTAAATTTTCTGACTAAGCTAATTATATATAACAATTCTGTAAATTTCAATACCATTTTTTGTTACTTTTATTTTTATTTTACAATTAAGCCCCCCTTTCTTCACCATTACGCATTTTCTAATATAAACTTAATAATTATTAATCATATTTTCTATAAATATTCCATATCCTCTTGTAGGGTCATGTACAAATACATGGGTTACAGCACCTATAATTTTGCCATCTTGCAATATAGGGCTTCCACTCATTCCTTGAACAATACCATTGGTTAAGCTTAGTAATGCTTCATCGACAATGCGAATCACCATTCCTTTAGAAGGCTCATTGCTGTATTTAGAAACTTTTTGTATTTCTACTTCATATTCTTTGCTTCCTTCACCCGTTAAATTTAGCATAATACTCGCTTTTCCCTCATGCACTTCATCTTGAAATGCAATAGGAAGGGCTTCATTTTGTTTGCCTTCCAAATAGGATTTTTTCACTTCGCCATAAATACCTAAAGAACTATTTAAACAAATTTTACCAAGTTGACTTTCTTCATTATAATCTATAATACCGCTTAGCTCACCTGGTGTACCCTTTTCACCTTTTTTAATTTTAGTAATAAACACTTCCATAATTTCACCTGTGCGTACAGGAGTTAAAATACGTGTTTGTGTGTCTGTAATCCCATGCCCTAGCGCACCAAAATGACCATTTTCAGGATTAATATACGTAATAGTCCCAATTCCTTGAGTACTATCTTTAATCCATAATCCAATTTTATATTCATCTTCAGACTTTGAATATAATGGTTTTACTTTAACTTGTTTTATTTCTCCTTTATGTGAAATCTCTAATAATGCTTCTTTTTCACTGCTAGACTCAATAAGTGCTCTAAACGCTTCTTTATTCTCAACTACTTTACCATTGCATTTTAAAATAATATCTCCTGCTTCAATGATATCTTTACATGGTGAAACTGTTGCATCTTCAGTTTCAAATTCTCCTACACCTAATACCATAACACCATTGGTCTCAACCTTAATACCTACTATATCTCCCGAAGGTATTAGCGTCTGATAAGAAAGTGCCTTAACGGATACTGTCTTAAGCGGAATAATTCCAAGAAAAGATAGGGTAACATCTGTCTCTCCTTCCTCAGGCATCGTTACATAAAGAGATCTATTTAAATTCACTATATGACTTTCTATAAATTGTTCTGCGTCATCTTTGATAATAATATTATTTCCTTTAAGTATATTAGCCTTCAATGGGAGATCAAAATTAAAATGATGCTCTTCTCCTACTATCAGCTTAATTTCAGAAGGTAAGAAGAAATTAGAAACCACCAGAGGTGTTGCTATAAGCATCATAATAAATAACAAAACACAATAGGTCAGTGCATGTCTTTTTTTTGTATTCTTCATTGCTTCACTTCCTATATATTAGCTTGACTTATGCTCTATTATTTAAAATATCCTTTTTTTAAAACATTTATACAACAGCCCCATACTTCACGTATATTTCTTCTTTAAAGCCCAAAAAAGAGTGTTCATCCTTTTGATGAACACTCTTTTTTGTAAACTATTTTCTAACTATGAAATTCTTTTCTCTTAAAGATTTGTTTTAAAATCGTTAGCTCTATTTTTTAGCTCTGCCGCACTTTGAAGGGTACTTTCAGAAACCATTCCCCCCATTAACCTACAAAGCTCCTCATGAATTGCTGGAACTTCTAGACGATTTAAATGCGTTGTCGTTTTATTTTCTGTTGCACATTTTTCAATAAGGTAATGGCTATCACCCATAGCTGCAATTTGAGGTAAATGTGTAATACAAAGTACTTGTCTATCTTTAGCAATCAAAGCCAGTTTTTCCGCAACTTTTTGAGCTGCAAGCCCACTAATTCCTGTATCAATTTCATCGAAGATTACTGTATTAATAGTATCACCTAATACCAGCACCGTCTTAATAGCTAACATCACCCTAGAAATTTCCCCTCCAGAAGCAATTTTTGAAAGTGGATGTACATCTTCACCTAGGTTTGTACGAATTAAGAACTCTACATCATTTTTACCATAACTATTAAAGGTTTCTAAATCCTCTATAGCTACTTCAAATTTAGCATATGGCATTTGTAAATCATGAAGATGATGATCGATGGCTACTTCAATGGTAGAAGCAATTTGCTTTCTTGCCTCGGATAACTGTTCTGCAATCTCATCCAATTGTATTTGTAACTTTTCATACTCAGCTTCTAATTTTTCTTTATTATGCTCGCCATCTTCTAATTCAGCCAATTCTTTTTCACATTCATCTTGGTAATTTAAAATCTCTTCAATACTTGTACCATATTTTTGTTTTAATCGGTAAATTAAATCTAAACGATTTTGAATCTCTAATAAGAGTTCAGGTGAATATTCAACATCATCTACAAATCGTCTAATTTGATAAGTAGCATCTTGAAGCTCGGCCTGAATCGATAAAAACTGCTCATATAAGCCATTAATCTCACTTGTAATATTACTAATATCTTGTAGAGCATGAATAGCTTTCCCTAACATAATGGCAGAACTTACTTCACTATCACCATCTAAAAACTCATAAGCCTTTTGACATTGCATCATAATCTTTTCTGCATGAGATAAAATATCATATTGCTCTTTTAGCGCTTCTTCTTCACCCTTTTTAAGTTTAGCAGCTTTAATTTCTTCTACCTGGAAAGTAAGCATATCTTTAAGTTGTAATCTTTTCCGATCATTATCTCCGATTTTACTTAGAGATGCTTTAACTTCCTGAAGACGTTCATAGAGCTTTTTATATTGTTCTTTCTGGTCTAAAAAGGATTTTTCACCAAAACTATCTAATAATCGAATATGATTTGAAATATCTAATAAGGATTGTGGCTCATGTTGTCCATGAACATCTATTAAAATTTCAGATAAGCTTTTTACCATTTGTCTTGTTGTGATTACGCCATTAATCTTATAAGTAGTACGCCCTGTTTGATAAATCACACGTTCTAAAATAATCTCATTTTCTTCAAATGGAATTTCATTTTCCTGTAAAAATGCAATACCCAGGCCAATATAATCTATAAAACATAAAGTAACACTGGCCATATCCTCACCTTTTCGGATCATCTGCTTAGAACTACGATTTCCAATGGCAAATTGAATAGAGTCGATGAGCATAGATTTACCTGCTCCTGTTTCCCCGCTAAAAATATTTAGCTTCGGATTTAATGTAAGCTCTAGCTCTTCAATAAGGGCTACATTTTTTACTTTCATATATGTGAGCATTTCTATGCGCCTCCTTGTTTATGTGCTTAATATAATCTTCAATTGGTCTATAACCGCTTCAATATGCTCTTCATGCTTTACTAAGCAGAAAATCGTATCATCACCAGCCAAGGTTCCTATAATCTCTTGAATATTAAAAGCATCAATGGCAGCTGCTACTGCATTGCCCATTCCTACTAAAGTACGAATAACAATGGTATTGCCTGCATAATCAATACTTACAAAAGCATCTTTAAAAACGCGTACCACTTTTTCCGAAACTTGTTGTTCTACATTAGCCAATGCAACATACTTTTGTCCACCACTACGTGCTGCTACCTTGGTAAGTTTTAATTCTCTAATATCTCTTGATACCGTTGCTTGCGTTACATTAAACCCTTCATCTAACAAAGCATTTGCTAAATCTTCTTGTGTCCCAATCTCTTGTTTATGAATCAGACTTAAGATTTTAGACTGACGCTGTTCCTTCATTCCCACCTTTTATCTTCTCCTTTCAAACATTTTTTCTCTAAGGATTTCAAAAAACTTGCGCTCTGATATTTTAACTAATTTTGTCACATAAGGTGAGCGTTCAATATAAACCACATCCTGTGGTGTCAGATACATTTGAAGTTTTCCATCCATACTTAGTGCCATATCTTTTGTCTCTTCTAACGTTGTAATACACACCTTATCCTCTTTACATAGTACAATTGATTTTGAGTGCAGTGTGTGAGGACAGATAGGTGTCACAACATAGCTTTGTGCTAGTGGCACAACAATTGGTCCTCCTGCTGACAAATTATAAGCTGTAGATCCTGTAGGGGTTGCTACAAGCACTCCATCTGCAGGATAGATACCACTTAACTCATCATTAATTGTAATTTTGAATTCTACTAATCTTGAAAAGCTCCCTCTGGTCACATTGATCTCATTTAAAGCATAAAATATACTTTTTTCACCATTTGCCCCAATAATAGTTGCACGTAACATCATACGTTCCTCAATGTTATACTTTCCATGAATGAGTCTCTCAATAGCTTCTTCAATCTCATCTAGTTCAATATCCGCTAAAAAACCTAATCGTCCTAAATTCACACCTACAATTGGAATATCTTTTAAACTAGCTGCTTCAGCTGTTCCTAAAATTGTCCCATCACCACCAATAACAATTAAACAATCACATAATTCATAAAGGCGTTCAATTTCAACACCATTTGCATTTCCTTCTACTTTAGGGGCTATTTCTCTATCCATATAAGGGGAAATGTTATGTTTATTAAGCAAACTTGTAATTTGGTTTGTATACGTAAGGTCTTTATCCTTCATTAAGTTTGGTATAATACCTATATGTCTCAATCTCCTCATCCCCTTATTTATAAAGTATCATGCGAAGCATTTACAATCTCTTTGATTGCAAATTCTTTATCTAAAAGGCTATCTTCTCCTACTCTAGCTAAATGAATTAAATATTCAATATTGCCTTCTGGACCTTTAATAGGTGAAAAACTTAACCCTTTAATCACTAAATGAAGTGATTTTGCAAAATCCCATATTTGATCAATAACATTCTCATGAACCTTTGGATTCTTAACTACACCATGTTTTTCTACTTGCTCTCTTCCTGCTTCAAATTGTGGCTTAATAAGTGCAACAATTTCTGCATCTTCATTTAATAACTCTAAAATAGGACCAAGTACTTTTGTTAATGAAATAAAAGAAACATCTATGGAACAAAAAGCTACTTTCTCTTCTAATCGATCTGGAGTCAGATAACGAATATTGGTTTTTTCCATACAAACAACCCTTGGATCCTGTCTTAGCTTCCAAGCAAATTGCCCATAACCTACATCGACCGAATAAACTTTAGAAGCACCATTTTGCAACATACAGTCTGTGAAACCTCCTGTAGAAGCCCCTACATCCATACACACTTTGCCTTCTAATTGAATATCAAAGCTATTCATAGCTTTCTCTAATTTTAAACCACCACGACTTACATATTTCATCTTTTCTCTAACTTCTATAGTCGCTCCACGCTTTACTTTAAGGCCTGCTTTATCTTCACGCATACCATCTACATAAACAACACCGGCCATAATATAAGCTTTGGCTTTTTGTCTAGACTCGGCTAAACCTCTTTCTACAATTTGAATATCGAGGCGTTCCTTACTGTTTAAATATTTTTGATCAATAACAACTTCTACTGTTTCTGCTTTTAATGCTTCTTCCAGTACATTGGTTGCTTGCTCTATTTGCTCACTCATCTATTCGCTCTCTTTCTCAAATATTGTTAAAAGTTCATTTGTAATACTACCTGCATCTAAGTGTTCTCTTTCAAATAGAGCTTCTACCTTACCATGCGGTACAATGCCTGATTGGTGTCCAAAACATTTTCCTTTCACCTTTGCTTCCATTAAAGCAAGTTGTGCAAATACCTTTTCACCAAATCCTCCTTGTATTATACCATCTTCTAAAGTAAACAGGTAGTGATAAGACTCAGCTAGCTTAGCGATATCTGCTTTATTTACAGGACATACACATGGTGCTTCAATAACAGCCACCTCATAACCTTTCTCCTTAAGAAGTTCACTTACCTTAAGGGCTGTTTCTACCATACGTCCTACAGCCAATATAGCCATATTATTACCATTCTTCAAACTTCTAAACTCTAAATCTTCAAAATTATTCTTATATTCAATCCCTAAAGAAGTGGTACCTCTTGGATAACGAATTGCAATAGGACCTTTATGAACCAGTGCATACTCTAACGCTGCCTCCATTTCTTCTGGCATTTTAGGTGCAAGCACTGTCATATTAGGCATACTACCTAAAAAGGCTATATCATATAATCCATGATGCGTTGGTCCGTCTTCTCCCACTAGCCCAGCACGATCCACACCTAAAATAACATTTAAATTTTGTAAGCATACATCATGCAAAATCTGATCATATGCACGTTGTAAGAAGGAAGAGTATATGGCCACAACTGGCTTATAGCCTTCACTGGCCATACCTGCTGCAAAGGTAAGTGCATGCTCCTCAGCAATTCCCACATCAAAGAATCGACGTGGGTAAGCTTTTGCAAAATCGCGTAGTCCTGTTCCTTCTGGCATAGCTGCGGTAATAGCTACTACCTTTTCATTTCTGTCAGCTGCATTTAACACAGATGCTCCAAAGGCACTTGAAAAACTTTGTCCACTAGACTTAGAGTTACCTTCTCCTGTACGAATACAAAATGGACTAACCCCGTGAAATTCAGCTGGTCTTTCTTCAGCTAACGCATATCCTTTTCCCTTTTTTGATTTCACATGAATAAGAATAGGCCCTCGCATTGTTTTCGCATTTTTTAAGATTTCAATAAGCTCCTGGGTATCGTGTCCATCCACTGGTCCTAGATAAGTAAAACCAAGTTGTTCAAATAATGTGTTTTCAATAACAAAACTTTTAACACTTTCCTTTGTCTTTTTAATGGTACGCACCATATGTTCTCCTACAACAGGTACCTTATGAAGTACATCTTCTACATCTTCTTTCACTTTTAAATAATCTTTGCTAGAACGTAATTTATTTAAATAGCGACCAATTCCACCTACATTTTTAGAAATTGACATTTCATTATCATTTAAAATAACGATCAAATGACTATGTGCACGTGCTGCATTATTTAAAGCCTCAAATGCCATGCCTCCTGTTAGCGCACCATCTCCAATAATGGCAACAACTTGATGATCTTCTCCTTTTAAGTCTCTTGCCTTGGCCATACCTAATGCTGCCGAAATTGAAGTAGAACTATGTCCTGTTTCAAATACATCATGTTCACTTTCCTTACGTTTTGGGAAACCACTCATGCCATCTAATTGACGTAGATGTTTAAATCCACTTCTACGCCCTGTTAAAATTTTATGCACATATGCTTGATGTCCTACATCCCAAACAAACTTGTCTTTTGGTGAATTAAAGACATAGTGTAGTGCAATTGTTAATTCTACAACCCCTAAGTTAGAGGCTAAATGTCCACCTGTCTTGGATAAGGATTGAATTAAAAAAGTGCGGACGTCTTTTGCCAATACATCCAATTCTTCAACACTTAATTTCTTTACGTCTTCCGGACTATGAATGGTCTTTAATAATTCTAACATTTGATTTTTGTTCTCCTTTATATTGACTCCAAATAAATACTACATATCTTTGCCTTTTTTCTAGGCATTTTCTATTAATTTGCTATTTTGTATTCTCTTACTTAAAAAAATGACAACCTTTTTAGATTGCCATTTGACTACTTTTTATTATGCTTTAACTTTTTTACATAGTACATGACTATACCTACATAATACACAATATAACGGGCTCTCGCAATAGCAAAACCTTTACCAATTGCTTTCCCTCCAACGGTTAATGCAGCAACAAATCCACTCATGGCAATGGATAGCAGAACAGACTGTATCCCAAATCCGCTTTCTATAGAAAGTACAATAGCACTAGCTGTACTTCCTGAAATAATACCACATATATCTCCAATGACATCATTAAATAAATTAGCAACCATAGGTGCATTTCGAATAAGTACAATGCTTTCTTTTGCACCTTTTACCCTAGAAGCCGCCATGGAATGAAAACTTATTTCATCTACAGCAACAACTGCATTGCCAATTCCATCACAGATAATCCCTATAATGATAATACTAATTAATAAAAAAAAGGCAATTAATAAAGGTACATCTCCTAATAGTACCTCAAATATATAACTAAAAAATGTGGCGATGATAAAAGTAATTCCTATAATTAATAATACCGTTTTAGGACTTTGTTTTTTAACTTTTACTTGCTTAAATTTAATTCTTTTAATCATATTTAAGCTCCTTCTTATTCAACTCATCACAAACTTTTCAAAATCAAGACAATAATATTTGTAAATTTTGTGGTATATAGTCTGGCAGGTTTTCCCAAGTCCCTACTTTCTTGTCGCCAAAAAAGTGATTTCTCTTTAAAGAAACTTTCCTAGCTTCACAGGCTAGGACGCCAGATCGCCTTAAAGCCACACTGTAATCCAAATATTATCTTCATTAGAAACGGTCTAGAAGTTTTCCTTTTACAATCTAAGCTACTCCTATCCTCTTTTGCAAATAAGGTTTCTACCCACAATCCAAACCTAATCTTTGGCCGAAGATTAGGCTTGTAAATGAGTATCCCCCTTTCATCACTCAAGGAAGGCTACTCTACCCACAGCTAGACACCGCATGGTAGGTTTCATCCTAAGTCGTACATTAAGCCCATGGCTTAATGCACAATCATAGGTCTCCACGGTAAGTGGGTCAACGCCCATATGCCCTTATGGATCGCCCACAAACCTTAACTCCCAGTATCAGCCCATAACGGGGCGTCACAAGCCAACACCAGGAACTTCATCGATATGCCCTTAAACGGATTTTTAGCCCCGTCTTCAGAATAACCTAAATTGACTAGAATACCGCATCTTGACTTTGAAAAGCATGTCATCAGTTGTACTTTATAAAAGTAGCAAAGTGAACTTCGATTGATTTAAAATTCACCTTGCCCCTATATATTTTTACACCAATCTCTCTACTTTATTATAAAAAACAAAGAATAGAAACAATAAGTCCTAAAATACCACCTGCCAAAACTTGGATTGGTGTATGACCTAAAATTTCTTTTAAGCGCTCTTCAGGATTGAGATCTGAATTTTCTAGCACTTGTATAATTTGATTAATGACTGCTGCTTGCTTCCCTGCTTCTAATCTCACATTGGCTGCATCATACATTACAATAAAACTAAATACCATGGCAATCGCAAAATACACACTATCAAATCCATATAATTGACCTACACTACCCGCTAATGCCATCACAAATGAACTATGAGAACTTGGCATTCCCCCGGAAGCCCAAAATTTAGTAAGGTCTAAACGATGTTCTTGTAATAGTGTTACCACTATTTTTAAGAACTGTGCAATAAACCAACTTAATACCGCTACCCATAGAATTTTATTACTAAAAAGTTCAGCTAAAGCATTCATTCATCCACCCTCAATTTCTTCTTTTGATGAGCTGCATTGCAATCTGTTCTAAAAGATGGGTATCGCCTTCTATTTGATTTAATAACCCAATTGCTTTAGTTGTAAGCTCTTCGGCAATTTTATAACATTCTTCTACACTATAAAAACTTAAATACGTATTTTTGTGATTCTCCATATCACTTCCAATAGGTTTTCCTAGTTCCTCCATGGTTGATGTAGCATCTAAGATATCATCGACAATTTGAAAAACTTTACCTATGTATTTTCCATACGCTTCAAGAAGACTAATCTCTCTTGCCGAACCACCTGCTAATACAGCTCCCATTTTTGTTGCAGCTGCAATTAACGCACCTGTTTTGTTTAAGTGAATTATATCTAAGGTATCTTTATCGATCACCTTATTTTCACTTTGCATATCTAATACTTGACCACCTATCATACCTTCTACACCACTCGCACTAGCTAAAATGCATGCTGCATGTACACGCTCCTGACCTCCGTGTGTTAAGACATCTTGGAGCATCATATGAAAAGCTTCTGTTAATAATCCATCACCTGCTAAGATTGCTATAGCCTCACCAAATACCTTATGATTAGTCAGTTTACCACGTCTATAATCATCATTGTCCATGGCTGGTAAATCATCATGAACTAAGGAATAAGTGTGAATCATCTCAATAGCACATAAATAAGCGTCAATGGATTCTTTTCCACCCACTGCTTCATAACAAAGTTGCATGAGAATAGGTCTAATACGTTTACCACCTGCCTCTAGGCTATAGTGCATGGCATCATAGATGGTTTCAAAATAACCCGTTCTTTTAGGCAAATACTCACTAAGTGCTGTATTCACATGAGTCACATAAGAACTCATTTCTACTGCCATTAGCTTTCCCCCTCTTCAAATTTTTTATAATGTGCATCCTCGTACACATAGATTTCATGTTCTGCTTTTTTGAGCACTTCCATACAATAAGCAGCTAAATCCATGCCTTTTTTGTATTCCTTAATGCTTTCTTCTAAAGTGATATCGCCCTCTTCAAGACGTTTCACACTTGCTTCCAGTTCTAAAATTGCTTTTTCAAAATTTTTGTCTGATTTTCTTGGCATCTTCTTACTCCTTCATACACACTTTAGCTTTAAACTGACCATCTGTCACTGTAATTTCTACAATATCACCTGGTGTTACTTCTTTAACAGATTTTACCAGATATTCCTCTTTACTGACTAAACTATAGCCTCTTTTTAACGTGCTAAGTGGGGATAATCGTTCTAAATTATGCACTGCTATTTCATAACGCTTTTGATGAACGCCTAATAATCTTTCATAAGCATGACTTAGTTTATAAGAATAGTCATCAATGGTTTGCATCTTAGTTTTATAAAACAAGTCTTTTTTCGCAAATACAGGACGTGACATAAGATATTCTAACTGACGACGTGCTGCCCCTGTCTTAGCTTCCATACGGATACTAAGTGTATGTTTATAATTTAAAACCATTTCCATCCACTCCTCTTGTGAAGGAACAACCAGTTCTGCCGCTGCTGAAGGAGTAGCAGCCCTCTTATCACTTACAAAATCGGAAATCGTAAAGTCCACCTCATGCCCAACAGCAGATACCACTGGAATATGAGAAGCAGCAATAGCTCTTGCAACAGCTTCTTCATTGAATGCCCATAAATCTTCTATGGAGCCGCCTCCTCGTCCCAATATAATCACATCTACTCTTTTTTCTTCATTAGCAACACGCAGGGCTTCTACAATTTCTGCCACTGCATATTCCCCTTGAACATGGGTTGGATAAATTGTAAGGGGAATACCTGGATTTCTACGTCTTGCTACCTGGATAATATCCCTAACTGCCGCACCTGTTTGTGAAGTAATGATCCCTACATTTTTAGGAAAACGAGGAATTGGCTTTTTTAAATCCTCATCAAATAATCCTTCCTGAGCAAGCTGAGCTTTGAGCCTTTCAAAGCGTTCATATAAAAGCCCTTTACCTTGCTTTTCTATATCAAAAACGTAAGCTTGATAAGCGCCTGTTTTCTCATAAATAGTGATACGCACTCTAGCATAAATTTTCATACCTTCTTCTAAACGAAAAGAAAGACGCCTAGCATCCCTTTCAAACATAACTGATTGAAGGCTTGCTCGTGCATCTTTAATCGTAAAATAAACATGACCAGAATGGTGATACTTACAGTTAGAGACTTCACCTTGAAGCCAAAGGTCACTAAGCGTATAATCCTCTTCAATTAATCGACTCACATATTGATTAACTTCCCATACCGATACAATTTTTCTTTTCATGATTAAACCTCAGTTTCTTTAATCACGCTACCTAAAATACCATTAATAAACTTAGGAGATTTTTCAGTACTAAATATTTTTGCAATTTCAACTGCTTCGTTTACTGCTACTTTTTGTGGTACATCTGTATATTTAAGCTCATAAATTGCAAGGCGTAAAATACTTAAATCTACTTTCGCAATACGGCTAAATGACCAGTTTGTTGCATGTTTTTCAATGACTACATCAATTTCATTAAGATGCTCATACACGCCAAAGTAAAGTGACTCCATAAAGCTAATCACTGCTTTGTTATTTTTCTTTTCTTCTTGATCCATTTCTTTTATTGTATCGTAAATAATACGCTCTCTTTCAGTCTCATCATGAAAGTTTCCTTCGTATAACATTTGCATTACGATTTCTCTCGCATTACGTCTAGTCATTATATCCTCCTTAAAAATAAAGCCAACTTCCTAATGCTTCCGGAAAGTTGGCTATCCCTACCTATTAGGCTTCTTGTTCTTTATCAAAATGTACACCAACAACATGGATATTTACTGAAATCACATTAAGTCCTGTCATTGTTTCTACTGAATTCTTAACTTTTTCTTGAGCTTCCTTACAAACCTTTTGAATCTTAACACCGTATTTTACCATGATACCAAGATCAATAAAGACTTCATTTTCACTCACTTCAATTTTAATACCTTTTGGTCTTTTTTTACCACTAAGTGCTTGCATTAAGTCACCTTTACCTGCAGTTGTTGCAGTAATTCCATCTACTTCCAATGCCGCAATCTCAGCTACGACAGCAATAACATCATCTGCTATTTGTATTTGATCAACTTCTTCTGTGGTTTCTAGTCCGATTACATTTTGCTCGTCCATCTCTATACCTCCTATAGGCTATCATCTTATCTTATGGTTTTATTATATACAAAAAATACAAGGCTTGCAATTTTTTTTAGTTTCACCTAACCATTTTTAGGAAATTGCCATCAAATTAGACTTTTTATTATTTTAAGTATCCCCATTTCAATCAAAATATAACACTTTACTATAAAAACAAAAAATCACCTGTTCTTGGATAATTCCAAGGATAGGTGATTATCAATATTTTTACTAATTATTTGCTACACCATTTAAAGGTGTAATATTAATCTTTCCAACACTATAACCTGTTTTACGATTCACAATTTCTTCGATTTGTGCAATCTCAGTCTCTGTTAATTCTGCTTTATTTACAACAACATCTACTGTATCATCATCTATACGTACATAAACTTCACTAAAACCTTTTGCTTTTAATAAAGCTTCTGCACTATTTTCTTTTTCAATTCTTTCTTGAATTTCAATAAGATTAGCTGCTGCTTTAGATTTTGCATCTTGATCTAAATTTTCATTAGCTACATATTCTGTTAATTGTTCAACTTGTTGAGCACGACTTTGTTCTCTTAATAATTTCTCTTCAGCAAAATAATTATCTTCTAGATTTTTACTTGCTTCTACTTCTACATTACCAAACGCTTCTTCAGTTTTTTTAGTAATGGTTGCTGTCATACTTTCTGTATTATTTGCCTCATTTAAAGATAATTCTTCAAGTGATGTGTCTCCTTCTACTGTATAATCTTCCATATCTGGCGTTTCTACATTTCCATCTACTGCCGCAACTTGTTCGTCATAGCCTGCAAAAAAGTCCACTTCCTCTGGCTGAGTTATTTCATTTTCTGCTACATAATTTGCCTGAAAACTATCTGGTGTTTCTTGCGTATTTAAGTACGCTGCAATAGCGATCATAAAAACAAGCACGGTAATGATGATTTGATTTCTTTTCAAATTAAACATATTCACCCTCCTAATTTTTCTTCTTTTCTACGGAAATTTTATGTACTGGAACATCTAATAGCTTGGAAACAGCATCTGTGATTTGATTTTTTACCAAGCTGTCACCTGCTCCTTCTGCTAATATAAAGACACCTCTAATCTCTGGCGCATATTCTTTTATCACATATGGTGTATTGCCATTTTGTAACACGACGTCTTCTGTTTGCTGCGTATGATCTGTTACTCTTGTTCCACCTGCTTGATCTTTTTCCTCTGTCCTTTGTGTTGAAGAGGAAGTATCTTCTGCAAGTATTTTTTCCTCGTTTGCCTTAACGGTTACCATTACATTGACCGAGCCTACCCCTTCCATTTTAGCAAGCATATTAGTAAGTTTTTTCTCAATCACTGCTTCGTAGTCGTCTTCATCATTTGTTACTGCTTGTTTAATCGTTGTTGTCACAGGACTTGACTGGTTGCCATTTTGATTAGAAGGCCAAAAAGTAATACCAATGGCTACTAATACAACGCCTGCAATAACCACAACATACTTTCTATTCTTTTCTTCCTTTGCCCACTTCGTAAATCCTTCTGCCACATACATCCCCCCTTTAATTCTTTTGTACTGTAATATATATATTACAGTCTTGTACATTATAGAAGTCTTTGAGACAAGTTTTTATTTTATTTTTTAACTCTTCTTCAGCTCCATCTACAGTATCACTTTTATCTCCTATATGAATTTCACCTATCTTAATTATGTCATTCTGTTTCCCTACACAAAGGTCTACTCTTTCTATTTCATCTTCGTTAAATGTAATTTGTAGTTGCTGAACGCTGACTGCAACCTGCTCTTCTATACATTGTTTCATTCCTATTTGGTACATTTTTTCTAGGCTTTCTTTTTGGCTTTCCACCTGATTCTCATAATTTTCCTGTATACTTCCATCTACAGCTAATATCTTTTGATAGCGTTCTACATAATCCTTGTAATCAGCTCCATCTACCTTCACAAGTCCTACAATAGGTTTCAGCATGGTATACACCAAGATACATCCCAATACTAATTTAATATATTTTTTATAAGCCATTTCAGGAAAGACCATTTCTATGACAATCACAAAAAGCATCATCCAAATTAAATACTGTAAATAGTCACTCATGTCTCTCCTCCTATACGCCACTAGCTGTTATGGTCATACAAATCGCTAGTGCACAAATACAAAATAGCGCTATAATTCCTACACTACTCATAATAAACTGACAGCCTTTACCTAATTTAGTTGCTATTTTTGCCATCTTTTTATCCCCTATGGGTTCAATGACTGCACCTGCCACTTGATATACACAGACATAAGCAAAAATTTTAATCATTGGAATAGATAATAGAATTACAATCCATAGAATCACGCCACCTGCAAAACTATTTTTTAATAACACAGAACATTTTGCAATAAATTCAATGGTTCCTCCTACTGCACTACCTACAACTGGAATAAAAGCACTGGAAAACTTAACGGTGGCTTGCTTTAAGGTCATATCTACACCTGGCATCGTTAAACGATAAAGCCCTAATATAGCTACACTTAATCCCAGTATACTTCTTAGCCCCCATTTAATCCCTTTATAAAAAAGTCCTATTAATTTATCCACTTTAAATTCTTCACTCATAGCACTTACCACTTCTAAAACAATAATAGAAATAATACACGGTAACACAATGACTTTAATAAGGTAAGTCATTAAATTTAAAGTAGAAAGAATAACTGGTGCCATGGCACCTGCTGATAAATTAAAACCACTTGTTGCCATAAACGCTAATAAAATAGGTATACACACAAGCATAACTTTAGACATTTGATCAATGACCAATATGGCAAGCTCAATCATTACTCTAAAAGATTGCACCACACTCAGTAAAATAGCCATATAGCATACAAAGAATGCAATTTTACTTGTATTTTTAGATTTAAAAGCGCTACTTAGTGTCTGTAAGAGATTGCATAATAAAACAATCAAAACAAAACGTGCACCTAATTGTATAAAAGTTCCCATTTCACTAAATAAAGCATTTAAAATAAAGTTTAGTATGGTATTAATGTTTAATCCCTGTTCCCCTTTTATTATCTTTTGCATTTCACTTTTTAAATCAAAGTGAATATCTTCTGGCATTGCTGCGGATAATTCCTTTTGCAAGGCATCAATGCTTTCCCAATCAAACAAATTCACCCCATAATTCACAATTTCTTCCTCTGTCACTTCATCTGTTCCAATAGTAACGGGTTCTACCTGACTGATGGGCTCGGCACTTAATGCTATACCCGATGCAAAAAAAGTCATAACCAAAATGAGACTATACCACAAGGTCCTCATTAGTTTTTGCATAAGTCTCCTCCCCCTATATGAGATCTGCAATCAAGTTCATAAGCGCTAAAATCACTGGTGTTGCTACCACAAAAATCATCACTTTACCTGCCCATTGAATTTTTCCTCCAATTGCCTTTTCGCCTGCATCTTCACAAAGCTGTGCACCAAACTCTGCTAAATAAGCAATGGCTACAACTTTTAAAACAATATTCAAATAAGTACCATCCATATGTAACTTTGCTGCTAAATCTTTAATAACTGCATATACTCCACTAAGCTGCGTCACAATGAAAATCATAAACATAGTGACTGTTAAAATGCGGATTAAATCCCCATACGCCTTTGCATAACCACCATGATAACTCACTACATTAATTAGTATAGTTGCCATTAAGCCAAATACAATAATCTTCAGTATCTCCACTATAACTCCTCCCTACATAGAGAAAGTTTGTACAACTTCAAAAAGCTGCCTAACATAGTTTAAAATTAACAGTAACCCCATAATCACACCTACTACTGAAATTGGAAATTTCCACTCCTTAGCACCTACACTATCTAAGAGCATATTTAAGATAGCTACACAGATTCCTAACCCTGCTAGTTTAAAGATTACCGAAAAATCAAACATACCTTTTCCCCCTTTTCTTTTCCCTCTTCTAAGCTTTGTCCAACTTCTATTCTTTACTTTATTGCTTTTTTGCCTTTTATATTACTAAAATTTTGGATAAGCGATTTAAATTAGGAAAATGACTAATGCCGCACCAATTAAGGCACCTAACGACTTATTGAGTTTACTACATCTCTCATACTTCTCTTCTGATAATTTTCTCTCACGTTGTATTTTCTCAATGATCATATCTAGATTTCTTTTTTGCATATTCTTATCTAGGTAGCCACAAGCACCACTAAAAGCAGATAACATTTCATAATCCTTTTCCTGTAAATGTAACTGTCCTTTGTACGCTTCTAGTGCTCCCATCCACATAGCATTTAAGTCCACACTCTCTTTTGCCTCTAACTGATTAGCGAAGTTAAGAAATATCTTGCCAATACCTCGTTCTTCCCTTTGGCCCGCTTGCACGCATGCTTCTTTTAAAGGGGTTAATTGATAATCAATTTCCGCCTTTAAAAGTTCAAATAAATAAATAAATTTTTCTAGTTCTTTAATCCTTTTTCGTTGATCTTCATCTATCCAAACACCTACCACTGTACAAGCAAAAAAGATCAATACGAGTAATAGCCATTTCACTTCCTCATCCCCTTTATCCAATATTAAATTATCCGCTTCATTCCTTTTGTACCATCTAATATTGACTCGACTGTACAAGGTCCTTGTCTATAAGAAAGTATAACGACTCTTTCAAATAATCCTTCTTCAAGTAGTACTCCCAGATAAGGTTTCTTTAAACATTCTCTCTCATCCTTACCATGCACCGTACATATAATAGAGACCCCGGCACTTAACATCTCTTCAATTGCCTGGCAATCTGCACTGTTACCTATTTCATCTACTGCTACCACCTGAGGCGACATTGCACGTAATAGCATTCTCATACCTTCTACTTTAGGACAGCCATCTAAAACATCTGTACGCATGCCTAAGTGATTTTGTGGTACTCCCTGGTAGCATGCCGCAATCTCTGAACGTTCATCCACCACGCCTACAGTATAAGGCCCATAACCTTTAAATCCTTCACTTAGTTGATAAATCATATCCCTTAACAAAGTCGTCTTGCCACATCCTGGTGGTGATACAATTAAGGTATGATATACCTTATCTCTCCCTACCACATAGGGCATTACCTTAATACTGCACCCTAACACCTCATGGGCAATACGAATATTCATGCCACTAATAGATCTTAAAGTTTTAATGTGATTATTTTCTAGCACCACCTTACCAACTAGACCTACACGATGCCCTCCCTCTAAAGTCATAAAACCTTGTCTTAGTTCATCTTCTAGGGCATATAAAGAAAAATCACTCATATAGTGTAAAATATCCGTTAATTCCTGCTTGGTCATTTTAATGCTCTGATTTAAAGGACAAGTGCCTCTTTCATCTAATCCAGACTCTTCTCCTTGTATCTTCAAAATAAGAGGCTGCTCTACTCGTAAGCGTATTTCTTGTAAAGACTTTTTCTTTTCACTTGTTAAACAAGCTAGTCCTGTTTTAATACGATTCGGCAATACCTTTAATAAGGCCTCCATTGTATTCCTCCTTTGTCTTTGACGCTATATCCTCAATATATGCTTTTTCAAGACAAGCTAGAACTAAAAAAATTCCCCAAAATAAAAAGCAGAAAGTCTATATCGACTTTCTGCTCTCCTTTTCATTCTATTTACTTTTTATGAATTAAAAAAAGACGTTACCTCTGCAACGTCTTTTTAAGGTTTAGCCTATGAATTAAGCTCTACCTGTGTATTCACCTGTACGTGTATCGATACGGATTTTTTCACCTTGGTTGATGAATAATGGAACCATTACTCTAGCACCAGTTTCAACGATAGCTGGTTTTGTAGCACCTTGAGCTGTATCACCTTTAACACCTGGTTCTGTTTCAGTAATTTCAAGTTCAACAGAAAGTGGTGCTTCAATAGCAAATACTTCACCTTGGTGAGAAGCAATTTTAACCATTTCATTTTCTTTAACGAATTTTAATGAATCGCCTACTGTTTCTGCATTAACTGCAATTTGATCATATGTGTTTACATCCATGAAGTGGAATAATTCACCATCTGAATATAAATATTGCATATCTTTACGTTCAATGTGAGCTTTTGGTACTTTTTCAGATGGACGGAAAGTTCTTTCTACTACACCACCTGTTTTAATATTTTTTATTTTACAACGTACGAACGCAGCACCTTTACCTGGTTTTACATGTTGGAATTCAACGATTTGATAAATGTTACCTTCGAACTCGATAGTAACACCGTTTCTAAAATCACCTGCTGATATCATTACAGTTCCTCCTAAAATTCTTTTCTAGTATAGTGTAAACTACATTGTTAAAATTTTCAACGATTTTTTTGTCTTAATTGATAATAATAAGTTCCTTTGGCGAATGAGTTAAGTTTTTAATGCCATCTTTTGTCACAACCACCATATCTTCAATACGAACGCCACCAAAACCTGGTAAATAAATACCTGGTTCTACAGTAATAACCATGCCACTTTCTATCACTTGTTCTTCCATCATTGAAAATCTAGGATTTTCATGAATCTCAATCCCTACAGAATGGCCTAAACCATGACCAAAATACTCACCATAACCTGCCTTAGTAATATAATCTCTGGCCATAGCATCTACTTCTTTACCTTTAAGACCTGCACGAATTCCTTCAAGTGCTGCTTTTTGCGCTGATAACACTGTTTCATAAATCTCTTTATGCTTTTCACTAGCTTCACCAATAACGACTGTACGTGTCATATCTGAACAGTATCCTTCATAGACACATCCAAAGTCCATTACCACAAAATCCCCTTTCTTTAAAGGTTCATTACCTGGTACAGCATGTGGTAGAGAAGATTTCGCACCTGATGCAACAATCGTACTAAACGAAGTTCCAGAAGCACCATTTTGACGCATTACACGCTCAATTTCAAGTGCTACTTCATTTTCTGTAAGCCCATCTTTCCAATGCTTTTCAATAAAAGGTACAATCGCCTTAAACGCTAAATCTCCTATATGTTCTGCTTGAGCTAATTTTTCAAGTTCGCTTTCTTCTTTAATTTGTCTAAAGCCCTCTATCACGCCTTTTGTAGGAATCCATTTAATTGCTTCTGCTCTTTGCATATTTTCATAAGTACTAAAACTTACATGTTCTGCTTCAAATGCTACCTTTTTGAGTCCCATTTGCTCTGCTTGTTCTAAAATAGCACCTAATGTACCTTTTTGTTTCTGATCGATACTCTTAAAATCCGGACATTGTTTTGAAACCTGCTCCATATATCTAAAATCTGTTACAATAATAGGTTCTTGATTTAAACTGATCAGCAGCATAGCACTAGAACCCGTAAATCCACTTAAATACATTCGATTTGGTGCACTACCTACTACAAATCCTTCTATTTCATGTTGCATCATGTAATCTTGTAATTTTTTTACTCTATTATTCATTTACTCCATCCTTCTAAGCTATTTCTTTAGATAAGTTATTATTTCCTGGGCGATTTCATTTATACTTTTATCCCTACAGTTAATTTTAACCTGTGCTGCTTTTTCATACAAGTCCAAACGATTTAAAAAACGTGTCTTAAGAGCTTCATAGGAAGTTGCAAGTGGTCTATTATTATCTCCTTCTATTCTCTGATATAATACATCAAAAGGATATTCTAAATAGATGCTACATGTCTTTTGAAGCATTTCGCTATTTTTAGGCGTTGTAATAATCCCGCCACCTGTTGAAATAATCTCGACGCCTTCATTGATTAACTGCTTTAAATAAATATGTTCCAGTTCTCTAAAATAGCTTTCACCTTTTTGCTCAAAAATATCACTAATCTTTTTGCCTTCCTGTATCTCTATATATTCATCTAAATCGATCCATTTTTTGCCTAACATTTCCTTTAACTCTTTCCCTATAGTGGTCTTTCCACTACCCATAAACCCAATTAAACAAATCGTCATTTTGTTCCCCTCTCCTCCAATTTTCCTGTTATCCTCTTATATCTTTTCATAATAAACCCTAACTTTACTTGTTGCAACACCTACTGTAATACGAACCTGTTCTCCTATTGTTACATTTTGAAGTTTAATGGTTCCAGCATCTTCCGTTGCTATTGTCCCATTAAACGTTATATTTTGTTGCCATCCCTTAGGACTATCTTTGTGATGAAAAGTGATTTTTTGATTAGATGCTAAATCAATTGTATAAATGGGCTTATCCCATATTCCCTTTCTTACAAGTACTCTATCATCTATAAAAAATAAATTGTAAGACTGTCCTGATAAAGCTGCTGCCTGCTTAACATATTCAATGCCTGCTACTATTTCTTCTCCCTTACTTCGAAGTGCTAAATGTTCTACCCACTTACTACTAAACATGAAGCAAGAGCCCATTAATCCTACTAACGCCATAACAACAATCATTTCAATTAATGAATATCCCTCTTCTTTTTTTCCCACGCTCTTTAAACTCCTACTTTTTATAGAGGTTAGCCTAAATATACTTGATTTATTCCAAATCATTGCATAAAAAAACAAGCCATTAAGCTTGTTTTTCTAACCATTTCTTATAGCATTTAATCACTTGTCTCTCTAATCCGCGTTTTACTTTTGTCTGCCATTCATCTTTATCACTAATAGGTACTACAAGATAAGTCTGAATACCGAAACAATTGCCACCATAAACATCTGTAAAAATTTGATCCCCTACAATTATCACTTCATCTTTTGAGCAACGCATCATTTCTAATGCTTTTTTAAAACTTCTATTAAGTGGCTTTTGTGCCTTATGCAATGCTAATACTTTAAGCTTTTCATTAAATTTTAAAACGCGGTCTTCTGTATTATTAGAAACTAATGTAATTTGTATTCCTGCTTCTTGAATTTGAGTAAAAAACTCAATAATTTCCCTAGTTGGCTCTGCCACATCATAAGGGACAAGTGTATTATCTATATCAAAAATAATCCCTTTTATTCCTTCTTGTATTAATGTCTCAATTGATAAATCAAATATAGACTGAATATATTGTGTTGGATATAATTTCTTAATCATATTTCTCCTCTTACATTTCCTCTTATCCGTTCTGTATTTTTTAGTGCCTACTTACTTTTAATCATCTGTGTCTTACTTTTCTCTTTAATACATATTGAATGACACTTGCCTCTATATTCTACAAAATATTTATCATTATACTATTGGATGTTATATTCGTAAAGTCTCATTCCTATATCGCTTATCTAGACTTCAGCCATTCTACTTCAACAAAAATATCACCTAAACACAATTCTAAGATTGATTCATCTGTATATTTTAAAGCGGCTTCTGTATAAATATCTTGCTTTTCCATAATCTCCTTAAGTACATCCTGAGAATAATCTGTTAAATATAAAGCGTCCAATACCTGTCTATATAAAGTATGGTCTTGTAGTTCTACATCTAATAATACCTCTGGCTGATAACATATCTTTACTGGACCTTCTTGTATCATTAAACCTGCACTGACTCCATTGAAAATCTCCTCTAGATTTTCCACTGCCGTCTGTTTCCCCCCTACAATAATGCCCCCTTCAATCTTAACATCTTTGCCTAATTCTACTGGCCCTGCACTTATGATCCAACCTTTTAAAGTATCTTGCTCGTCCTCCACTTCAAGCTTTATCTTCACATCTTGATGATTATTAATGATCAAAGTGGGATAAGGCACCTCTTCCTGTCCTTCTTCTATATAATAATCTGATACCTTAAGGAGTGCATCCTGCTCACCAATAACTTCAATGGGTACTCCATAACACCATTCATGTCGCTCACTAGGTAATTTCGCCTGATTGATTATTTCATCAAAGCTTGCCTCCTTCAGTACACCCCTGCTCTCATTATTTTGATAAAGTATAGAACGCATTAAAGTCATATAACCTTTTAAACCCTCATAAGTATTCTCTTTAACTTTTCCTAAATCTCTTTTACTCCATGGTGTAAGCCCTTTTAAATACGCGCCTGTCTTATCTTGTATAACTGCATCAATCTCTTTAATATAGCTATCCTCAGTTTCTTCTATAAATTCCTTTATAGAAGGAAGATTTGTTCCTCCTTGAAAAAAGAATTGCCATGCTTCTGCCTCATTTTCTCCAAATACACTTTTACAATCTGCTCCTACTTTGTATGTATTGGTATGTATATCTTTTCCTGATACCTTTGCCACAGCATAAGTATTAGAAAAATCTGTTTCAATTTTATCTGTTGCAATCATTGAATAAAAAGGTGACTCTGCATTAAGATAAGTGGCATTAGACGCATTATCTACGCCTACCTCATATCCTAACCAGCCACTTAGTCCACTGAAAGGTTCTCCTATACTCTCCCACAAACGTATCGGCTTATCTTTATTGGTTAAAGTGATAAAAGGTTGTCCTGCTACATACATACGATTGGCTGTAATTCTACACGCCTCTCCCTGTGCAAATACACCACTACTTTGATTGGGATTGTAATTGGATTCCCCTGTTCCCCCTCCTACCCCAAAAAGCGTTCCTTGTATGTCAATTTCACTCTTTTTTACCCAAGGCTCAATCAAAACATCATTATCTACCATAACATTTCTAGCTACTGATATATACGCATTTTGTACTTGATACGTCTCACTTTGTGGTATTTGATTATTTCCTGTTTCATAGAAATCATCTACAACGCCTATAGTATGAGCTATTGCATCCTCCTTTATTGTAATCCTCGTTTCTGCCTTATAATCCTGTTGTTCCCAACCATTACTTACCATTATATTATCACTACAATAAACATTTCCTTGTACCTCTATTCTTCCACCATTAGCTGCAATTACCCCCCCTTTATATGCTACATCCTTTAAATAAGCAGTATCTTCTACTAAAGTTTTTACACCTACACTCATATCTCCTTCTATAAAAAGTACGCCTTGCCCACCTACCCATATATCTGAATAACTTAAAACAGCATTTTTTAATAAATCCGGCACATCCTTATTCCAACTATATTTTTCATTAACCTGCCCTATCACTTCGTCTGGTATTTTAATCGCAACAAGTACTTCCACACATTGTTGGTCGTAGATTGTTTCCCCATTCTTAGTAGTAGCTATTGCTTTTATTTTTAGCCTCTTATCCTTTAGCTTATTTTCCTTTTCATCTCTATTGGTCACTTCCACTTGAATTTCCGTTATATAATCCTTTCCCAATCGATCCCCTTGAACACTATATTCTACTTTTTGGGAAGTATACTGCTCTATTAAATAATGATAAATATCTTGCTCAATAACATCACTTAAATTCTCTTGAATTACTAGTGCTTTTACTTCTTGATCAAATTTGATCGCATCACTTTGATTGATGAGCGCTTCTATGTAATACGGTACTATTTCCTCTTCTATCATACGAGGCACTTCAAAGTCCAATGCCTTATTCATTTGATCTACCTGCTTTAAAGCCGCAGATTCGGCCAAATAATAAGTATTATTGGTATTTCTTTTCAATACTGCCCTATCTAAATACATACCTGATAATTGTAAACTCGCTCCAATAAGCATAGACAAAGCGAGGAGCATCATAGTAGTAAAAAGTAATCCATAACCTTGTTGATTATCCTGAAAAGCTATTGTGCCCCTCAACTTTTTCACTGCCTCCCCTCTATGGTACGATCATAACTATAAAGGTCTATCATTTGCTTAATGATTTGTCCCTCTTCCCCTTGTAGCGGTCTTTTATCCTTTATCCGAATCATAATGATATAATTCTCATAAGATGTTTGTGTGCCTGTATAAATAACTGTACTTTTTCCTTTTCCTTGATCATCAATAAGCGTCTGCCACAACCCCGTTTTCATATCTCCTTCTTCTAAACCTATACTTTCTTGCCCCCTTAAATCCTGTTTTATTTGAATGACCTGATTATAATCTGTTTGGTTCACTACTTTTAATCTCAAGGGCTCAATTGCCGATAATCGTCCACAATCCATTGTAATAACACTCACATACTCCTCTAACTTTCCATGCCAAACCCTAGTAGGTTCTCTCTCTATTTTTAATTCATAAGCTACTATTTTTCCATGAGCGTTACTACTCGGACTTAAACTTACTTTTACCATTGAATCTTTACTACTGGGTTGAATGCAGTCTACTACACCCTCTTTATTAAAAGAAACTGTCGTTACTTCTACTTTCTTATTCTTCCCATTATAATCAGAATCATATGTCTGTGTATCACTATTAAAAAACTGAAAAGTCTCTTCATCCATTTTTAAATAAATAGGATCAATAACTTGTTTTTTAGGCTCTTGTCCAAATAAAGCTTCCACTTCTTTCTCAGAATAGAATTTTACAGCTTGCTGCATATCTAATACCACATTTCCGCTTATGACTGACAAATCATCCATTTTCCATAAAGCCACCTCATAACCATACGACTCCATATTAAACCGTTTTTCCAAAGGTTCATTCCATATTCTATCACTTAACAGATTTTCTAAAGTCCTACTTGTTTTTTCCTCCGTTAACCAAGTCTCTTTTAAATGTGCTTCATATACTTCTCTTTCCAAGCCATACCATTCTTCTTCCTCTGT
Organism: Cellulosilyticum sp.; assembly: GCA_015058045.1. Classification (GTDB taxonomy): domain Bacteria; phylum Bacillota; class Clostridia; order Lachnospirales; family Cellulosilyticaceae; genus Cellulosilyticum. Next base: position 92,099 of record SVDC01000007.1, read on the forward strand.
CTTCCCACTCTCTTCTTGATGCTTAAATAAAATATCCCAGTTCATTTGCTCTTTAATTTCTACCATCATCTGTTCTATATAGCCTGTTGCCTCTTCAATGCGCTGTGCTTTTATTCGTGTTTGAATAGAAGTTAAAAATGTCTTAGATAGTGGACCTATTACTATAGCCACTAAGCTGATACACACTACTAACTCTATATAGCCAAAACCTTTCTCCATCCTTCTTTCTTCCATACCCCCTCCACCTCCTATCTTTATTTAAGTAAGTGATAGATTACCTCTTGTCTCTCCAGAAACAAGTTGTGTTTCATCCTTATCTAATACCGTTATGCACTCTAAAATATCTCCTGTAAAGCAGACTTCCATAATGTACTCTGTAGCATTTTCAATCTGTATTTTAACCTCTGGTAGTTCCCCTTCATCTTTTCTTCTAGTTGAAATAATTTCTAAACACGGAGCTATTATCTCTGACTCTACTTTTGTCTCTACCCGTAGGCCATTGGCATCTTCCATCCACATTTGATATCCTTGCTTTTCTACCTTGATTCCTATCTTAATGGCTTGATTGGAACTTAGGCCAATATAATCTTCTTGCTTATCACCTGGCCCATCTAATTTATATGTATCTCCAGGAGTCATTGCACCCCCTATATTTAGCGTAAAATATGCACTCTGTTGACTTATTTTATCTTTTTCGCTCTCTTTTCTTTCTCTCTCTACCTCTATCTTTTCACCTCCTATATTTTGATTATCTTCTACGCTTTCTACTACTATACCCTGAACTTCTGCTGGTCTTTGCCACTCCCCACTGTCCTCACTTATATATGTCTCTAACGCTACTGCTCCCATTTCTTGTATTTCTTGAACTTCTTGTCCACTCCTTGCATACATACCAATCTTAAGCATAACCTTTACATCGTTTGATGAAGAATGATCATTAGAACCTTCATCCATCCTGTCTTCTCGTTTTCCAATCTCATAGTCCCATCTGAGTTCTTTAATCTCTATAATTTGTTTTGCATCATTCAAAGCCCCTACAAAATCTATTACTGTTTCCTCTTGTCCTATAAAGCTTAGTACATAACTAGTTTCTATAATAACATTTTCCCTTGTTTCTTCCTCTTCTCGTTCTAACTCCTGATAACTTATCTGCCCTAAACCATAGTCTTGCATCATCTTTAATAACTCTACTATAACCTTTGTATGCTCTACATATGGAGGAATCCCCTGCAATAAATTCTGCTTTTTAGTAGTAAGTTCTTCTAATCTTTCTTCAATCTTCTCCTCTGACTTCATTTGCTTTTCTAGATCTTCTATCTGTAGGTAAGTTAAGTGAATCTCTTCTTGTATCTGAAATCGTTCTTCTTTCTCTATACAATAATAGGTCATTAGATAAAAGACCTGTATGCCTATTACAATCACAGTACATATAAGCCACATTTTATTCCTCAATCGCACCACTTCCTCTTTATATGACACACCACTTTACCTTAGGATTATGTACTCTCACCTTCCTTCTCTTCTATTTCCATTTCACTTAAATCCTCATCTACCTTTATGAGTTCTATTACAAAAGGATATTGTTCATTTTCCTCATCCCATGCAAATTCACTCTTTACCTTTACCCCCTTAAACTGCTTCTCTAAGTCTGTCTGATAATTTAAAATCTCTGTAGCCTGCTCAGCACTTCCATCCAAACGAATGGAATCTTCTTCTGAAATTACAATTGACTCTATCTTTAATCCATCTGCTATGGATGTAAGCAACTGGGTAATAAGTTGTTTATTTATAAACTGTGCACCACTCAAATCCTGATACTGAGTTTCTAATGCTTCCACCTCTATTTCTAAACGATCTAACGTTTTGAGTTTCTCATTGATAACGCTGTAAGCTGGTTCTTCTAACTTAACTAAAACCTGTCTTAACTGGGCTTGTTCTCGCATTTTTCTCATATAAGGTAGTCCTATTGCACCTAATATAAAAACACCTATTTCTACCCCCAATATTCCCCAGCTAAACCTTTGAATCATTAAACTTCTATGAATTTGCAAATTTCTTTTAGGCAATAAGTTAATTTGGTACATTTCTTCCTTCATTAAATGCCTCCTATAAATTACTAATGGCACCTAGTGCATAAACAAAAGAATTCACTTGTTCTTCAAAGTCTACACTTGGTGCCACTCTTACTTTATCTAATTGATCTATTACTTCAGTTGGAATATTTAAAGCATCTCTTATATACACTCTTAAATCAGCTATCTTTGTAGCCTCACCTAATAAATATATTTTTTGGATAGGTGCAACATTACCTTGAATATAAAAAAATTTTAAAACACGCTCTATCTCTGACAAAATATGACATTCTATTTGTGGACATATCATATTGGTAAATAAATATTCTTGCTTCTGATTCCCTTCTTTAAGCTCAGATAAAACTTCACAAATGGTAGCTTGTATATGTTCTATTCCAAACGGAATGCTTCGTATTAAAACACCTCTTACTTCATTGATTAAAATAATAGATGAATCATTTGCACTCATGTCTAATACCAATATATTTTCATTCCTCGTATATCCCATTACCATCTTACTAGCAAAAAGTTGTATCAATGCTTCTGAAGGTACACTTACTCCAATAAGAGAACATTTTAAACTTTTAATGAGATGAATAGTAGAAAAAATAACCTCATTAGGTACTGCAACCATTTGCACCTCTACCTGTGTGCCTACTTCGCTCTCTATTTCCCTTAATATTCTAAAATCCACTTGATATTGATGACGTTCAATAGGTAAAAACCGTTCTGGCTGAACTTCTAGTAATTGTCGCAAACTCTGTTCTGTTTGTTTTCTCATCATGACTTTCCGGCTAATTGTATGCCCACATCTTACTACAGCTATCACTTTTTTTGCATGATACTTTTCTTTTTTCAAAGTATTTTCAAGCAGCTGGGCAACTAACTCCATTTCAGTAATCATCCCATTTTCTATATATCCTCTAGGCACGTCAATAATACTGCACTTATGAATTTTATAGTATGCACTATGCCTAGATGCCTCCACTATTTTAATCTGATTTTGCCCAATCTCCATTCCTATTATTTTACTTCCCATATGAGCCTCCCCTCTGCAATATCTCTATTTAAATTATTTATAGGCTAAAGACTCTGTAAAGGTATGTGTATAAAGCAGCCTATTGTTTTCTTTCCCTACTTTACCAATAATACAAGTGAATTCTATACTATTAGTATTTTTATAATGGGTGACTTGTATGGTTTCAATACAATCTCCTATGGTATTGCTACTTAAATAAGCTCCCTCCCAGACCCTGTACTTTAAGCTATACTTTCCTTTATCCACCTGACTCTTAGGCGTATCATATAGTGCAAGCAAACAGTTCTTCTTCTTATAATTGCTACTACTTACTTTGATTTCTCTTGTAAATTCTATTTTATCTAAAGTTTGATCTATGATATCTTTTTGATTTAAACCATTTTCTTCTAAACTATTTTCAACAATATCTCCTTCTATTGTTTTAACCTTAACCGTCTCTGCTTCCCTCAGACACATTCTAATAAAAGTTTCTATATCACTTGCCTCATTCATAAGCTGAAGCCTTTCATTAAACTGTGACTGCTCCCGATAAACCTGTAAATAAAAGCCCCAAAGCCCTTCTAATAACAGAAAGAATAGGATCATAGCCAGACACATCTCCACTAATGTAAACCCCCGTTCACTTAGTTTCATATTCTGCCTAATCATTTAAGTTGTCCTATATACCAATTCATTATTTGAGTCCCCCATAGCAATGAAGTATAACTCCCTATACTTAAAAATGGACCGAATGGATAAGGCTCGCTTAGTCTCTTTTTCTTTAATAAAAAAGCACCATATATACTAGCTAATAGAGCGGCAATAAAAATTGCCATAAATAAATTTTGTACCCCTACGAAAAATCCAATAAGTCCCACCAACCTAACATCTCCATATCCTAATCCTTCTTTTTTTAACACACGCTTACTTACGCTATAAAGTATTGCAAAAATACCATAACCTACTATCGCTCCTAGCAAGGATAGAATCATATTTTGCCAATGTCCTAATTCTATTACTTGAAAAAGTTTCTCTACCATTCCTATTATTAAACCCCATTTAATGACACAAGTGGGTAAAAGCATCTTTTTCCAATCTATAATCGTTAAAATTAATGTTACTGCAAAAAAAGTCCACATTATGAGCATTTCCATGGACCTACCATAATAGCTGTAAATACCTACAAATCCTACTCCAGTTATAGCTTCAACACCTATTGAACGTCCTACAATTTTATGCTGACACTTTTTACACCTACCCTTTAGACCTAAATAGCTTAAAATAGGAATAAGTTCTAACGCTCCTAATATATGACCACAACTCATACAATGAGATCTAGGATAGATAATGCTTTCACCCACTGGAATACGATCTATACAAACATTCAAAAAACTTCCAACCGTAATTCCCAAAAGTGCGATAATAATCCAATCCCCCATTTTTTCACCTTCCTTCTTATCTTAAATCTTCTTAGTCCATATTTTCACTCTATGATTTATGCTTATTCTAGATAATCATACTTAACTTATAGGTTCCTTATCACACCAGCTTTGTGCCGTTTTGGGATCTAATTGTTCATAAGCCTCTCCATATTCCTTTTTAGATAAGGTACTTGTAATTAGCTTAATACTCCCATCTGCTGAAATTAAAATATCTGCTCCAGTTTGCATTTCAACTTCACCCTCTAAGTAATTCATATCTTGTAAAGTTTCGCTTAAACTTTCAACACTATTTCCTGTTGGGTAAGTACCTTGTTCCACTCTATAGGTTTCTGTAATGCGTTTTAACGTCTTGACTGTTGAAATATCAGTTGCCAGTCTAGCCTTAGCTGAAATCGTTCCAACATTTGGCGCAACTAGTGTTCCTAAAATACCCAAAACAGCAATTACAACAATTAATTCTATCATGGTAAATCCTTTTTCATTTTGTCTTCTGTCTTTTATATTGAATGGATACTTTTGTTTCATTCTCTTTTACTCCTTTATCCTCTACTCCCCCTTTAAATGTATTATCCTATTATTTTTATCTAAAAAAGCTGCTTGAATGGATATTTTTAAATAGCCGCTGTGGCAGCTGAAAAAGTAGGTAATATCACTGCAGCCATCACGCCACCTACTAAAAGTCCTACAACAATCATCATAATAGGCTCAATAAACATCGTTACCCACGTTATGTTCTCTTCTAATTCCTGCCTATAATAGCCTGCCATCTTCCTCAGCATTTCATCTAACTTACCACTTTCTTGTCCAACCCCAATCATACTAAGTAATATGGGCGGATAAATCTCACTTAAACTTAGTGCATCTTGTAAATTTATGCCTTGCTGCAGTCCCAATATAGCTTCTTCTATTTCTGCTTCTGCTACACTATGATTCATCACTTTTTTAGTCATTTCTAATGCTGGTAAAATTGGCATACCTGCTGCTAATAACATAGATAAGGTATCAGCAAAGCGTGTGGATAAATCTTTCTTAATTAAATTTCCTACTACAGGTATAATTAACCCCCACTTATGGATATATATCCTGATTTTAGTAAGCTTTTTGATTTTCTTCCAAATCAATAGAGTAGTCACTACTATCCCTAATAGGAGCCTCCAATAATGACTCAGCCAATGACTCATTACAACTACAACCTGAGTAGGCAAAGGTACATTGGCCCCTGTGTCTTGTAATAAATCCATATAAGAAGGTACTACTTGTATCATTAATATGCCTAATACAATACTCACAAGACATAAAATCAACATAGGATATGCAAGAGCACTTTTTATTTTTTTTCTAGTTTTTATTTGATTTTCTAAATAAATGGTTCCACGCTTGAGTACTTCTACTAAATTTCCTGTTTCCTCTCCACATTCCATTAAACAGATTAGTAATTCTGGAATAATTGCTGCTTCTCTTAATGCTTGTGATAGGCGCTCACCATTTTTAACCTTTTCACAACATTGTACTAAATGCCTTCTAAGCGTTTTATGTTGACATTGACTAATGCAAACCTCTAGTGACTGAATCATACTTATTCCTGCTTCTACCATGGCGCCATACTGCTTAAAAAACAATGTCAAATCTTCAAGTTTCACTCTAGGCTCAAGACAGTGTATCTCCTGATTAAAGAAAGTTTTTCTCTTAATAGATTGAGGATATAAGTTTTGAGCAACTAGATGATCATACACACTTTCTTCATCTACGCCTACCATCTCTCCTTTCACCTTTTTTTGAGTAAATATTTCTTGTGCTGTATATAGATAAATATCCATATTTTGCCTCCTTTACTCACTTTTATTGACTTTTTTTACTCTATCCTAATTTTATTCACTTTATTTTTGATTCAAACAAAGGACTAGGATGGTTCATAAACCACTTTTAGCATTTCTTCCATTGAGGTACTTCCTTTTAAGACTTGTCCTAACACATTCTCCCATAAAGTGTGCATTCCTCGCTTAACGGCTTCCCCTCTTAATACTTCTGTATGTACTATTCCGCCTGATATCATTTCCTGTAGTCCATCATCAAGTACCAGTACTTCATGAACTGCCATTCGTCCTTTATACCCTATACCATGGCATGCACTACAACCTTGTGGCCTAAATACTATAGTATTTTCAGGAATCTTATAAAACTTAGCTTCTGCAGCTGTTACAATATGCCTTTTTTTACAATGTTGACAAAGCCTTCTTACTAGTCTTTGAGAAATAACGCCCTTTACCGTTGCACCAATCATATAAGGTTCAATCCCCATATCTCTCAGCCTAGGAATTGAAGTAATAGCATCATTAGTATGCAATGTACTTAGCACAAGATGCCCTGTAATAGCTGCTCTTATGGCAATCTCACTGGTTTCACTATCACGCATTTCTCCAATCATAATAATATCTGGATCTTGTCTTAAAATCGCACGCAGTGCTACTGCAAATGATAAACCAATCTGAGTATTGACTGAAACCTGATTAATCCCTTCAATCATATTCTCAACTGGGTCTTCTACTGTAATAATATTGGTATGCTCTTCATTAAGTCGTCTTAAAGCAGCTGATAAAGTTGTAGACTTTCCACTTCCTGTAGGACCAGTTAATAGTATAATGCCATGGGGATTTTCTAGCATTCTACATACTTTTTCATAATCCTCTAAAGAAAAACCAATTTCCTCCAATGTCAAATTCTTTCCTTTTCTATAAATAAAACGAATTACTATTTTTTCCCCATAAATAGTAGGCAGTATATTGACTCGTAAATCTACCTCTTGTTCTTCTATCTTCTTTGAAAAACGTCCATCCTGAGGCAACCTATGTTTTGTAATATCCAGACCCGCTAAAACCTTAATACAAACTAGCATCTCTTCCATATTCTTTTTAGGTATACGAGTTAACTCATATAATTGACCATCTATCCTATAACGAAGTCTTACCTCTGCTTCAAATGGCTCAATATGAAGATCTGATGCCAATTTTAAAATACATCTCTTTAAAATATTATGAACAAACTCTGTCATCTGCCCATTGGCTTGTGTCTCATTTTTTATTTTTTGCGCTTGATCTTTATCTACTTTCTTTTCTAGTTGATTGACCATATGTTTTGTTTGAGCAGAGGTATATACTTGATTCATCCATTCTATAATTCTTTTCTCTAAAGCAATAACCGGTATAACCTCTCGCTTAGTAAGTAGCTCTATGTCTTCTATAGCAATTAAATCAAGTGGGTCTTTCATTGCAACTTTTAATTTTTCTCCTTCTAATGAAATAGCAATAAGTGTATAACGCTTTGCAATATACTCTGGAATCATAAATGCAACTTCATTATCCATCATGCAATACTCCAAGTTTATATAGGGTGTACCTAGCATAACCTCTAAGACTTCCAAAATCTGCTCTTCTGTCACAATGCCTTCTTCTACTAGTAGCTCTTCTATTGGTCTATCCTTTTGTCCCATACTAACCGTCTTTAATTGTTCTTTTGTAACAATGCCCCATTCACAAAGTATTGCTCCCATATTTTTTCTTGACCGTTGAATCAATTTCCATCATTCCTTCATCTATTGAATTTTTTAACAGAAATAATTCTAATTTTCTAAATTTTAACATATTTAATCCCTCAATTTCAACAGTTTCATTGTTATTTTTTGTAAATTGTGTATTTTCTCATCACAATACTATAAATTATTACTACAATAAAAAAACACGCTAACTTCTTTTTATTGAAATAGCGTGACTCTATATATTAATCCTCTTATGCGATAACTAAAATTCAAAAAAATAAATCCCCCGAAACCTAAGGTTTCAAGGGATTTATTAAACATTATTATTTATTCATGTTTTCTTCAATAGCTACTGCAACCGCAACAGTCATACCAACCATTGGATTGTTACCAGCACCAATAAGTCCCATCATTTCTACGTGAGCAGGTACTGATGAAGAACCAGCGAATTGTGCATCTGAGTGCATTCTTCCCATAGTATC
>SVDC01000095.1 GCA_015058045.1 Cellulosilyticum sp.
TTTGACCTAAAAAATGAGTGTAAACACTCAACAAACGGTTAAGCAAACATTATGTAGTATTTGTTTTTGAAAGTATGAGAGTAAAAGACATCCGAAAGGGTGTCTTTTTTTATTGTATTCAATAAAAAATAAAAATTCAAAAATAAATGAAAAGTTAAATAAGTTAAACGAAGCAGACGAAATATATAGCAAATGCATTTGTTTTATAACTGAATGAATCTAAAAATAGATAAATCAATAAGGGGTGAAGAATGTGAGAAGGTTTATGAAATTAAAAATAAGGCAAGAAATTAGTATAGCTGTATCTACATTACTTGTTCTATGTATGAGTATTATACTCATTGTTATTAGCTTGATTTCTGTTAGATATATTAGATCATTAGCTGTAAATTATATGACAGATATCTTAAATGGAAGAGTCCAGATTTCTAGTGAATATGTAGAAGGCGTAAAGCAATACGTCGAATGCTATGTAGCATCACCTGATATAAAAGAAATGTTGGAAAATCCAAGTGATAAAAAACTACAGGAAAAATTACAAGAATATACTGATACATATAGTACTAATAGAGATGATATAGAAGGAATATATTTAGCAGATACAGAAAGCTTCTTATTTACACATACAGATCATGATATGGTAGGGAAGACTTTTAGAAGTGGAGAGGAATTGAAGTTATTACAGGAAACACTATCAAGTACACATGATACGATTAACAAAGGAATTATTTTATCACCATCAACTAATACATTTGTTTTATCTATGCAGGTTCCGATTTATAATAATCAAGATAATTTAATAGGTTTTGTAGGAATAGCTGTAAAAGTTGATCAATTAGTTGGGAATTTAAATGCTCATGATGTATCAGGTTTTAACGACATTTTTTATGCATTAGTTAACATATCTAATAGACAATTTATTTCTACAAGTGATGTAGAATTAAATGGAACTATAATTGAAGATGAAAGCTTTAACCACCTTATTGATACATGGAAACAAACAGGAAAAAAAGAATTTTCATTTACAGATCAGAATGGTCAGGAACGTATGGCTATAATAGCAGATGTACAAAATCAAGGCTGGTGCTTAGTTATTACTGTACCAGAATCCGAAGTTAATAAAATGGTCATGCAAAATATAGGGTTTCTTATTATTGTAGCGATAATAGCTATTATAGCGGTTGTGATTTTAGTGTATTTGTTTGCATCCAAGATAGGAAAGAGCATAGGACAAGTAGAGAAGTCATTAGATAAAATTACAGCATTAGATTTAACTGAAGATAGAGCAATAGAACAAATTAATAAAGGTGAAAATGAGATTGCACATATAGCACAATCAGTACGATCTATGCGTAATACACTAAAAGAGATGATTGGTAAGATTAGTCATTGCAATCACCAATTAAATGAAGGAGTTAAAATCTCCAGTGAAGTAGCATGTAAGCTTGTAGATTGTGCAAATGACAATGCAGCAACTACTCAGGAGTTATCTGCAAGTATAGAGAGTACTAATTCAGCTATTCATAGTACGGATACTTTAGTAAATGAGATGAAGAATATAATGCTAGATATTGAATATAGTTCACAGCAAAGTACACAACTATCTAAAGATGTACTTAATAAAAATAAAGATATGAATGACAGATTATCTGCTACTTTAAAAAATGAAACAGATAAGATTGAACAAACAAAAGATAAGATTGGAATGGTAGTTGATGAATTATCATCTATTGAGAAAGTTAAAGATATGGCTCAAGGAATTTTGCAAATTACATCTCAAACGAAGCTACTTGCTTTGAATGCATCTATAGAAGCGGCAAGAGCAGGACAAGCGGGAAAAGGTTTCGCTGTTGTAGCAGATGAGATAGGGAAACTATCTTATGAATCAGAACAAGTAGTTAATCAAATACAAGTTATGGTGGAAAATAGTAATCATTCTATTGGAAGTATTAAAGAGTGTTTTGCAGAAATTATAAATTTCTTTGAAGAAGATATTTTTAGTTTGTTTGATCAGATATTAAACCTATTATCTAGTTCCAATCAAAATGTTGAGGTAATAAATGGTGCAATGATGGAAGTAAGTAATAAAATTAAACAAGTAACACAGGATATGGGAATAATAACGACAGAAATTAATGGTATCTGGAAAGCATCTGAACAAAATGGACAAGCCATTAATAGTGTTATTGAAAAAACAGAGTTGATGGTAGATATTTCAAATAAGATACATGAATTATCTGAGGATAATAATCAGAGTGCAAATGTACTTCAAGAAATTAGTAGTCAATTCCGCTTATAAAAGTCTATTGGTAAGATATACTATATCATTATTTTTTATCTGGATATGAATCATTAAAACGTCTGTAGAAAAAAATATGAGCTATACTGCCTATAGATTATAGGTTAGTATAGCTCATATTTTTATAAAAGAAAAAGTAAGATTATTTATAAGCTGGGTTATTACGCATGAATTTACCCCAATCGCCATGAGCAATATGCTTACCTTTACGTTTTACATAGTTTTCATCCATATAGATATAAACCCAACATTCAGTTATTGAACCATCTGATAAAGTAACAGTTCTTTTTTCACGTGTATAGAGATCAATTTTTTCATTGCCTGTATACCCTTCTAAAAGGTCAATGCTTTTAAGATGCTTGTTATGAGATAAAGTACAGATTTCGCCATGAATCAGCGTTTCACCGCTTGTAATAGCTGGATACCCTGCAGGGAGATGATAAAGTTCTCCTTGAATTGTTCCCTTTTCAATAGAACGAACTCTATTTTTTAATACTCTATCATGATTCCAAAAATCTTTAAGTAAAGATCCGTAAACAAATATTTTTTCCATAGTCATAATCCTTTCTAGCTAATTATTGTTTAAGCCAAGACTACAAATATATGTTCATAATGTATTTTAAGTATTACATTAAGAGAGTGTTAATGGCTGTTATATATAATAAAAGATGATTTATATATGGGGCATAAAAAGGGAGTAATTGCAAAGTAAATTTACAAAGTGAATGACTTTATAAACCAACAATGAATACTCCCTTTTATAAATTACCGATAAGATTAGTTTAAATTAAAATAAGGAAAGTAACAACTAACAAATCTCACCAGCAGCAATATGAAGATCTTCTGTATTATTAACAGCTGCTTCAATACAAAGTGCTAAACCTTTTGTAATATCAGCTGATGACATAGAAGGCATATTAGCTTTAGAAGTTACTTGTGATGGGATGTATGGTACATGGATAAAGCCACCACGCATATTTGGATAATCTGTATGAATCATATGAAGGATACCGTACATAACATGATTACATACGAAAGTACCAGCTGTATTAGATACAGATGCAGGGATACCTGCTTTAACCATAGCTTGTGTCATTGCTTTAATTGGAAGGTTAGTAAAGTAGGCAGCAGGACCATCTTCAGCTACTTTAACGTCTACTGGTTGATTTCCAGCATTGTCTTTGATACGTGCATCATCTACATTGATAGCAACACGTTCAGGAGTTACACCAAAACGACCACCTGCTTGACCAACAGAGATTACAACGTCTGGTTTGTGCATTTCAACTGCATTTCTAATTGCTTCTAAACTTTTACCGAATACAGTTGGGATTTCAATTTTAATAACTTCTGTTTCACCAATTCTATCTGGAAGTGCCATAACTGCTTCTAATGCTGGGTTAATGCTTTCGCCACCGAATGGATCAAAACCTGTAATTAATACTTTCATGAGTATTCTCCTTTATATATGTTTAATAAAATAAAAGGGCTACAGTAAAGTAGAGGAAATTCATACTTTCACGGTAGCCCTTAAAAAGTACCACTAAGGTAGTACTAGAATCCTAAGAAATACATAAGAGCAATGTGTACAAGTAATAATGGAATTGCTACATATGCTTGATATTTAATAACTGCATTTTTATTTTTGATATTTAATAATGCTACTGGTAACATATTGAAGTTAGCAGCCATAGGTGTTAGAAGTGTTCCACAGTAACCTGCTGTAAGAGCAAGTGCTGAACAAACAACTACATTTCCACCTTGCATAAATACGAATGGTACACCGATACCAACAGTGATTACTGAGAAAGCAGCGAATGCGTTACCCATAATCATTGTGAATAATGCCATACCAACACAGTAAGCTGTTACACCGATTAAGATATTACCTTGTGGAATGAAGTTAGAAATATTATTTGAAATAACATCACCAACACCAGCAGCAGTAAAGAGTGTACCAAGTGAAGCAAGAAGCTGAGGTAAGATTGCAGTTACACCAACAGCTTGGAACATACGATCACTATCACTAGCAACTGTTTTAACATCTGCTTTTGTAATGAATAAAGTAATAACAATTGTAATAGCAGCAGCAAGACCGATTGCTACTGTACCACTAAAGCCTGTAAATTTAGCAATACAAATAACTAAAGCAGCAATCATGATAGATGGAATAAATACTTTATTACCTAATGCTTTAGCTTTTTCAGCAGAGAACTGTGCACTAGGAGCATTTACTTTACCATGTTTAACTTGTTTAGTTGCTGTAAGCACACCAATTACAAGAAGTAAAATACCAACTACAGTACCTGGTAAATAAGAACCAAATACGAAGATTGTACCTAAGATCGCCCAGAAAAGAGTTGTACCGATACGTGCTGGGTTTTCTTTGCATCTAAAGATATTGAAGGCTACTAAATACATTAATAACCCAACTACTACGTAGAAAATTTCAAGTAAAATTTCGTTACTCATTATTTAGCACCTTCTTTCTGTAAAGATTCATAGCGTTTTGCGATTTTCTTATCCATGATTGTGTTTTGAATGAATGCAAAGATAAGAGCAACAATAGCTACTGGAATAGCAGCATTCGCTACTGAAAGAGCATCTACAGTATAACCAAGTTCTTCTAAAGTACCTACAATAAGAAGAACACCTGAGTTGGCTACGAAGATATTTTGAGCAAAGAAGTTACCAAAGTTATCTGCAGCAGCAGCCATTGCTTTAATATCATCTTCTGTCTCTTCGTCTAATTTACCATATTTACTTGTAACAGCACCTTGTGCCATAGGTTCAATAAGTGGTCTAACGAATTCAGCGTGACCGAGTTTAACACCAGCTGCAATTGCAATTTCACGAATAAACATATAAAGTGTTGCAAGACGTCCAGCTGACATACCTTTGATTTTTTGAATTAATTGAGTTGCACGTTCTTTAAGACCATATCTCTCACAAATCCCGATAATAGGAAGGATAAGTAAGAAGAGTGCCATTGAACGTTGAGTAGTAAATGTACTACCAAGTGTGTTTAAAATTTCTACGATGTTCATACCACCAAGTAGTCCTGTAACTACCCCAGCAGAAAGAACAACGGCAATTGTATCAAGTTTCATAATGAAACCAACAACAATCACTAAAATCCCGATAAGTTGCATATTGGCCTCCTAATAATTATGTTAACTCATATAGTATAACTAATAATGGGAAATAAATCTATAATTTTACACAAAATGTTTTTTATTACTACGAAGAAATTATTGGTAGCTATAAGAAAAATCAGCAAGAAAAAATATATTACTTGCAAATCAGATGAAAACATTATATTAGAATAAGGATTTAACGGTATTTTTTTAGGTTATAAAAACTGAAAATAAAGAAAAAAGATTTTTAGGGCTTATCAAATAGAAAAGAAGAAGAAACAATAGAAGGATAGTAAAAAAAGGAACAAGGAAATCTTATGCATAATATGAATATTTATACATTATTTATTCATGAGATATAGCATCAATTAGATGAAATAGAAAAGGTTTCTTTGTAAAGAAGTATAATATGGGATAAAATCAAGTTATAATCAATATGAAGAAGTATAAATCTAAAGAAATGAGTTAAAAAGATGTTAAGAGAAACTTATGAGCAGATTAAAGATGGTGTAGATGTAAGAAAGAATTTGATAGAACTTAAGAAAGCACTAAAACAAGATAGTAATAAGATGGCATTGAGCTACTATCTCGCAGGAGAATATGATATTTTCTATAAGCTATTAGAACATGAGGATGCCAAGGTACGTAAGAATACAGCATTAATTATGGGAGAATTAGCTGTATCAGAATTCTTAAAACCTCTCTTTACGGCATATCAAAGAGAAGATAAACTTTTTGTTAAAGCAGATTACCTTGTTGCGATTAGACATTTAGATTATAGAAATATATTAGAGGAGCTCAAAGAGCGACTAGATTTCTTAGTAAAAGAAACTTTTGAAGAAACAAGTATGAAGCATATTAATGAAGAAAGAAAAATATTGACCAATATGATTTTAGATATAGAAGGTGCAAAAAAGCATACTTTTATAGGTTACAATGTGCTTTCAGATGTAATTTTACTAACCAATAGAGACCATAAAGAAATTACATTAGAGCAGATTAAAAATGGCAAAGCAAAAACATTTAATGCTGGTGTGGTAGTTTGTACAAGAGATTTAGAAGAGATTTTAGGGATTAGAACCTACTCAGAAATATTATTTAGACTAAGAGATGTATTAACTGTATCTTGTGATCCTAAACAGGCAGCAGAGAAGATATGGAAAGGTGGCCTATTAGATTTCCTTAATATGAGACATGAGGAAAAAGCACCTTATTATTTTAGATTAGAAGTAAAAAGCAAAATGCCTCTTAGTGAAAAAAGTAGTTTTGCCAAGAAATTAGCAACTGCTTTAGAAGAGGTTTCAAACCGTCAAGTCGTGAATTCAACTTCTAATTATGAAGTTGAGCTACGCTTAATTGAAAATAAGGATGGGGACTTTAATGTACTCATTAAGCTCTATACAATACCTGATCAGCGTTTTAGTTATAGAAAGCATGCAGTAGCAGCAAGTATTCAGCCTGTTCAAGCAGCATTAATAGCAGAGCTTGCAAAGCCTTATTTAAAAGAGGGGGCACAGGTACTAGATCCATTTTGTGGTGTAGGAACCATGTTAATTGAAAGAAATAAACTAGTTCCAGCAACTCCAATGTATGGTATTGATAGTTTTGGTGAAGCAATTGATAAGGCAATAGAAAATAGCAGAAGAGACCATACAATCATTAACTTTATTAATCGTGACTTCTTTGATTTTAAACACCAATATCTTTTTGATGAAATTTTTACGAATATGCCAACACGTGGAGGGAGAAAGACAGATGCTGAAATGGAATTACTCTATAGTAGATTCTTTAAGAAAGCATTAGAAATTTTAAAAGATGAAGCAGTCATGATTCTATATACAAGAGATAGAGACTTGGTATTAAAAGGTGTAACGCAAAGTCCGCTATATCATATAGAACAAAATATTGCCATTTCTAAAAAAGAAGATGCGTATTTATTTATTATCAAGGTGGGAAAGTAATATTATAAACTTAATATAAATAATCAATACGCTTTTAGTAAATGAGTTATCATTATGTAGTAGAGATTTATATTTAAGCAAAGAGAGGAATGAGAAAATGAAAATCCACTAAGCTTAACAGATTGCTAAACAACACAATAAGGATAGTCTTTTTGTGATGCAAAAAATAAGCTAGGTGGATAATAAATTTTCTCTATCATAGATTTAGAAACTGTGAAGAGGAAGGCGTTCACAGTTTTTTTATGTCAATTTATAGGTGGAAGCTATTTTATATATCCACTTCACTTATATAGAAGAAGGCTATCTGATGGCAATTAAGTACATAGTATAAGGGGAAAGAATAGTAGAAAACAAAAAAGATAGTGAGTATGCAGGGTAATAGACTCTATATAAAGTGATAATAGGTGGGGGATATATGAAAAATAGAGTGATCATAGTTGAAGGAATACCGGGTTCAGGAAAATCAACATGTGCTAAAAAATTAGAAGAGCTTTTAAGAGAAAAGGGAATAAAGGTAAGACTTTATAATGAAGGAATGGCTCATCCGGTGGATATGGCATGGCATGCTTATTTAACCGTAGATGAATATAGGGCATTATTAGATCAGTATCCACAATATGAAAAGACGATAAAAGCTCATACACAAATTGAAGAAGGATACGTAACAATAGCCTATACGCAGTTGGAGATTGATTGGAGTGATCGCAACTTAGTAAGTACATTAGAGAGTCATGAGGTTTATGATGGTAGAGTAGACCGAGAGACTTTTGAAAAACTTCATTTAAAGAGATGGAGTCATTTTAAGATGGCAGAAGATGAAGTTGCTATATTTGAATGTGCTTTTTTACAAAATCAAATTAGTGAATTGATGGGTGTTCACCAAATGCCAAAGGAGTATATTAATCATTATCTAGTGCAATTACTTCAGGGAATATCACAATACAAGCCACTTCTTATTTATCTGACCCAAAAAGAAGTCGAAGAAACGATTATGCATGTAGCCAAGGAACGTGTTTCAACAGATAAAAGTAAGAGAGGAGATTGGATAGATATGATTATACGTTATGTTGAAGAGTCCAATTATGGGAAGACACATCATTTAAAAGGGGTAGATGGTGTCATTCAATTTTATAAGGATCGAAAAGCGATCGAAATTGAATTTTTAAATCAGATGATGGAGCAGCATTTAGATTTAACTGAGGTAGAGATTTTGATAAATGATGATTATAATTGGGGAAAGCTTAATGATAGGCTTAAAGAGATTATATGTAACAGATATTAAGAGGTCTAATATGGATTCCTAAAATAATAACCAAGTAAAGTATATAAAAAGTCTTCTGTTCATACCCTAACAGGGAATACTGCTAGAAGAAAGAGATACAAAAGATGAAAAGAAGATTATTAATAAGATGGATATGTTTTGTGGGAGGAATAGTGATTTTAACATTCGGAGCTAGGATTATTTTGCTTTCTAGCTTAGGTGTTGGAGGATTAGATGCCATTGCTATCGGTCTTTCGGCATGGGTAGGTAGTAGTATTGGTGTATGGATTATCCTATTAGGTATTACATTAGTAGTGATTGCAGCATTTATAAGACGGCGTTTTACGATTGCACCATTAGGAACTTCACTATTAGTAGGATGGTTTTATGATTTGTGGGGAGATATTTTATTTAACCATATAGTAGCACCTACAGAAACAGCATATATAGGATATACCTTTTTACTAGGAATACTAGTAGCACCATTAGGAGCAGCACTGTATATATCAAGTGAAATATCTATGGGGCCAGTAGATTATCTTATGATAGCAGTCAAAGAAAGATTTCATAAGTCAATGCAAGTAGGACGTACCTTTATTGAAGTTATATTTGTTGCAGTTGGGTATTTTGTAGGTGGTCCTATTGGGATAGGAACTATTTGTATTATGTTGTTTTGGGGGCCTATCTTACAAGTTTATTATACAGTAGTTCAGAAATTATTAGGTAAGTATATGAGAAAGAAATAAGAGATATACAGCAATTAAAGTAAAGGGTGTATAATAAATCCAAATACAGTAAATAACTTTATTGAATTAGCCAATAGTGGATTTTATGATGGGCTTATTTTCCATCGCATTATTTCTAACTTTATGATTCAAGGTGGAGATCCTGATGGAATAGGCACAGGTGGACCAGGATATAGCATCCCAGGAGAATTTGCAGAAAATGGGTATACAGTAAATATACTTTCTCATGAAAAAGGTGTGATTTCTATGGCTAGATCAATGGCACCAGATTCAGCAGGAAGCCAATTTTTTATTACGTCTGCAGATAGTACTTATTTAGATGGTCAATATGCAGCATTTGGTAAAGTAATAACAGGGGTAGAAGTATTAGATACTATTCAAAGTGTAGAAACAGGTGTAGCTGATAAGCCTATTGATGATGTAGTATAAAAAAGGTAATATCCCAAGTGACGTTACCTTTTTTGTGAATTAATTTACGAAAGATAAGGAAAGTATTAAGCTAAACTAGACCATCTCAGTAGGGGGCTCTTACCTTAAAGAAGATGTAATAGAATATGAATAAGATAGATAAAAATGATAATAGGCTGATATATTGAGCAGGAAGGTATAATAATAAAGAAGATTTATTAAAAGTAAGATGAATAATTTAAGAGAAAATAGTACATATTAGGAGTAGAGGAAGCTATTTAGGGCACTTTTTGAAAGAAAATGAAAAAAGGTCGAAAAGAGTGTTGACTTATAGTTTCATATGCTGTAATATTATACGAGTCAGCAGCGAACAGCACTGATAACAAATGAACTTTGAAAACAAAATAGTAACCATAAAACCAGTCGATTCATTAAG
>SVDC01000096.1 GCA_015058045.1 Cellulosilyticum sp.
ACCCATCCAGCGAAATCATCGCTGGTGGGTCAGAACTAAACGTAAAAGTGGGTCAATTCTACTTGACAATCAACAATGCTAGCAATTTCGCTATCGCTATACTCCGCACAAATTAGGTTAAAAATCTCTTTGGTAGCTGGTTTAAGACTTAAATTAATGGCATTTAAGTCAATTATTAAGTCATATATAGAAGATTCCACATCAGCGCTGATATCATTTGGTAATGTTGCATAGGAATCAATGTAGGTACTGTTTTGCGCATTATCTCTACATAAATGTACAAATTTATAGTAAATAGCATTTTTTAAATAAATTAGACATTCCCCATCTGTTTTGCAAATGTCAATACGCATGACAGCCTCGATTAATGCAAGGATTAACTCTTGATAAGCATCATCTTCATCAAGAAAGAAGGCCTTTTTACTGTACTTTTTTAATAGCGGATTCATTTTAGTAATAACATTTTCCATAGAAACAGAATCTTGTTTTGCTGATTGTACTAATTGTGCAAAACTATTATTCATTATTCTCACCTCCCATAGATTAAGAAGGTGGGGATAAGAAAAATGTAAACTTAACGAAAAATATAAAATTGAGATTACAAATTAGTGATTTGAACCTTTTTATCTAATGACTGACCTGGTATTTAAGGATAGGCGTTAGGAAGGTGATGCAGATGAAAAATTATCTTAGAAGACTAAAAAATCCCGCCACCTTAATCGGTATATGCGGATATGTTCTGACGATATTATCGACGCTTGGGTTTAGTGTTGATAATCAGGCAATAATGACAATATTAGAAAGTATTTGTGCGATATGTGTATTACTTGGAATAATGAATAATCCAGAAACGGAAGGCATAGATTTTCCAAAATCTGAGTAGTTTAATATTGGGTCAGTCATATTCAGCAGAAAAATAACATATCATGAATTTTGTAGAAAATCTATAGGAAATGTTTGAAACATGACTTAGATTTACCGTAAAATAACAAGAACAAATTTTCGAAACAATGTTGACAATCGAAAATATGTTTGCTATATTGTATTCATCGCTACTAAGGGAGGTAGATACGGTAAGGCAATGTGAAGTCAGACAGACATTTCTATATAACTGGCACTAAGGAGGCGAGAATAATGGAAATACACATTGCATGTCCATGCTGTAATAACAAACGATTATTTGATGCAGAAGATACCACTGATGGAATAATTAAAATTAAATGCCCCAGATGTAAATTAGTAATAGCGGTGAGTATGCATAATAAGAAAATTCGTACTGAGCAAATAGGTACACAGTCTTAATTGATTAGTAGTAACCAACGCCTGACGAAGTTATAGAGATTATAGAAAATCTCTATACTTTGTCAGGCGTTTTTTATTTGCAATATTACAGCCTAAAAAAGATGAAAGGAGAGGATTCTATGGGAAAACTTACAGATTTAGTAAGATTGCTAGCAGATCTTAAGAATGCAGCAGAAGTTCTGGTAGCAGTGATTGATTCACTGGAAGATATGGTTGGATCAATCGATAACGCAACATCAAAGTAAAATTTATTTTTAGGAGGAAATTAAAATGGATGAAATGGTAAAAGCTACTCAGGAGTGGCTAAACAAGACTTACAAGGGTGAAAAAGATTTTACACCATTTGCAGAAAAAGATATTGATGGTATTACAGGTGCAGGAACATTTAAGAGATTGATTCAGGCGCTCCAAATTGAGATTAATAAGCAGTATGGAAAGAATATCAAGGTTGATGGAGATTTTGGTGATGGAACACTAAAAGCCTTGCCAGCAACAATTGGAAAGTCAAATACCAAGAATAATATTGTGCATATTATCCAGTCATCATTATGGTGTAAAGGCTATTCAGCAGGAGCTATGGATGGAATATATGGAAAGGATACCAGTAATGCTGTTATGAAGTTTCAAAGTGATGCTGGTATTGAAAATGATGGAATTATAAGACCTTATATTTTGAAAGGAATAATGAATACAGATGGATATAAAGTGTTAAATCCTAAAGATACAGATGCTGTATATAAATCGTATGTTCAGCAAGGTATGAATAAGTATTATGGCCAAAAAATTGGTTTATCACCTACAAATGGTTTGTGGGAAAGAAAAGCACATAAAAATCTTATTAAATGTTGTCAGCTTGAATGGGGACTAGATCCAGATGGAGTTTTTGGTACAAATACAATGAATGCTGCACCAACTTTAACTAAAAAGACAAAAGGATATACAGCATCTAAAAGACTATTAAAGTGGGCACTAACTGTCAATGGTTATTATCCATATGGATTAAATGAAGGTGTATTTGACGATAAAACTTACAATGCGATTTATGAGTTTCAGGATTTTCTTAGATTAGGAGCTGATGGAATGGCTGGTAAAAACACATGGGCATCATTACTTTCAAGTAGAGGAAATACAGCTAGAAAAGCTACTGCTTGTGATACTAGCACTAGATTATCAAGGTTTACAGCTACAGATTTAAAAAATGCAGGTTATACGGACGTGGGTAGGTATTTAACAAATGTAGAAGGTGGAACATTAGATAAAAAGATGACGGAAGATGAAATAGCAGTACTTGGAATCGTAGATTTAAATATTATTCCAATATTTCAAACAACAGGTCGAAAAAATACATACTTTACAGAAAAACAAGGAAAAAAAGATGCTATCGATGCCACAGCTGCTGCTGTAAATCTTGGATTTCCAAAAAACAGTGTAATTTATTTTGCTGCTGATTATGATGTTTTAACGAAGGATATTGAGGAATATTTAATACCATATTTTAAATCTGTAAATGATAATATTGGATGTAATTATAGAGTAGGTGTTTATGGTCCAAGGATGCTGTGCAATCACTTATATGAAAAGAAATTAGCAGAGTATAGTTACGTTTCTGATATGTCTTCAGGATTTACAGGTAATATAGGACAAAAAATGCCAAAAAATTGGGCATATGATCAGTTTTTTGAAACTAATAGTTTATCCGTTGCTATTGATAAATGCATAGCATCTGAGCGAGCAACAGCAATTCCTGCTAAAAAGATAAAAAACAATAATTCATTTAATATTTACACATTATACGACAACTTATGGAACTATGCTGAGAAGTACTTGCAAAGTGCGGGCAAAGAGACATCAATAAAAGATATAAATGTGTTTATATTGCAGTATTTAAGAGGTCATTATGAGGGAACCGGATGGGATATACTTGGTGGAACAAAAGATAAAAACTTTGAAATGGCAGTTAATGCTAAAAATTTAGGAATAGCAGATACAAGTAAAGAAATTCTAGTTTCTTCATTTGATTTTTTTGATAGTAATACGGCTCAAAATATTGAAATAGAGCATCTGGCAGCAACATTGAATGCATGTATTTATAATACATTGATTCTGGCAAAGGCAGATAATAAAATTGATGCATATGCTGGTTGGGCAGGAGATTTACATCAAATGGCAGCAGCAGTTGAGAGCAATAAAGATAGTGATGTTGATGCAACTTTTTCATTAGAAGCTCTTAAAAGAAAAATTGCTGCAAATGATGATAAATATGGTTTTTCAAAAATGGATTTATTGCAGGATGTAGATGCGTTTAATATGGCTAAGCTATATGATTGGAAGAATAATAAAATTCATGATATTTTTAATGATTATTACAATCTATCTGACAATAGCTATAATCGCTATAGCTTGTTTAAGAGAGAAATGTTATCAGCTTTTGGCAAGAAGACTATAAAAGATATTGCTTTACCATTTGCCAATGGAGAGTATAAATTATATACAGATTATTTTGAGAGTAATTTTGGTAAGTATCCATATGAGTATGGAGAGGTAATTGCTGAGGCTTTTGATAGTCGAATAGAAGATTTAGTAAATCAGTAAAAATATAAATTAGGGGGAGTAATATCACCATACTATGCTATTACTCCTCTATTGAATACATCACATTTCCTGACGAATCATAATAGGTATATATAATGGAAACTGAATTGGCATTGATGGTTCTGTATTCTATGATTAAAAGGGGAATACGTCCTCGTGTTAATGGATTGTTTTGATAAGAATAACAGTATATTTTTTTGGAAGAAGGATCCAAATCATATATTTCACATACATAAGCTTGGTTTTTTATTGTGAGTAGCTGTTCGGGGTGAAGTCCGTTTAATAATAGATGTGTGTAACCAATGCAAATAAGTAAGATGGGAATAATTGTGACTATAAGTCCAATTAGAAAGTTTTTGAACATAGTTAATTTTGGAAAGATAGAAGAATATAATTTGATTAAGTATATATAATATCCAAGTATTATATATACAATATAGATTGTTGTTACATACCATCGGTATTTCAAATCAAATAAAGTAAGAATGGCAATACTAATAAAAAATATTACCGTTAGTAATGTATGTAATAATAATAATTTGTTTTTTAAGAAATATTTCATAGTAATAGTAAGTTATATTGTTCTGAGTTTTTATATGACATTATTTATGCTAATTATAGCTAAAAAAGTGAAGAATATCAAAAAAAGATTCTTATATGCAACTAATAGATTCTGTAATTCTAATGTTTCCTTCAGTGAAAAAAGTTATAATGCATTGAATTTAGATAATGATAGAATGTGCAAAAAAACAGTTGGTTTCGTGAACAAAAAATCTTGTAAATATGCTATATTAATCAAAATGATGCGTTTTCCAGTAATATCAATGGATTTTTTCATCTGATTGATATTCTGGGGAGCGCAAAATTATTAGAAAGAGTGTTCACAAAATATAGAAACCATTTATTGAACAGGAGTGTACTAAATGATTACAGAAGAGGTTATGTTAAAAAGATTCTACCAACAGAATCCAGATTACATTGGTAAAGACATTGAAATCATTAATTATAAAGACGGCTATGAAATTAATCTCATTAAAAAGAATGGTAAAAGAGAGTGGTTACGTACATATCGTGGTGAAGATGTCAAATACCGCGTTTATGGATATGCTCGATGCTCTACTAATGAGACCAGGCAAGATATAGACCGACAGAAACGAGAACTGAAATCATTAGGTGTAACTGATGAAAAATACATCTACTGGGAATATGAATCCGGAATAAAAAAAGATAGAGTGGAATTTCAAAAATTACTAGATGTTGTTGAATCGGGAGACACAATAGTAACTACAGAGGTATCACGTCTAACTCGTTCTACTAAGCATCTATGTGATATTATGCAGCTAGTCCAGGACAAGAAGATTAAACTTGTAATAGGTAATTTTGTTGTAGACTGTACTGCTGATGAAATAGATCCAATGACCAAAGGGATGCTCATGATGTGGGGTGTCTTTTCAGAAATGGAGCGAGATATTATTTCGCAGAGAGTGAAATCTGGAATGGAAAATGCCAAGGCAAAGGGTCATAAAATAGGTAGACCTAAAGTTGATGCCTCAAATCTGCCTGAGAAGTTTTTAAAGTATTATCCTATGTATAAAACTGGCGGCATTAATATTACTGATTTTGCCAATTTGCTAAGCTGCTCACGTACGACAATATACAAGTATATAAGTCTAATTGAGGGTCAAAGTAAATAGTAAAAGAGCTCTTAATTGAGGCTTATGTGTAGAAAATTGAGTTTTCAGAGCCTTGGGTTATGAAAGTTTATTTTTATTAAATATAAAGCACCTATAATACGAGCCTTTATGCCATGGCTTTTTCTTTATAGTTCTACAATTTGTTGATAAATGCTTGAATTTTCCACTCCAAACACATTCCCAGTTATTGTATCTTCTTTCATTGAATCATCATTGATAATTATTTTATCTTTTGTTCGCTCACTTTGCTCCAGCATGGCTAGATACGTATCAAACATATCATCTTTAAGTTGTTCCAATGTTTTAACAATTTCTTTATTAGAAACTCCCGTATTCCAAATCTTACGTATATCTTCCTCAGTTGAAAATGCGTCATGTACATATTTTGTGCTAGGAGCAAGGACACCGTTATTATCTTCTAGGACATGAGCAAAACAACTCATTCCTTCTTGCGAGGCATGTTGTAGATAACCTACTTGTTGTGCCTCTAAATTTTCAATATAAGAATAAACTATTTCTTTATAGACAGTGTCTTTTTGCATATTTTCGATTACTTTTTTATCTATAGTTATGCTACATTGCCCTGGGTTTCCAAAATTATCTCCAATTTGATTAAAACTGTTGTTATAGCCTAAATACGGTGGTTCACTAGGCATTTTTGAACGGGTTTGGATATCCTCGAGGCGAAAGCTTATATTAGGATATTTTTTACATAAATCATGATAATAATCTAAAATTGAGTCAGAATCATCGCTACTGCTATTGGTTAAGAATGAGCTTGTTACTTGACTTGAGGTTTTTCTTGTATAAATACTAATATTGTTATACGAAGTACTTACAGATGTTAAATTCATACTTTTTTCTCCTAAAATAAAAAGCACCAATTTTCACTCCATTGAAAACTGGCACCATCCGTAGTTCCTATACACCTTGAATTTACTATTGATTTTTATATCTGTAAATAGGATTCACACTATTTTTATTAAAAATTCATAAATGTATCTTCGTAATGTGAAAGAATTGATACAATTTATTGAGGCTGTTGTTTATTGTGATGCGTTATATTAAAATACTGATGTAACTATAGTTCTTCAATTAATTAGGAAGGAGATAACATGAAACGATTATTCAAATTTCAAAGAACCTTTTTTCTAGTATTATGTATTGCAAGTATTATGAGTTATACAACTATTGTATGCGCCCAACCATATCAGGTAAAGACAGATACATGCCCACGGTGCGGACATTCAAATCAAAGTTATGGATATGATCCAGAATTTAGCAGTCACGCCGAGTCTTATAAAGCAGGACAGCGCTGCAGAGGATGTGGACAAATTGTAAAAGAAAAAGAAATTCATTTATGTGAATACTATAACGATAAGTATTATTTCATGTGTAATAGCAATAATTGTAGAAGGTTTAATGTTCCAGATAGAATATATACGCGAGAATATTCAAATCCTATAAAATATCACTATGTTAGTACTATTTACAACTAACTCAGAGAATATTTAGTATTTATTAAGATAAAACAAAAGATATGGTAGAAGAAGATTTTCTATAACTACCATATCTTTTGTTTTGAGATAATTAAAATATTTTATAGAAGTGGGGATATAATACATTGGTTAAAATATGACATTTGTACACAGCTCTATTTGTGGAGTTTTCATAATGACAATTCACATATTAAAAAATGTGTTTGCGTAGCGTTTCCGCTCCAATATTATTAGTATATAAAAAGTATTACATGTATTCTTTATAGATGCACTGTTTTTTATTATTTTTTGCAAGCATTATGAGCTATACAACTATTGTTTTAAAATCTTTCTCCACTATCGTTTAATACGAAGCTTGCTTCAAAGGTACAGTTTAGTACAGCTGCTATTCGTAGTAGTTCTTCTGTTGTGAAACTGTCCCTATTGAGTTTATTGTATAGTCCTGATGGACTTTTATAACCCAATGCTTTTGCAAGTTCGTTTTTACTCATTCCACGTGATACTAATACATGTTCTATCTTTGGTGCCCAAAAAGCTTTCTTTTCATTAGTTTCCATTATATTTTCCTCCAATTATTCAAATTAATATAATATTAAAATAATATTATATAAATATTATTTTAAATACTTAGTTAATGCCTCTGATATAATTTCATTTACTGATGTTTCTCGTTCCTCAGCCTTTTCCTTTGCTTTATCGTAAAGAGATGGTTTTATTGAGATACTATATTGTTTCTTTGTTTCTGTTTTCTTTGGAGGTCTGCCTCTTCGAGGTCTATCTATCTTTGTCTCATTACTCTGTGTCGTGTTTTTTTCAGTTATATTATATTCTGTTTGATTTTTAGCTTTTATTGTTGGCTTTTGCTCGTTATCTTTTGCACTTGCCTGAGGTACTGGTATTTGACCAGTCATAAATGCTTCTGCAGGATTTGTCGCTTTTGCAGGCGTTGCCTTTTTGGTTTTACCTTTTATATCAACTTTTGGTGGCATAGCTTCTCCTTTCTATATTTGATATTAAAATAATATTTATATAATATTAAATAAATATTATTTTAATGTTGGCAATATCTCTTTTACTAGAGCTTTGTAGTCTTCCATTGCTGAACAGCTTGGAGCCCATTCAATAAGCGGTTGCATTTGACTTTGTGCTTCCCTTACTTTTACGGTTTCTCGTATTTTTGCCTCAAATACCATTGTATTTGCTTCCGCTGCCATTTTATTCAATGCATCATATATAGCAGCATTTAAGTTAGTTCTTGCTGAATATTTGACCATTAATATTCCAAGTAATTCTAGGTTTGGATTTGTATATTTCTTTACACTTTCTATTGTTTGGAATAGCTGCTCCAATCCCACCATTGATAGATATGAACATTCTGTTGGAATTAGTAGTTTTGTACTTGCTGTTAAGCTCATTATGTTTAATAATCCAAGTGCAGGCGGTGTATCTATCAATATGTAATCATATTCTGCACCTTCAATTGCTTCTTTCAGCATTTGTTCTTTGCCAATTTTGTTAAAGGCTATGTCTGCATTTGAGAGCCATACTGATCCTGGAATTACATCATAATATGTTGCTTTTACTATGCATTCCTCTAATGTGCTATTTCCATTTAAAAGTGTGTATAGGTTATGTTCGGCACAGTCCTCCAATTCTATTCCTGAAATTGTTGTGAGATTACATTGTGGGTCTGTGTCGATACATAGTACTTTCTTGTTGTAGAGTTTTCCTAGAATTTCGCCTAGAATTTGGACAGTTGAACTCTTTGCACATCCACCTTTCTGGATGTTTACACTTATAATTTCTGTGTTCATTATTTTCCCTTTCCTTAATATTTATATAATATTAAATAAATATTAATATAATATTATCTTAAGATTAATATAATGTTTAAATAATATTTTTTTAGAATTATTATAATATTTATTTAATATCAAAATATCACACTTGAGAATAAAATGGAAGTGCTATTCAAAAAAAATATCACGCATTTGTGAAGAAACCACTTGAATATATGTTTATGATTCATTAGAATATTAGACATGAGGGAAATAAAAAAAGCACCTATTCGCAGTAGGTACTTTTAGATTTGCAATGATACGGGAAATATCAATTGCTAAAACAATATCTATGTTATGAAATTATTATATCGATAAATCACTGATTTTACAACCGCTACATCTTGTTTTTGTGGTATTTCATAACTCAAATTCTTGTTTTTAGCAACGTTCGTTGCAATGACTTCCTGCTATTCACGTATTATTTGGTTTTAGATTTTAAGTACGTGAAATAATTTAATATAGCCTTGGCACCATCCAGGGGGAAGAGCGGTCGTGTTGAGAGGAATAATCACGTTATAACAACCTTTTCGAAATTGGATCAGAGTTAATCGTCTGCTATAATTCGGAGGAATCACGGTTAGAGCGTGGCGGGGAAGCTGGGTTGAACGGCAGCTCTGAACCGCATTATTTCTGTCCAGTTTACCAATCTGG
>SVDC01000008.1:0-19777 GCA_015058045.1 Cellulosilyticum sp.
ATTAACAACTTTCCCCATAGCCTCTTTAAGTAAAATTTATATCATTCTATACAAGGTAGTTCATTACTTTTTTATATCTTGTCATCACTACATAAGTAAGTGGAATGCCCATAACCATTACAACTATCATTTCTCCAAACCCTACACTACCCATTGTAGCAATCATAGTTGCAACTCTACTACCTTCTTCCATAGGTACAATACCTGCTACGCATAACATAGTCCCTATAATAACTGCATTAAATACAACTGGCCAAATAGAGGCAACTACCATTCCCACTTTACTTCCTTTAAATACTCTAGAAGTTAAATGGATCGCACCTACACTAAGTAAAGTAGCCAGTGTTCCAAAAATACAATCTAATAGTGGTGTTGGTGACATGAGTAAGTTTGCAATAAAACACCCTAATGTCAGTCCTATCACTGAAATTGGATTAAAGTATGCCAGAAATACCATAACTTCTGATACTCTAAGTTGAAGTGCTGTAAAGCTTACAGACATAAATACTGCCGTTAATGCAGCATAAATTGCAGCAATAAGTGCAATTTGAACTAATTGTTTCGTTGTGATTCTCGCTTTCATTTTTTTACTCCTTAATATGCTATATTAAGCCTTAAGGTCAACGTTCCTTCTTACCTAATAGACAAATAATACTTTATATGTAGTCAAGTCTATTAAGTAATGCAAATAAAAAAATCGCAGGTTCCCCTACGACTACTTACTTGCACGAAAAAAGCTCTTGGTAATTTTGTTTAAATACCAAGCTTTTGTGTTGTACCGTAGTTTTATTTAGAGACAGGAGGCTTTCGAACTGTCTATATTCTATTCTATGTTATTATACCCCTATTTATGTTCTCTTTCAAGTAGTACCTATTCCACTTATCTATTTCTATAATCAAGGCCCCTTCACTTGTGGTATATCCCCTTCACATTAAATGATACACATCAATCTAAAACACTTAATGATTATTGAGTATAAATAAATTCTTCAGTAACTCGTATTACCTTTCCATCATAAACCTCAATAAAATATGGAATTTTTTGTTGTTCTAATGCAACCTCTTGGTAGGAAGATCCTTCTAAAAATTCTTCTAAATTTGTTGTTTCATAAAATCTATTACTCTCTGCATCTTTTACAAAAAGCAGTTCATCATCGGTAAAGCCATAAATCGTATCATTCGTTAATTGAAAACTTTCATTTTGGACCTCTAAATTATGTATATAATATCCATTTGGTAAGTCATTTTCCTCTACTAATCCAAGTTCTTTTATTCTTTCTTGATCTTCACCTATAATAATCTCAACTTCATCCAAATAAAGTTTATCCTTTTCAATAACCATATACCCCACTAATGATTCCGTCTTATATTGAGATTCTACTCCTTCTACTTTATTACATCCTACCATTGTCCATCCAAGTAATAACATACCCATTACGATATTGATTTTTCTCATCTAAATTCTCCCCCTTTGTTTTTGCATTGATTGTGCATCAGAATTTCATCCTTCTTCTTTTCTAGAGTGCATATATTCCGCAATAATGACAGCTGCAAAAATAAGTCCCGCACCTAGCATCATATAAACTGTCCCCAACAAGTTAGACTCAAACTCTAACCTATTGGGGACACCTCTATTCTATTTACCAATTTATACTATTAAGCTTAGCAGCTAAATCGTATCTATCTTCTTCAAGCTTTAAGCCTTGATGAATCAATCTTTCCATATCTACTGGTAGCGGTGCTACAATATGCATATGCTTTCCTGTAATGGGATGCTTAAACTCGCACTCTGCTCCATGTAAAGCTTGTCTAGTAAGCATATGATTGCTTTCATTATATAAGAAATCTCCTAGAAGCGGATGTCCAATGGCAGACATATGCACACGGATTTGATGGGTGCGCCCTGTCTCTAATTTTAAGGCTACCATGGATACAATTTGCCCTGCTACCTCAAATACCTCAAGCCTGCGATAATGGGTAACAGCATGCTTTCCTTCTTTTTCATCAATCCTTCTCTTTATAATACTATCTTCCGCTCTTCCAATAGGTAAATCAATCATGCCTTCTTCTTTTGTCTTACCTTCTACTAAAGCTACATAAACTCTACTAAACGCTCGAGCTTGTAAGCGATTGGCTAATATACTCGCACTTAATAAATGTTTTGCAATGATCGTTACACCTGTTGTATCTCGGTCTAGTCGATTAATACAGCGAAAGGTATGTGGCGTACCTTGCTTTTCATAATAATACATGACTGTATTAGCTAGGGTATTCTCATAATTATTCACAGAAGGGTGAATGGGCGTATCATAAGGCTTATTTACCACTAGAATATCTTCATCCTCATATAAAATCTGTAACTTTCCTTCTATAGGCACAATATTTTCTGACGTTCCTTCTTCTTGCAAGCAAATATCTAAAATATCTCCCACTTGTACCAGTTCATTAACACATGCCCAAATCCCGTTTTTTCTAATACCTGTTTGATCTTTCTTAAGTTCTATCAGCACTGCCCTTGAAAATTCTTTTTCTTTCAGCACCCAATCAATACGCTTCCCATGATGTTGGGCTTCTATTTTATATTGTAAGTTTCGTGTCATTCTTCTTCGCCTTTCACTTAGAAAAAAGACACTCTATCCAGCAAGATGTAGTGTCTTAATTATCATTTTAATTCATCGTACATTTCAGTAGCCCTAAAACAAAACAAACGTCTCACTTCAGGAATGCTAGGTAGTTCTCTCTGTATGGCATTTCTTTTCATACTTATATCATAACAGCATTTATAGAAAAATAAACTCTAAATATTAATATGTTTATCCAATAGTTTTTCTATTTATTATGTATTAAAGCTTATACTTACATATTATATGCAGAAACATCTACACTATCTATTATATCGTAGAATACTGCTTCCTCAATTCCATTAGTAAAAATGCCATACTCATATGCTCCTACATATGTCGTTGCTTTTAAACATGTCTCCTGCTCTCTAGTGATTTCATATTCTATATGATCTTTGGTTGTATAAATTTCACCAGGTGTTTGCCTCACGGATATGCTTGTCCCCTCACTAACTGTCTCTTTGATGATATCAATTTTTAAAATACTATTTGTTTCTTCGGTATCTGCTTTAAAAATGACATAAACATATGTCTTTTCCATTATTGGATTTATTAATACCATCACCTCTTTTTCCTCTTTAAATTGTTCTGGTATATTACTAGGGAGTATTAATGGAAAATCTAAATCCTTTTCTGCCTCTTCTATACTTGTATAACGGTTCTCAACAGGTTCTATTGTCTCTACCTGCTCTCCACTATCCTCTGGTAGATTTATCAAACGATCTACCATTTGCTCTGCCTGTTCTTCTGTAAGATTTTCGGTTGTTTTTACAATCGCAGTCCCCTTTTCTGTTAAAAAGGTAAACTTTTTAAATAAACCACTGGCATAAGTTATCGTTGTGCCTATTAGGCAAATTCCTATAATACTTGCTGTTACTAATGATTTCTTCATAACATATTGCTCCTTTCTTCTACGTTTAATAATTCGCTTAGCAAATACTTTACTTTCCTCTAATTCATAAGGAAATTCATTTTGCTTCATAAATTGATCTAGTGCAGCTTCAAGTTCATCTATTTCATTAGCATCAATCAGTTTATTAATTTCTTCAAAATCTTGCTCTACATGATTTCTTTCTTTACTCAAAATACTGCACCCCCACTTCTTGTATTTTTTTCTTTAACTGTTTTCTAAGGCGTAAGCACCTCATTCGAAGTGTCACCTCATCTAGCCCCATCAAACAACTAATTTCTTTATAGTTCTTCTTTTCTATATAACGATAGTAATAAAGCCTTTTTTGTTGTTCATCCATGGTGTTCAGTACGTTTTCTATGTAATCAGTCTCATCTATTCCTTCATCTTTTTCCTGAATCATCACCTCATAAGCGTTTTGCTCACTTGCTTCTTGTACCTGCTCTACTATGCTATATTCATGGCATCCTTTTGTATTTTGCTTTCTATTAAAATTAGTCGCTTTAAACTTAGCAGTTTGATAGATAAATGCAGCTGGATTTTCATGGCCTGCTATTTCCTCTAGCCTATTATAGACAACCATAAATACTTCCTGTGTTAAATCCTTAGCATCCTCTATATTGCCAACAGCATAATAGAGATATTTAAGTATTTTGGGATGATATTTTTCACAAAGATTGATAAACATTTTTTCTTCTGTTCTTTTACCCGTATAAGACAACTGTCTCCCCTCCTCTATACCGTATATGTCTTATATTCTTAAATGTAACAACTAAAATCTATATTTTTTTATTATTCTATTTTTTTACTAGCACCTCTTCAATCGTTTACTACCCCAACGACTATTTCAAAGCCATTCTATGATTCCTTCTTTTTAACAAAAAAAGCTATTAGCTCTATTTATATTATAGTAGAACTAATAGCCCGTAAAATTTATTCGATAAAACTTATTTTTATAAACTTACTTTATTATAATCTTGTGTCCCAAGCACCACAGAAGGCATCTACAGGACTCACACCTTTAAACTCAGATTTACCTGTAAGTTTTTCAACCACCTGGTGAATTGCTGCTTTTGTCGTGTTATAAGTGTTAATATAAGTTGGTACCATTGGCACATCAATTAAGTGAAATGGGTTAGCAACAGAAATACATACTGTTGGAAGTTCTGTTACATACCATGGGATATCTGGACCCATTGGCATGCTCCAGTGTAAACGGCGCTCATTACTTTGGCTAAATCCAGCTACATTACATACTAAAATAACTGCATCATATTTTGCTACATATTCCTTAACTGGTGTCGCCGCTAATAATTGTTTTCCATTCATATCTGAATTTGGATCAAATGTTGATACCTCAAATCCTGCTGCTTCTAATTCTTCTTTAAATAAATCTTCAATAGATCCACCTGCACCTAATTCTTTTGATCTAAAATCGGTACTATCAATGCTGTAAAGCATAATTCTTTTATGTGTTTCTGGTGTAAATGGTAATTGATCTTTTGTATTTTTTACCAGTGTAATAGAAGCATCAATAATTTCATTTGCTTTTTTGATGTGTTCTTCGCATCCAATAACTGCTAATCCTTCTTCTGATGGCATAAGTGTACCGTTGGCTGCTTTTTCATGAAGTTTTAACATAGCTTTCATTGCAAGGATACGTTTTACAGCATCGCTGAAACGTTCTTCACTTACTAAACCGTTTTCTAAACCTTTTTTGAAAGATTCAACATCCTCATCTTTATCTCTATAGTAAAGAATCATGTCACACCCTGCTTCAATCACACCTGGGATAAACTCACTTCTCTTCATTTTAGAAGTTAAACCAACCATGTGTGTTGCATCAGTAATAACAAGACCATTAAAGCCTAATTGACCACGAAGTAAGTCTTTTAATAATTCTGGTGCAATTGTTGCTGGCATAATATCTTGGTCCTTGATACCTGGGCGTAATTTACGACTGTACTCTGGAAGTTGAATATGACCAATCATAATAGATTCCATACCTTGATCAATTAACGCTTTATAGATTTTACCAAAAGAAGCATCCCATTCTTCTACAGTTTGATCATTTACTGTTGTTACAATATGTTGATCTCTTTCATCAAGACCATCTCCTGGGAAGTGTTTCATACAACATGCAACACCTGCATCTTTTGCACCACGGTGATATTCTTTAGCCATTTCAAGTACAACATCTGGGTCACTAGAGAAACAACGATCTGAAACAACACAGTTTCTCCAGTTATAATTCACATCCACAATAGGTGCAAATGTCCAGTTACATCCTACGGCAGCTGCTTCTTTACAACCATGATATCCAAGATAATAGGCATTCTCTTTATTTTGTGTCGCTCCAATTGCAACTGGGTTTCCTACAAGTGTACCACCTTTTACAGCACCATTTCCGCCACCTTCAACATTAGCAGCAATTAATGCTGGTATTTTGCTTGTAGCTTGAATGATTGCATTTTGTTTATATAAGTCTTCTTTAGATAAGTTATTATAACGGAATCCACCCATATGATATTGATTAATCTTTTCTTTGATGGTTTCTTCTGAGTCACCCCATAACATATCAACGAAAATCTGTCCAATTTTTTCATCTAAACTCATGTTATTAAATGTTTCTTCTACCCATTTAATATCGTTATCTGAAAGATTAAATGGTTTTGCCTTAAAATCAATTGACACAGTAAGCCTCCTCTACCTGCATTATCTTTTAAGCTATGCTAGTATAAAATTATGATATTTTTACTTTTTATTTACACTAACTAATATCGCCCAAGAAGACAGCTATTATGTATCATAAAAGCACTTGTCATTGAATCTGATTACTAAAAAACCTATTGTTTGGACAAACTCACTTTAAAAGGTTATACTGCTTATATACAATATTTTCCTTTTATATTGGATGACATTAAAACTAAAAACAAACTAGGAGATTGACACTATGATTTTTGGGAACTTAGAATTTGCTAATCGCTATGATTTTTTAAATGAAAAACTTCAAAGATGTTTTTCTTATATTCAAGAAAATGATTTAAGAACTTTTGAAAATGGCGTTTACCATATTGATGGCGATGATATTTTTGTAAATGTCGTAGAATATACAACAACTACTATAGAAAATAGATTTTGGGAAACACATAAAACTTATATCGATATCCATGTAATGCTTACAGGAACAGAAGAAATTGCACTTAACTTCCTTCAAAATATGACTGAAAAACAGCCTTACTCAGAAAAAGAAGATATGCTTCTTCTAGAAGGCTCAAAAAATAGCTCAGTCTGCTTAAAAGAAAATGATTTTCTCATTTGTTTCCCTGAAGATGCACACTGCACAGGTATTCAAGTAAGTGAGCCACAAAAACTCAAAAAAGCCATCTTTAAAATTAAAGTAGATTAATCTACTTCTGATAAACATAAATCTGATGAGACAAGTTCTTCTATCTTAGCATTTAAGATAGTCCATTGTTAAATACCAGCATAAAAATATCGCCAACCCCACAACGTGATTGGCGATATTTTTATGCTATTTTATTTTACTAATCCTAACCCAAATCTACTTTTCTAGTGAGCACATCATATCCTGTATAAGCTAATGCTAATGTACCAATAACTAGTCTTTCATGACCTAAATTTGTAGTTGTAGCATCTGCAAGCTCTTTACTATGTGCTCTTACAAAGCATTCTGTAATCCCAATCATTGGATGAATTGTTGGTGTAATATGACTTACATTCCCAATATCACTTGAACCGAAACTTTCTCTTTCCCCAATCTCTGTAATACCTAATGCTCTTAGATTGTCACAAAAAGCTTCTGATAAATTCTCATGAGTCACAAGATTATCATATGGTAGTTCATAGCGTTCCATTGTTAGGGTTGCTCCTGTCATAAGCGCTGCACCTTCTGCAATGTTTTTAACTTTTGCTAAGACATCTTCTAATGTCTCTTTTGTTTCTGCTCTAAAGTAAAACTGTGCAATGGCTTCATCTGGCACAATATTGGCTGCTACTCCGCCACTTGTAATAATACCGTGCATTTTTACATCCGGTGTAACATGTTGACGCAGTGCATCAATTCCATTAAAGAGCTGAATTACACTATTAAGGGCATTAATGCCTTCATGAGGGCAAGATGCTGCATGCGCTGTTTTCCCTTTATACGTAAATTGTAATGGATAGAGTGCCATCGATTTACCACTTCTTTTAGTTTGTGAATCAGGATGTGCAATCATAGCAGCATCTAATTCATCAAAAACACCTGCTTCAGCAAAAGCTACTTTGGCACCATTGGTTTCTTCTGCTGGTGTTCCGTATACTACAATCTTTCCACCCACTTCTTCAATAACCTTACTTAAAATGACACCCGCTCCAGCAGACATGGTTCCAATCATATTGTGCCCACATCCATGACCGATTTCAGGCAAGGCATCATATTCACATAAGTAGCCAATAGTTAAGCCTGGCTTAGAGCTTTCATAAGTTGCTCTAAAGGCTGTTGGAATATCTAAAAAGGCTCTTTCTACCTTGAAGTCATGTTCTTCTAAGAAGTTTGTTAGCTTTTCTACTGCTTTAAACTCCTCATTCCCTAGTTCAGGATTCTCGTAAATATAATCACTGATCTCCCATAACTTTTCTTTAATTTCATGCCCTAATTCAAATAATCTATCTTTCATATCTTTTTTCATTCCTTACTAACTCCATCCCATTAAATATGCCCCTGTAATAGCTAATATTGCAATGACAAATAATATTCCTTGTAATGGTAAAACCCATTTTAACCATTTTGTATATGGCACACCTGCAAGTCCTAAACAAGCTAATAAAACCCCTGATGTAGGGAATAGTGCATTAGAGAACCCATCTCCTAATTGGAAAATAAGCACAGTAAGTTGTCTTGAAATCCCGATTAAATCACCTAATGGTGCTAAAATTGGAATGGTTAATGCAGCTTGTCCTGAACCTGAGTTCACAAAGAAATTAATAAACATTTGGATTGGGTACATAATATAAGCTGCAACTAAGGCTGGTAAACCACTTAGTAATCCACTTAATGTATTTAAAATGGTATCAATGATGCTTGCATTTTCTGCTAAGATAACAATCCCTCTTGCAAAACCTAACATAATAGCTGCACCCATCATATCTTTAGCGCCTTGGATAAAGGCTTCTGCCATTTCATCCATATTTAATCTACCTATAATTGCACTTAATACGCCTGTTGCTAAAAATACTGCGGCAATTTCTGTAATCCAGAATCCTTGAGTTAAAACGCCCCATACAATTACACCAACACATGCCACTAAAAGTAATAAAATAATTTTATGCGCTAACCTAAATTCTTCATTCTCTAAGTCCACCATGCTTAATTTTTCACGCTTAAGCTGGTCACTTTCATAAACTGGACTTAGTTTTGGATTCTTCTTAATGCGATTTGCATAGAGCATAATGAAGATTGTGCCTATAGTTGTTGTAATAAACCAGATTAATGTACGGTAACCAATGCCTGAAAATAATGGAATCTCAGCAATGGATTGTGCAACTCCTACTGTAAACGTATTGAGCATTGCTGAAGAAAATCCCATAACACATGCTAAATAAGTAATCGCCACCGCAACAATACTATCGTAGCCTAATGCAAGCATTAATGGCATTAAAATGGTAATAAAGGCAATTGCCTCTTCTGACATTCCAAACACTGCCCCACCTAGTGAGAATATAAATACCATAATCGGTATAATTAAAATTTCTTTTCCTTTAAATAGCTTTACAACTCTTATAATTCCAAAATCAATTGCTTTTGTTTTAGAAATTAAACTAAATGCACCACCTACTACGAATAAAAATGCAATAATTTCTGCACCTGCTATAATCCCTTGAATTGGTGCTTGTAAAAGTTGGAATATGCCTTGCGGATTACTCTCAATGTAATGGAATGAGCCTTCCACAACAACTGTTTTACCGGCTTCATTAACAGCTCTTTCATAAGCTCCACCTGGTATCAAATAAGTTGCTATGGTTACTAGCATCATAATCATTACAATGAGAATTAATGTGTGAGGCACTTTAAATTTCGACTCAGCTGTCTTCTTTTCATTTTGCTGTATGTTTGTCTTTTTCATCCTTTCCCCTCTTAAGTATAATTTTCTAGTTGATTCATGTCACTTAGGTGTATATTTATACATCAAATTGTATATATAATATATTATTTTTACTTTTATATGTCAAGTTATTTACCCCCCAATCTATGCTTTTGCACAAAATAGATTTCTATACTCTCTCTCTAATTCATACATAGATAACTTGAGTAAATCTCTAATTAAAACATATATGGCATCCACAAGAAAAAACTGCTAAAATGAATAGAGCCATCTGCTGCTAGACTAGTGACTATGGGATGATTTTCTATCAAATGTTCTAACTACAATATACAAAGGGGAGATAATATGAACAAGAAGCAGGTAGGTTTTGGGAGTACATCTTTAATCCTTTTAGTATTAGGCGTATTATGGGCTTCTGATATTAACCACTTTTGCATTGGAGATTATATATTAAATACACTTGGTATGAAATCTTGGTCTAGTGGTAATCACTTAGGTAATCATATAGGAATTTTGTATTCCTTAATCTTCTTATTACCATCGTGTTATATTGCCTATAAATGGCCTTATGATTTAGGTGCTAATATATGCCTTAAAATATCCACCATATTCAGTTTGTTAATAATAGGTTTAGGAATTATGTTTTATCTGTAACACAAAACAACATAGATATTTTCTAGGGGAGATCTTTATGAATAGCAAACAAAAAACTGCCGAAGGATATAACCGAATAAACGGTAAATATATACTTCAGCAGTTTTAATTATTTATTCTTTATAGCATACCTGCCATTGATGGAAGTGCTAATGTGATAGCTGGTACATAAGTTACTAATAAAAGTCCCACTAAAATAGCAACGTAATAAAGTAACATATACGGCATTGTCTTAGATAATGTTGTATTCCCTACTTTAATACCTACAAATAACGTATTTCCAACTGGCGGTGTAATATTCCCAATACATAAGTTATAAACAAGAATTAATCCAAATTGAATTGGACTCATACCGAATGTTTGAACAATTGGAAGGAATAATGGTGTGAAGATTAAAATAGCTGGTGTTACATCCATGAAAGTTCCTGCTACTAAAAGAATCACATTCATAATTAATAAAATAATGATTGGATTACTTGTCATGCCTAATAATAAGTCTGAAATAGCTTGTGGGATTTGAGCAAATGCCATAACCCATCCCATAATATTAGAAACCCCTACTAAGAAAATAATCATACCACTCATTTTGGCACTATCAATTAAGATATTCCAAAATGATTTTAATGTAATGTTTTTATAACAAATTCCTAAAATCAAAGCATAAATTACAGCAACTGCTGCACCTTCTGTTGCAGTAAACACACCCGCAACAATCCCACCAATAACTACTACGATTAATGATAATGCAGGAAGTGCATTTAAAGTTGCATGAAGTAAAGTTGTCCAACTAAATTTGCCCTCTACTCCACGGTAGCCTTTTTTCTTTGCCACTAAGATTGCTACAGCAACACAACATAATGTCCAAATGATTCCTGGAATATAACCTGCTAAGAATAATGCGGCTACAGAAGTTCCTCCAGATACTAATGAATATGTAATGAGTGCGTTAGATGGTGGAATTAAAAGACCAGCTGGTGCAGACGCTGCATTTGTTGCTGCACAGATAGCAGGATCATATCCTTGCTGTTCTTCTCCGTCTTTTACCATGCTTCCTACTGCGGCAGCTGCTGCAGATGCAGAACCAGAAATCGCTCCAAAGAGTGCATTAGCACCTACATTAGTTACTAAGAGTGAACCTGGAAGTTTTCCTAAAATCGCTAGTACAAAGTCAACTAACCTCTTAGCAATACCACCTTGATTCATTAAGTTCCCTGCTAAAATAAAGAATGGAATAGCTGTTAAGCTAAATTTACTCATTCCTACAAATGTTCTTTGAGCTGCAGTTAATACTGCAACATCTAAAGGTACTACTTGAAGAATAGCTGCAAGGGAAGAAATACCGATCGCATAAGAAATTGGTACTCCAATCACTAGAAGACCTGCAAGTACTACTATAATAATTAATAATGATTCCATTGCCATACTCTAATCCTCCTAATTCATCCCTTCATCTGTTGACACTAGGCTAATGTTTCCTTTTAAAATATCCCAGATATTTAAAAGTGCATAGAGCATATTAATTGCTCCACTTACTGGTAATACCACATAGAATACACCTACTGCAACGCCTAATGAAGATGTCATTTGTCCCATCGCAAGACTTGTAATTTGAACCCCACCATATACTAAAATAACTGCTGCAAATAAGAAGGCAATAACCTCTGCAAAAATAGCAAATCCTTTTCTCATACTTGGTTTCATACGCTCCACAATGATAGGAATATTCATATGTCCCCTCTCACCTACTACAAGTGATGCCCCTAAAAGTGTCATCCATGCAAATAGATAAGAAACTAACTCTTCTGACCAAGTAGAAGGATTTTTTAAAATATAGCGTGTAAAGACTTGCCAACACACTAATACAACCATCGCCAAAAAACTGATACCTGCAAGGGCATTAAGCGTCTTATTTAATATGTATCTTAATTTATTCATACTGTCCTCCTATTTCGCCACTGATGGATACTTTGCATTGTATTCTTGAATCGCATCATATGTAGACTGTAGTGCTGGATTATTGGTAAGTACAGACTCATGAAGTGGGGCGCACGCCTCTACGAACGGTGCTTGATCTGGATAGATAAATTGTACTTTTTGCGTATTAGCTGCTTTCTCCTTTGCTGCTTCTACTGCACTTACCCACTCATTACGTTGTGTTTGATTTAAAATCTCATAACCTTCTTCAAAAATAGCCTGTTCTTCTTCTGTTAAATCTTCCATAAAGGCTACATTTCCAATTAAAATGTCTGGAACCATTTGATGCATATCATATGAATAATATTTACAAACATCTCCATGACCGTTATCTGTTAAAGCCATCTCATTATTTTCAGCCCCATCAATAATATTTGATTGAAGAGCTGTATATACTTCACCAAATCCCATTGGTGTTGCAGATCCACCTAAAAGATTCATCATCTCAATATTAGTAGGTGACTGTTGCACACGAATTTTAAGCCCTTTTAAATCTTCTGGTTTTTCAATTGGCTTATCTACCGTATAGAAGTTTCTTGTCCCTGCATCTAACCAAGTTACTGCTTCAAAACCAGCTTTTTCAGTTGATGTAAAAATAGGTTCTGTGATAGTCTCATCATCCATAACACTATGATAAGCTTCTGTACTCGCAAATAAATAAGGGAGATTGAAAATTTCATAGTTCTTACTAAAGGTTTCTAAAATCGCATTACTTGCAACACAGTAATCAATCGCACCTGTTTGAGTTAATTGAACCATTTCTGTTTGAGAACCTAATAGTTCACTTGGATAGACTTCTACAACATACTTATCACCTAATTCTTCATTTATAAAATCGCTAAATGCAGTTAACCCAATGTGTGTTGGATGGTTTGTAGACTGATTATGACCAATTCGAATAATTCGTTTCTGCTCAGTTGTCCCACACCCTGTGATCATTAAGGATCCAACACTTAATAATGCACTTAATGCAACTATTCTTTTTTTGTTTTTCATAACTGCTCTTCCTCCTCGCTTCATTTGTCTATATTTTAACATATTTTTTCACGCCCTAAAATATGACATATTTCTCTATTTTTATTTATATTTTTTGTTGTTTTTTACCAAAAAATGATATTTTTCTCCTATTTTCAATTTTTTAATATTCATTTAATTCTGATTTTTTTATCTTTAATTCTTACTTTTGATACGTACACCTATAGTTTCTTGCAAAAAAAAAGAAACTCCTTAGAAATCTAGGCTCCTTAGAAGTATCTCTTTATTTATCTGTTAATTTTTCAACAATCAGTACCCAATATAAACCAATAAGAAAAAAGTGTTTCTAGAAGAAATTCTTTTTTCGGACGACTGAGCGGATGTATTTTTCGACAGCCCCTTTTCTTGTGTCTTTATCCTATTCTAAGCGTTTTAACATTCCTTGAAGCATACTTGCATGTCTTGCCTCATCTCTAGCAGCCTGATCAATAAATGTATATAATTCTTCTAAACCAGCTTCTTTTGCTTTTTGAGCTAATTCTGCTTTTAATTTATTAGCTCCCACTTCACCATTCATCATTTTAGTAATATTGGTCTTAGTACAATCAGAAACTCTCCCTGTCAATTCAGCATAGTGTGCAGCATGCTCTGCTTCTTCCCAAGCAATCACCTTAAGTACTTCCGCAATTTCAGCATGTCCAGCACTTTGGGCTACTCTAGCCATGGCTAGATAAAGTCCTACCTCTGCTGTTTCACCATTAAATTGACCATTCATTGCATTTTTAAATTCCTCATTGTCTTTTATAAGACCAAGTTGATTCTTTACTACAAAATCTAAATTATCCAACTTATTATCCTCCTATAGTCTAGTAATAATAAGTAGTATTCCAATTTATTATTTATTTATCACATTTTAATAACTTCCAAATATATCATTCTTCAGCAATCTTAAATTCAATATCCCCTAGTTTAATTTATTCAAACTAAAAAGACGTAGAATAAATACTTATGATTACTCAAATAGCACATCTTTTAATAAACTCATACTCTCCTTAAATAGCTCTTCTTCTACACCAGAGCAAGAAAGTATTAAATATATCCAGCCTTCATGACTTAGCTTCTCTGCTACTCTAAGCTTAATTCCTGCTTTAGATGCTCTTTCTTCTATTTCCTTTATACTAAGAGTCGTTTTAATTTCAAAGGGTACTAAAAAACCACCTTCATTAGGTAAAACCTTAGCCTTCTCTTTAAAAACTTCACTTATGACTCTACCAAGTTCTTGTGATTTACTCATGTAAATCTTCCTAGCTTTCCTAATTTGTTTCTTTAAATGACCGTCCCGAATAAATTGACATAATGCAATCTGCTCTGCTGTTGAAGCAGTTTGATTATAATAGCGTCCTTTTTCCTGATAGATGTCCATTAATTCTACCGGTAAAACCATAAAGGCAATACGAAGAGAGGGTAATAACAATCTTGAAAAACCTCCTATATAAATAACCTTTTGCCCACCATCCAAGCTTTGTAAGGAAGGAACAGGCCTTGTATAATAGCGAAATTCGCTCTCATAGTCA
This sequence comes from Cellulosilyticum sp., assembly GCA_015058045.1. GTDB lineage: Bacteria > Bacillota > Clostridia > Lachnospirales > Cellulosilyticaceae > Cellulosilyticum. The sequence goes on from SVDC01000008.1 coordinate 14,816, forward strand.
TCTTCAATAATTAGGCAGTCTTCCTTGTCTGCATAACTTAATAACTCAAGCCTTGTTTTCATAGACATAACCTCTCCCCAAGGTGTCATATGAGAAGGAAAGGTATAAAGCATCTTCGCCTTCTTTTCTTTTAAAAAACTTAAATCTTTAGCAAAGGTACGTCTATAATAAATGTCAAATCCTCTGTCTTTAAACACTGCTTGTCCCTGTTTAAATTCATGCCCCGTAAAACAAATAGGATTTCTGACATCTGTAAGGGCACATAATATACCTAGTAAACTCTGTACACCTGCCCCTACTACAATCTGTTCAGGGCTACACACAACTCTTCTTGCTTCATTTACATAATTCATAAGTGCTACACGTAAATCATACTCTCCTTGTGGATCACCATACGCAACTAATCTTTCTGTATTACGCAAAGCACTTTTCATATAACGTCTCCATAATTCGAAATCAAAACTTTTAGGATCTACTGTGCTACTCACAAAATCATATAAAGGTTTTTCTTGCTTTTTATTCTGTTGATAAGAAGGTGCTATGCGCTTTCGTTCTTCAAAGTTTACTTCACTAACATAGTATCCACTTCCTGCCACGCTATGAATATAACCTTCTGCTGCTAGTTGCATATAGCTTGACTCAATCGTTGTCTTGCTCACTTGCCTTTCTAGGGCGCATCTTCTAATAGAAGGCAGTTTCTCCCCTGCTTTCATTCTTCCAAGCAAAATCAAATTCTTATAATACTCATAAATCTCTAGATATAAAGGATTTTCATTTTTCTTTTCTACTTTTTCCACTCTCTATCCCTATCTTTCTAAATTGTTCTCTTTCCAAATTCTTATAAAATGCTTTTCTTTTTCCAACTGTCCTTATAAAAATTTTCATTTTTGTACATTTCGTTCATGACATCTCTTTTATATACTATATTAAACAAATAGAAAGCTTTCAACTTAAATCTTTTATATAGGAGGATAAAATATGAATAGTGAATCATCTAGACTTAATTTAAGAAACATAATTGTTATAGGACTTTTTGCTGCACTCTGCTATGTAGCCTTAGACTTTTTCCGCATTCCCATTCCTTCACCTGTAGGCAGTCCATTTATACATATGGGAAATATGTTTGTAATCTTAGCGGCACTTTTATTTAATGGTGTAAGTGGTGGTATCGCCGGTTCTTTAGGTATGGGGATTTGGGATGTTTTACATGGGTATGCAGCTACTTCCTATGTAACCTTTACCCTTAAATTTGGTATTGGGTTCTTTACAGGACTTATTGCTTCTAAAGGTAATAAAAAAGATGCTAAGTCACCTATTCTTTACTTAGGGATTGCTTCAGCCTTCTTTCTTATTGTAGGTGTTATTTTCTTAATCATAGCAACTACTGCTGGAAATGTATTTGATGTCGTTACCATCGCTGGTAAACCAAAACAACTTGTCATTAGTCCATTCCTATACATTTTCTCAATCATCCTTGGACTCTGCTTACTTGCAACTTGCGTACTGATTAAAAACATTTCTATCAAAATGCAATATGCTATTTTAGGTGCTGTTTCTGGTATTGCTTTTAACCTTGTAGGTGAATTTATCTTTAAAGTCATTACTTTAACTTTAGCTGGTAGTCAGTTTACACCTGCTGTCCTTGCTTCAGCAGCAAACTTACCTGCAACCATTATTAATGGTGCATTCTCTATCGTTGTTGCACTTGTACTTTATGCACCGCTTGAAAAAGCCTTAGCCAAATCAGGATTAAAATTTGCTTAAGCTTCTATATATAAAAAAACAAGTAGGCGGATTCAAATTATTTTTGAATGCCCCTACTTATTTTTTGCACTTTTAATCTCTATCATTTATTTTTATTATTCATTCCTTATCCATACTTATTTTCTCAAGTTGCCTTTTTAGCTCCTGGCCTAATTCAATACCTAATTGCTCCTCAGCACCTACTGGTGCACTCATCTCTTTAACAACCAGGTGTTTACCTTCTTTATCCCCTAACAAACCTTTCATTCTAAGATGCATACCATCTACACTACAATAAGCTCCCATCACAACCTGATATCCCGTATTAATCTCTCTCATAAAACTATATTCAGCCTGGTATTGGATTGTACTAATAGGATCTTCTATTGCCTGTATCATCTGGCGCAATATTGGATTTTCTTCCTTTGCTTCAATAACTAAAATCCCTTGACCGGGTGCTGGGATGATTTCATCCACCCCAAAACAATAGGTAATGTGTTCTTCTAACCCTAATCGCTTGAGGTCAGCTACCGCTAATACAATCCCCTCCAAATTTTCTTCCTTTAACGCCCTTATTCTTGTATCAATCTCTCCATCAGTATGCACTATCTCTAAATCTGGCCTCATTGTCTGTAACTGATAGCCTATACATTTACTTTCAATTCCAATCCTTGCGCCTTGTGGCAACTCTTCTATTGAATGATAATCATTCATTAAAATAATGGCATCTCTTGGATCATCTCTAACGCCAATTACTGCTAAACAAAATCCTTTTGGTAAATTAAATGGTATATCCTTCATGCTACAAACTGCAAGGTCAATTCCACCACTGGCTAATTCTTCTTCTATAATAGCGTTAAAAGTTCCTCTATCTCCTATTTTATCCAGTCTGCCTTCCTGATTCATATCATCTTTCATCTTGATAATCTTCATCTCAAACTCAACATCAGGATATGCTGCTTTAAGTTTCTTAATGATCCAATTGGTTTGGGTAGTGGCTAGTCTACTCCCTCTTGTTGCAAGCACAATCTTCAACTTTGATTTCCTCATCTTTCATTTCTGCTTATTAATCTGCTCATTTTAATATACATCTTAATCACCACTATGGATACCCTCTTCCCCTTTATATAAGCCCCTCATCACCTCTCTGCTCATTTAAATACAAAGAATAAACTATAACCTTATATTTTCATAACAAATTCTAAATTAAATACCCTCAACAAAAAAGAAGTCTCACCTATTTTCTTTTGTGAAACTTCTTTTGTTTTATTCTGATTGATTGACTTTATTACTTAACTTTTAGAACTCACGCTTCTCCCAAATACGTAAACTAATACTATAAGAGATCACAAAAACTAGTATAGCTACTAAAAGCCCAACAAATCCTAAAATATCTTGATTCATTCTTTGAAGAAACTCTGTTGCTTCTATTAAGAATTCTAGATTAATAATATTTCCTAATGAAAAAAAGATAATATAAGATACTATTAAAACATAACGTGATTTTAATGTCCCAAAATAAAAGATCCAAGGCATTATAAAGCCACTATAAATTAATCCAATACTGGTACCAGTTAAAAGAAATCCTCCTATTTTACCTTCCCAAAATGCCATTTTAGTATCTCCTGTTTTTACTGCCAAGAAGACACTGGCTGCTGATAATAGACTTCCTATTACTATAAAAATTATCACTTGTATATACTTAGCTAAACAAATATCTTTTCGTTCTACAGGTAATGCGATATTAAGTAAATTCATCTTATTACGCTCTTCATATGCCATTAAATTATAAAATCCCATATAACATATAAGAGCTGGCATCACACACCCCATTCCCACATTACTTCCGGATAAACATACTGTAAAGAGAATGATTAAAAAAACTGTCCACTTAAGTGATGTAAATAAGTAAGTAAAATCTTTTCTTACAATGTGCATAACCATCATTATGCCTCCCTCCTATCTGCTAAAAAAATCATAATGTCCTCAATACTTGGCGTATGATATTGTGCCTCACGTCCAAATAGTTCTTCTGCTAAATCTCTACTTTCTACTAAGCCTTCTGCATTAAATGCAGAAATCTTATATCCTAGTAATTCTTTCTTAATATCCTCGGTAAACAATTTTTTAGGTGCACTTACAATACAGTAAGTAGAAAGTAATTCTTCTAAAGGTTGATTCATTTTGATTTGTCCATCTTTGATGTAGACTAAATAGTCCCCAGCTCGTTCTAAGTCAGATGTAATATGTGTAGAATAAAATACCGAAATATTTTCATCTTGCATATGCTCCATTAAAACATCTAATATATCTTGTCTTACCACAGGATCTAAACCAGAGGTAGGTTCATCCAAAATAATTAACAAAGGTCTATGGGATAACGCCATAATCAGTGCAAATTGTTTTTTCTGACCAGTAGATAACTCTCCATATTTTTGTTCTAGCTTTAACTTAAAACGCTTCATATAGTGTTCAAATAAGGCTTCATCCCAAGTTTCATAAAAAGGTGCATACATCTTCTTAATATTTTTTAGCTTACTCTCCTCGGGATATCCCGTAGGATCCCCTACATAACCAATGTGCTTTTTTATCTCTGCTCCATAACTTTTTATATCCTTACCATCTATTGTAATACTACCACTATCAGGATGTAACATGCCCAAAATAAGCTTAATGGTTGTTGTTTTTCCTGCTCCATTCTCCCCTACAAACCCCGTAATATAGCCTTTCTTAATTTCTAAATGGGGTATATCTAAAACAAAATCTCCTCGCTGCTTTTTGACATTCTGAAATACAATACTATTCATCTCTATACCTCCTCATAAATCAATAAAATACGTTTTTGTAGCTCTTCAAGACTCATATCAATACTTTTAGCCGCTATAATGACTTCCTCGAGTTGCTGTTCTATTTGACTCATACGTATTTCCCTTAGACGTTCTTTATTATTCAGTGAGACATATGTACCTTTACTAGGTACCGTTTCTACAAAACCTTCTGCCTCCAAATCCTCATAAGCTCTCTTTACAGTAATAATACTAACCTTTAATTCCTTTGCCATCATACGTATTGAGGGCAGTAAACTCCCTTGATCAATCTTCCCCTGTAAAATTTGTTCTTTAATCTGATTTGTAATTTGTTCATATAATGGAATTAAACTATCACCAGAAATGATAATATTCATTGTTTCTTCACCTACTTACTTCTTACTTACTTACT
>SVDC01000008.1:19877-90331 GCA_015058045.1 Cellulosilyticum sp.
CTTACTTACTTACTACCAATTTAATATCAACTTACTACTTACTTCTCACACTTACTCTTGTTACTATCCGTGTATAATGTTTATATACAGATAGTAACGCTATTTTTATAAAGTGTCAATAGAAACTTTTACACTGGAGAAAACAGCCTATCTAAAAATGAAAAAAGAACCATTATGACTCTCTAAAGTCATAATGGTTCTTCTTTCTTCTTACAAAACTTTACCTAAGAATGCTTTTGTACGTTCTTCTTTTGGCGATTCAAAAATATCTTTTGGATTGCCCTGTTCAATAATATTACCCTGGTCTATAAAAAGTAATCTCGTACCTACCTCTTTTGCAAATCCCATTTCATGAGTAACAATCATCATGGTCATACCTTCATACGCTAGCTCTTTAATAACCTCAAGTACTTCTTTAACCATCTCAGGATCTAGTGCTGAAGTAGGTTCATCAAAAAGCATAACCTCTGGCTTCATAGCTAAAGCCCTAGCAATAGCAATACGTTGTTTTTGTCCACCTGAAAGTTTATTTGGATATTCATTTGCCTTATCTTTAAGACCTACTTTTTCAAGTAAAACATAGGCTTCTTTTTCCGCTTGCTCTTGTGAAATCTTTTTAATCTTCATAGGTGCTAAAGTAATATTTTTCAAAACTGTCATATGTGGAAAGAGATTAAAATGTTGGAAAACCATTCCCACCTTTTGTCTTACCTCATTAATATCTACTTTGGCATCTGTAATATCCTGTCCATTAATTAGGACCTGGCCACTTGTCACTTCTTCCATTTGATTAATACAACGTAAATAGGTTGATTTGCCCGAACCAGATGGACCAATGATAACAACTACTTCTCCCTTATCTACATAGTCGTTAATCCCACGTAATACTTCTATCTCTCCAAACTTCTTATGTAAATCTACTACTTTAATCATATCGGCCCTCCTATCTACTCTTATTTAATTTTTTTTCTAAACGTTTCATAAAAAATGTAAGCACACTTGTAATAATTAAATAACATAACCCAACCATTAATAAAGGTTGTAACGCATTATAAGTTCTACTTTGAATAATACTTTGTGCTTTCATTAAATCTAATCCACCAATAAATCCTATAATTGCAGTCTCTTTAATCAAACAAATAAATTCACTTACTAGAGCAGGTAGCATTTGTTTAAAGGCTTGAGGTAAAATAATATAACGCATGGTTAAAACATAGCTTAGTCCTAAAGAACGCCCTGCCTCCGTTTGCCCTTTATCAATACCTTGGATTCCTGCACGAATAAGTTCTGCCATATAAGCTCCACTATTAATTCCAAAAGCAATCCCACCAATAATAATGCGTGGTAATGAACTTGTAGCAAATACAACAGTCCACATTAATACAATCTGAAGGGCTGATGGGGTCCCTCGTATAATATAAATATATAAACTTGAAATCCACTTTAAGACTCTTAAAGTATAAAATGCTATCGTATTAAGTATCCCTTTTCTTCGCCTAACTTCTGTAATCTGAATAAGTGCGACAAGTACACCAATAATTAAACCAATAATAAGTGCAATGGCTGTAAGTCCTAATGTCCATTGTAAACCTTGCCATATAGCGGTGTAATATCGGTTTTCAAAGAAAATCTTATAAAAATCTACTGTTTGCTGCCCTACTAGATTTATAAAAAAATCTTCCAATTTCTCTCCTCCTTTTGTATACATAAATCTAAAGATTATAAAATATTATAACATACTTTATCCCTATTAATATACACCAAAATGCATCTTTATTATTTTTTCTTGTACACCAAAAAGAAGCTAAGGTATTTTCCTTAGCTCCTCTACTTCAATATTACCTTTTATTCTAGTCTACTCATTATTCTGCTGTCCCAAAGTATTTTGCATAAATCTCATCATATGTACCATTAGCTTTAATCTCTTCTAAGGTTTCATTAATCGCTGTTAATAGCTCTTCATCACCTTTTTTTATTGCAATAGCATATTCTTCTTCTACAAATGGTGCTTCTAACAGTTTAAGATCGCTTTGACCTTCTGTCATTTTTTTAGCTGGTTCTGCGTCTATAACAACAGCATCTAACTTACCATTTTTAAGATCCATAACAGCTTGTGTTCCTGTTGGGAATTGAGCCACACTTGCAATGCCTTCCGTTCCACTTACAAATAAGTCACCTGTTGTACCAAGTTGAACACCTACATTTTTACCAACTAAATCATCTGCTGTACTAATAGACGTATTATCAGCTTTTACAATGATCATTTGTTGAGATTGGAAATATGCCTCTGAGAAATCTACTTGTGTTCTACGTTCATCTGTAGCTGTCATACCTGCAGCAATAAAATCAATTTTATCACTATTAAGTGCCATAATTAAGGTATCAAACGCCATATCTTCAATGACTAATTCTTTTCCTAAGTGTTCTGCAATCTTTTCTGCAATCTCTACATCAAATCCTACGATATCCATTCCATTTTCTCTATATTCAAATGGCTCAAACTCTGCATTTGTTCCCATAACAATTACATTATCAGAAGCTGGTGTTTCAGTTGCCTCTATGCCTTCGCTTGTTGCTGGAGTTTCACTTGCTGCTGGTGTTTCACTTGCTACTGCCTCTTCTCCTGCTACTGCTTGATTGGCTGATTGTCCTCCACCACACCCAGCTAACATACCTACTGATAAAATACCCATTCCTGCCACACTTAATACCTTTAATAATTTACTATTCTTCATATTTATTCACTCTCCATATCCATTCATTCCTTGTTTGATATGAATAACTATACATCCAATTGAATTGTTAGTCAATATTTTTTTATCAGTATAGTTTGACATTTTACCACTTTTCACTAACATAGCTTGTACAACCATTGATATATATAGGTTTTATGATTTATCCCCAGATAAATAAACATTTAACCCACATGAATTCATTATAAATATATTCCTTTTTCTGTGGATAATGTGTATAACTTTGTGCATAACTTGATTTTTCAATATATATCGCATATACACCTGTGGATATGTTGTTAATTATAGTGTTTATATGTCGTTTTAAATCGATAAATAGTAACATTTTGTCTACGGATATTACATTTTATTACATTTCTATTAACGAATACCCATTTATAAAAATGCATTTTTATTTATACTTCGTAATCTACTACCACTCTAGAAGTTGCTACTTGTCTAACTAATCCATTTGCCACTTCTAAATGTTTTGGATGGTTCTGATAAGCTTCCAGTGCTGCTTTACTGGTTAATATAGAATTTAATACTACATCATATGCTGCCTCAGCTAAATTAAAATTAATACCTACTTCTATTTCTTCTAGTCCTTCAATTTGTCCTTTAAGACCTTCTAACCCTTCCTTAATCTTTTGCATGACTTCTTCTTTGCTTCCATGTACCTCATGTTCTTTTACTTTCCACATTACAATATGTTTTACCATTTTGATAACCTCCAGAATTTTCATTGTATTTATTTTTTATTATACACATAAGTGTTCTTTATCACAATGAGACTGATGCCTAGAGTTAGCTATTAAAACCTTCACTTTCTTTCTAAAATGCATAAATAATGGCAACTAAAAAGAGAATGTCTGCTTTCTCTACAAAAGTAAATACCCATGCTTTAGATGAGCATATCATTTTGTTCCTACAAGCTTCAGACATTCTCTTATTACATTATATATCTTTCCCTTAATATCAATTTATTCTTCTTTTATTTATTTATTTCATTATATTGGTACTCATTTACCATGTTTTATCTTGAATTACTATGAATTAAGCTTTTGAGTAAGCCCTTCCCAGTCTTTCATGAAGCGTTCAATCCCATTATCTGTTAATGGGTGTTTTGTCATTTGAAGAATAACATTATATGGTACAGTTGCAATATGTGCACCTACTTTAGCTGCATCTATAACATGTAGTGGGCTTCTAATACTTGCTGCAATGATTTCTGTTGTGATTCCATGAATATCAAAAATTTCTGCAATTTCACTTACAAGCTCCATACCATTTTTACCAATATCATCTAATCTTCCTACAAATGGACTAACATAGGTTGCACCAGCTCTTGCTGCAAGAAGTGCTTGTCCTGCTGAGAAGATTAATGTTACATTTGTTTTAATTCCTTTTTGGCTTAAAGCTTTAGTTGCTTTTAAACCTTCTGTAGTCATAGGAATTTTAATGACAATGTTAGGATGAATTTTTACAAGTTCCATAGCTTCTTCTACCATTTGAGGGGCTTCTAACCCAGTAACCTCAGCACTAATTGGCCCATCTACAATACTCGTAATTTCTTTAATAACATCCTCAAATACGAGACCTTCTTTTGCAATAAGAGAAGGATTTGTTGTTACACCACAAATAACACCTAAATCATTAGCTTTACGAATTTCTTCTGTGTTTGCTGTGTCGATAAATAATTTCATTCCTCATTCGCTCCTTTGCTTTTTTTTTATTTATTATAACACTTATTTAAACAATTTTAAAAACAATTTTTAAAGTTTTATAACTTTGTTTAACATTACCTAATAGTCTTCTAAATATATGCATTTTTTAGGATATAAATAACATCTATAAAGATCTCTTTTTATTCTTTCTCTACAATCTAAAAGCAACCTATGTGATTCTTATTACTTACCATAGGTTGCTTTTGTACATGTTATTATAATGTTAAACTTTTTACATCATAGCCATGAAATGCATCTATTTCTTTTAAAGTAATATCATGCTCCTCAATAGACATACCAAATGTTTGTAATTTGCCTACTTCCATTTCTTTAAATGCCTTAATATAAATATTGCTCATACTTTCCACTTTAATTTCTTTCTTGTTGTAAATATGATCCTCGGCTGTTAAATAACGAATGACTTTAATACTCCAACTTGGATCTGCTAAGTAAATTTCACTTAACATTTTCTCAATCATTAATTTTGCACTACCATATGTTGTTGTATCCGAACCATTATCACCATAAAAACCTTCAGATGAACTAAATACCATCTTCTTAACATTATGCTCGGCCATTACCTGACAAAGCATTAAGGTACTTGCCAAATTAGTATAGTAATATTCTATTGGATTATTTTTATATTCACCTGTAGACTTGATACCTGCAAAATGAATAACCCCTTCAATATCATTATCATTAAAAATTCTTTGTACAAGTTCTTTATGCCCTAAATCCATTGCGTAAAGCTTAATATCTTTTCCTGTAGCTTCCCTGATTTGTTTAATTCCATCTGCTGTTGAAGTCAAAAAATTATCTACTACTACTACATCTTGTCCTTGTTTTAAAAGTTCAATACATACATGTGAACCTGTATATCCTGCCCCACCTGTTACGAGTATTGCCATACCAAAATCCCCCTTATTTGTACTATATTCACTCAAATTATATATCATTAATATTTTAAAATCTACGTTTTTTTAATAGATATTAATATTTTTGTTATTTTACATGTTTTTACTTATCCTACATAGATTTCCTTAGTAAATTTTATACTCTCTAAACATATTAAAAGACTCCTCATAGAAGAATAGGCGTTTCAATAAAACAAAAAACGATAAGCTTATACATATCATAAACTTATCGTTTTTATTTTTTACTATTTATTTAATAAATGAACCATCATTTTCAGCTAAAATAGTAATTTTACCATCTTTAATTAACTGAATTACTGTATTTACTTGATTCATTGTATCTTCACTTAAATTTGGATTTTCAGCTGGAATACCTACACCATTATTTACTACTGAAAGTACAAGTGCCTGTCCACCTGGGAACTGACCTGCAACTTCTGCATTAATCATATCAATAGCTGCTTGATCAATGTTTTTTAATGCTGATGTTAAAATAACAGATGCATTTGTTGCTTGATCGTAAACACCATCTGCATATTGGTCAACGTCTACACCAATAACATAAACTGATGTATCTCCATTTGCTGCTCTACTTTTAGCTTCAGCAATTGCACCCATACCTGTACCACCTGCTGCAGTAAAGATAACTTTTACGCCTCTATCATACATTTGAGCTGCAACTTGTTGACCACCTGCTTTATCATCAAAAGCACCTTGATATACAACATTTTCTTCTTTAAGTGTAATGTTTGTTCCTAAATTTTCATTTGCATATTTAATCCCTTGTTGGAAACCAAGGTTAAATCTTTGAACAGCTGGACTTGCCATACCACCAATGAAACCAAAGTCTCCCTCTTTAATTTGTACTGCTGCTGCTACACCTGCGATGAATGAACTTTCTTGTTCTGCGAAAGAAATTCCTACAGAGTTTGTAGCAATATCTACTTCACCTGCTTCATTGACAGGAGCACCGTCTAAGATAACAAATTTTGCATCTGGATATTTATATTGTGCAGTTCCCATTGCTCTTTCAAATTTAAATCCTGGTAAAATAATAAATTTATAACCTGCATCATAGAGGTTTCCGATACTTTCTAAATAATCTGCATCTGTTTGCCCTGATGGTTGTAAATATTTAGCATTTTCAACAGAACCAGAAATACCTTCCCATGTACTTTGATTAAATGAACGGTCATCAATTGTACCCGCATCTGTTGACATACCTACTTTAAGGTCTGTATCAATTTTTTCATACTTTGAAGAAGTTGCTTCCGTACTGTTGCTATTGTTATTGTTACTTGCTGTATTTCCACAGCCTACAAGTAAACTCATTGCTAATAAACTTGTAAGGGCGATTGCTATAAATTTCTTTCTCATCTTAGATTCTCCTATTAAGTGTTTTTTTTCGTTGGAGTCACCTTAATTATTAATCATTGATTGATCGATTAGATTGACTGTCTTTTGTAAACAGTTTATATGGTTTGGGAATAAAATATTCGCTGAATAAAAAAATAAATAATTGTAAAATAATTTGTTTAATTATTATAAGAAAAGTTTCTAATTAGATATGGATAAAAATATAAAATAAAAAATCATATCGTAGTCAAATCCTTTACGGTGATTTGGTAGAAACTATTGAACCATATTATCAATGCTATACGATTAGTTAGTGTTACTCATTTATGTTAATTATCCTACTACAATTTATACTATTTGTCTAGCAGTTTTTTACTTTTTTACCTAAATTATATATAAATTACTATTTTATTTTCATTATACCTTTGTATAAATTTCTATATCGACTCATATCACCTGTACATGTCACTCTAAAAAGAAAAAGATAATCTTTTCTAAATACTAAAAGGTGATAAAACTAGTTTTACCACCTTCTCTATTTTTTATAGCCTATCCTAGTAATGAACCATCATTTTCAGCTAAGATTGTAATTTCACCTTTTTTAATGAGCTCAGTAACTTCTGCTACTTTATTCATTGTTTCTTCACTTAAGTTTGGATTTTCTTCTGGAATACCAATTCCATTATTTGCTGCTGTGAAAACAAGTGCTTCTCCACCTGGGAAATTACCATCTACTTCAGCTTGAATCATCTCTACTGTAGCTCTATCAATATATTTTACTGCTGATGTTAAAATAACAGATGCGTTAGTTCCTTGATCATAAACACCGTCTTGATATTGATCAACATCTACACCAATAACATAAACTGATGTATCGCCATTTGCTGCTCTACTTTTCGCTTCTGTAATCGCACCAAGTCCTGTACCACCAGCTGCTGTAAAGATAACTTTTACACCTCTATCATACATTTGAGCTGCAATTTGTTGTCCACCTGCTTTATCATCAAATGCTCCTTGATATACAACATTTTCTTCTTTAAGTGTAATGTTTGTTCCTAAATTTTCATTAGCATATTTGATTCCTTGTTGGAAACCATAGTTAAACTTTTGAACTGCTGGAATAGGCATCCCACCAATGAAACCAAAGTCTCCTTCTTTCATTTCTACTGCTGCTGCTACACCTGCAAGGAATCCACCTTCTTGCTCTGCAAAAGTAATAGATACTGTATTTTCTCCTATCTTTATTTCTCCAGCTTCAGTTACTGGTGCGCCATCTAAGATAACAAATTTTGCATCTGGATATTTATCTTGTGCAGTACCAATAGCTCTCTCAAATTTATAACCTGGCGTTACAATAAATTTATATTCTGCATCATAAAGATTTCCGATACATTCTAAATAGTCTACATCTGTTTCACCTGTTGGTTGTAAGTATTTAGCATTTTCAACTGATGCTGAAATCCCTTCCCATGCACCTTGGTTAAATGAACGGTCATCAATTGAACCAGAATCTGTTGACATACCTACTTTAAGGTCTGTATCAATTTTTTCATATTTTTCTGCTACTTTTGTTTTATTTGTAGTAACACTTGTTGCTGCATTACTACCACAACCTACCATTAAACTCATTGCTAATAAACTTGTAAGGGCAATTGCTATAAATTTTTTTCTCATGTTAGACTCTCCTATTGAATGATTATTTTTTATGTCTGGAGCCGTCACTTCATCATCTTATATAATAATAGATTTGTAGCTAGATTTTTGTTGTAGAAAGTTTCTAATAGATATGAAATAAAAAGATATGTACCTATTCATATCGTAGTAAAATCCTTTCCGGGGATTTTGTAGAAACTGTTGAACCCTATTATCAACATTATACGATGTATCCGTGTCACTCATTTATGTTAACACTATAGTACATTTTTTTACATTTGTCTAGTTATTTATTTTGTTTTTATACAATTTTATACAAAAACATACTTTAAATCTATAATTTAACATTATAAAAATATACCTCTCTACCCTGAAATTTAAGAAAAACAAACTGTTTATTTCACAACAAAAAGCTTCCTATAGTCATTTATACGAACTATAGAAAGCTTTTTATGTTAAATTTTAATTTGGTTTAAAGTTAAAATCTTATTTTAAAACTTCTTTTGCAACTTCTACTACGTTTTCTACTGTGAAACCATTTTTCTTGAAGATGAGTTCAGCTGGTGCTGATTCCCCAAAATTATCCATAGAAATAACTTGTCCTTCAAGACCTGTGTATTTATGCCATCCAAATGATGTAAGTGCTTCTACAGCAACTCTCTTTGTTTTATTTGATGGTAAGATAGATTCTTTGTATTCTTTAGATTGATTTTCAAATACATCCATAGAACTCATACTTACAGCTGTTGCTTTAATACCTGCAGCTTCTAATTCTTTTACTGCACCTACTATAAGCTGTACTTCAGAACCTGTAGCAATTAAAATAATATCCGCATCTTGTGGCTTAGTGCCTGCTACTACATAAGCACCTTTTTTAGCTTCTGTACCTGTGTTTTCAAGGTAAGGAAGATCTTGTCTTGTAAGAACAATGGCAACTGGTTCTTTTTTGCTATTTAATGCATATTCCCAAGCTGCTACTGTTTCTTTTGCATCTGCTGGTCTAAATGTCACCATATTTGGTGTACTACGAAGCATTGCAAGTTGTTCGATTGGTTGGTGAGTTGGTCCATCTTCACCTACACCAATACTATCATGAGTAAGAACATATGTTACAGGAAGTTTCATAAGTGCTGCAAGTCTCATTGGGTTTTTCATGTAATCGCTAAATACGAAGAATGTCGAGCAGAATGTTTTAAGTCCTCCGTGTACTGCAATACCATTTGCTATAGCAGCCATAGCATGTTCACGAATACCAAAGTGAAGGTTATCTCCAGCATAGTCTTCTGCACTAAAGTCACCTTTACCATTCATATAAGTTTTAGTAGATGGTGCAAGGTCTGCAGAACCCCCAAATACATTTGGTACAATACTTGTCATATAGTTGATGACATCGAAAGACACATTACGTGTTGCTTTTTTGCCTGCTGGATCTGTGTAATTTTTGTAGATGTCTAAGTTAATTTCTTCATCTGAATGCCATTTTTTCCATTCAGCTGCAAGTTCTGGATAAGCTTTTGCATATTCTCCCATAAGTTCATTCCAACTTGCTTCTTTAACTGCACCTTCTTTTACGATGTTAGCCATATGAGCTTTAACATCTTCAGCTACTGTAAATTCTTCAACATCATGGCCAAGGAATGCTTTCATCTCTACAATGTTATCTGCTCCAAGTGGTTCACCATGAGCAGATGCTTTTCCTTGTTTCTTTGGACAACCGTAACCGATTTGTGTTTTCACTTCAATGAAGCTTGGTTTATCAAGATTTGCTTTAGCTGCTGCAAGTGCTTTGCTAATAGCCTCTGTATCATTACCATCTTCTACTAAGAATGTTTCAAATCCTTGAGCTTCGAAGCGTGCACGTACATCTTCTCTAAATGCAATATCTGTATTTCCTTCAATTGTGATGTTATTTGAATCATATAAAACGATTAGTTTACCTAATTTTAATGTACCTGCAAGTGCTGCTGCTTCATAAGAAATACCTTCCATTAAGCAACCATCACCTACTAATGCATAAGTATAATGATCAACAATGTCAAATCCTTCTTGATTGAATTTAGCTGCTAAATGTCTTTCTGCCATAGCCATACCAACAGCTGTAGCAATACCTTGGCCAAGAGGACCTGTAGTTGTTTCAATCCCTACTGTGTGACCATATTCAGGATGCCCTGGTGTAAGACTGCCTTCTTGACGGAAACCTTTTAAATCTTCCATTGTAAGTCCGTATTCAAATAAATGAAGTAATGTGTACAGTAATGTTGAACCGTGACCTGCTGAAAGTACAAAACGATCTCTATTTTCCCATTTAGGATTTTTAGGATTGTGATTCATGTGGTCTGCCCATAAAGTGTAAGCCATAGGTGCTGACCCTAGTGGAAGACCTGGATGTCCTGAGTTTGCTTTTTGAATTGCTTCTGCTGCTAAAACACGAATTGTATTAATCGTTTTTTTTGATACTGCGTCCATTTTTTCCTCCTTGAGAATGCTAAAAAATATTTTTGCCACTTTTATCTCTTTTATTATATCTTTTTTTCTTATGGTTGTATATTGAATTTTTTAGTACTAATTATATATTTTTTAATACTAATTATATATTTTTCAATACTAATTGTATATTTTTCAATGACTTTTATTTACTTCTACTGTATTCTATTAACAAAGAAGGTGAGAATATGTCCTATATTTATCCAACTCTGGTTAAGGATGTGACAAAATATAAAACTTATTTTCTGTACGAGACAACTAAAATATACTTAGGTATGTATACTTCTTATGATGCAGCGGAAACTGCCATTAAAGATGCCAAAGCACTTATGTCCGCTTCTCAAAGTCCACCTCAATTTGATGATTATAGTTTAGACTATAGAAAAGTTGTTTCTCTTTGTAATTTGCGGGATAATAAACGCTATATCAAAAATCCAATTTATCTATATCCTACATATTTTACTTATTATTTATCCAAGGAACATATATTGACATTTGATTTAAGGGATTTACTTTATTTTTCTACTTATAAGATTTATAAACGTGGAAATTATCTTTATACACAAGATGCCATTTCTCAGCAAAGCATCCTTTCAAGGTATGGTATTCCCAATCATAGCGTTATCAATAAAGACTACATATTTAAAAATAATGATCCCTACGATTTCCGCCAAAGTAATCTAGAAATCATTAATGGATATAAAGGGGTTACTAAGAAAATTAAAAATGGTATAGAAACTTATACTGCACATATCTACATAAAAACTGATTTTATTATTGGGCATTATGCTTCTGAATTTGAAGCAGCTATTGCTTATAATAAAGCAGTAGATATTTTATCTGAGCATAATATGATTAAAGATTATACACATAATACGATTCCTTTTATTACAAAGGCAGAATACGATTCTATTTATAACAATCTTATACTCTCCCCAAGAATTTATCATCTTAATCATACACGTAAACGTGTGATTTCTCAGAAACAGCTAAGAGGCGTGAGTAAGGATCAAAATAGTTATAAGGCGTATATTGGTTATCAAGGCAAACAACTTTATCTGGGGATGTATCCTACTGAAAAAAGAGCTGCTCAAGCCTATAACTATGCCTCTTTCTATTTATTTGGAAGGCAAGGCTACATTAATGAGGTATCTCCTCTTATCTATGATGGAGATATGGAAAAAATTATTCACTTCTTATCTAAGTATCAAGTCTTAAAGAAAATACATGAGGCTAACTGATTAAAGGCACCTATAACCATCTTGTTATAGGTGCCCTTCTACTTATTCACTCATTTTTTCTGAACGAATACACATTTTATGTTGCTCTATTTTGTAAATTTTTCCTACTTCATTCTTTTCTACTTCACCTGTTTCTCTAATGGTTCCATGTGCATAAGAAAGAAGTTCTGGTGCATTTATTTTCATCTCTAAAACCATTCTTGCATATTGTTCAAATACTGGAACATCAAAAGCTTCTAATGTAAGTAAACTGCCTACGCCAAGCTCTGGTGTCATATCAATAAATTCTACTGATTTATTGGCCTTCACACCATATCTTATGGTAAATGCGCCTACAGCATTAATTTCTTTCATTAGTTTACGATTATAACGATTTAATCTATTGACCATCGTTTTAGTGATTCTATCTGAGATAGCAAGATGACAAGTTCCATCTTCTTCATAAACCACTTCTATTGGATGATATAAATGAACTTTACCTTGTGTGTCTGCAAAACAAATACATGAGATGGTTTGTTTATAGGCTTCAATAGGTTGCAGTATAAAACTTTCTGCCTCTTCATCTACTTCTAGGATAAAGTCTGCTAAGTCATCTGGTGAAAAAACATCTAGTTGTTTTGAATAACCTTTATATTGTTTGATAAAGCGAAATGGCAGGGTTAATCCATCTATTTGTTCAAAAGCCTCTTCTTTATTGTTTTGATAGTATACTTTAGTGGTTGGTATTTCTAAAAGCTCAGTAATATCTAAAATATTTTTTAGGCTACACACTTCATCTAACACTTCTTTAGTCGGATAGATAGGGGCATGTAATTTAACATCCATTTCAAAGTCTAGTTTTTTGTTTACAATCACTTTATCACATCTTAAACTAAGCTTCTTGATATTCTCCTTGTTGATAGATGCAATAATATGTTCTGAGGCAACCGCCGAGCCCATACAATTTACTTCTGGATCTAATATACATGTTTGAATGCCTAACTTAGCAAATTCAAAACATAACATAAGAGTAGATGGTCCACCACCTACAATTCCTATTTGCTTAACATCACTTAAGTTCATTCTAATTCTCCTCTTTCATTTAACAAAACATATATATCCCTTAAATAGGTTTCAATGCTTTTGCTAAATTGCTCTATTTACTATTAGATAAACCTTTTATCTATAGTAAATAGGCTTATCTATAGTTTATTCTAAAATATATTTTAGCATACTAATAGATTTCTCAAAATCCTTTGCTTGCGGATTTAACCCCACAATCATTTCTTCAACAGCAATAATGCACGGTAAATTACTAAATTCTGTTACTTTAATACCATAGATATGTGGCTCAGTCTCTACAAGATTTCCTTCATCATCCATCATTTGGTTACAAATATATAGGCTATCCTTATACTTTTCAAGTAAATCTTCTAGTTCTGGTACATCTTCTAATGGCATAAACATATCTGCCCCATAGTTCTCAGAAAATCTCTCAAAAGTACCTGTTGCAATGGCCATAATATCCAGTTCATCTGTTGTTACCATTAAAGGAATCTTTTGCAACATAACTGAAGCAATTTCAGGATCACTCTCCCAGTTTACATTGCTAAAATCTACTCCCGTTTGAAATGTTTCTTTAAATTCATCTGCCACCTGACTAGATGTATCATCTAAATACATCTGCCCTACTAACATAATATCCACATCATTTGGTGGTGGTGGAAATAAAATAGATTTTCCTAAAGAACAAATCATACAAATTGCTATAATAGTGGCCAAAATATGGTATCTATAGTATTCCCAAATATGTTTTATTTTTTGCTGTTTGTTCATTTCTTCAAATTTCATACCGTATTGTTCCATATGTAAATAACCTCCATTTTTGCTCCCTTTGCCTTCTATTTAGAGTATGCTATACTGAAATTAGCACTAATATTCAATCATCATAGTTTATTTATAAGCAAAGGTTATACTATTACAAATGATAACACAAAAATATAATATTTATATGAACATAAGGAGGAATTATGAATTTTTTAAATAAGTTAGAGCGTAAATTCGGCAAATTTGCTATACCTAATCTTATGCTCTACATTATGATGGGTCAGGCTATTGTCCTATTCTTTACAATGATTACACAGTCTTACAATTTAGTAGACTTAATTTACTTTAATCCTTTACTCATTATGAGGGGACAAATTTGGCGATTAATCAGTTTTGTTTTTATTCCAAATACGTTTTCACCAATTTTCTTCTTATTTGCAGCTTTCTTATACTATTCTATTGGGTCAAGCTTGGAGAGATCTTGGGGTGAATTTAAATTTAATCTCTATTACTTATTAGGTATGGTCTTTAATATGATTGGTCTTCTTGTGGTACAACTTCTTTTCTATAGAACAGACTACCTAGGAAATGCCTTTTATGTTTCTAACTTTACTAATATTACAATCTATCTTAACTTATCTTTATTCTTAGCTTATGCTGCACTATTTCCAGATGTACAATTTTTACTTTATATGATTATACCTGTTAAAGTAAAATATTTAGCAGTCATTGATATTGTACTTTTAGCTTATGAGTTTATTACAGGAGATATTTCAAATCGTGTTCTTATTGTTATGTCTCTTCTCAACTTCCTACTCTTCTTTGGTAGTCAGTTATTACGTAGCAAACCTACTGCTACACAAAAACAATTTAGAAATGCTCAGCGTAAAGAATTAAAACAAGGCCCACCTATTAAAGTAGCCTTCCACAAATGTACAATCTGTGGTAAAACAGAATTAAGTGATCCAGATATGGAATTTAGATATTGCTCAAAATGTAATGGAAATTATGAATACTGCATGGACCATCTTCATAATCATGAGCATATAGAATAACCACTTATGCTTTTAATCTTATTGAGTAGCTACTATAATCATTATCGTATACTACTAATAGAATGATATTTCTGAGTAAATTAAATCATTCCTTATATAAAAGGCGACTATGCTAGTTAT
Source organism: Cellulosilyticum sp. (assembly GCA_015058045.1). Lineage (GTDB taxonomy): Bacteria > Bacillota > Clostridia > Lachnospirales > Cellulosilyticaceae > Cellulosilyticum. The sequence continues at coordinate 34,966 of SVDC01000008.1, forward strand.
TAACGCTTCTTAATACTAGTACAGTCGCCTTTTATACTTATATAGCTTTTATTAAAGCCTTATCCATCCCATCTATTCACTCTATACGCTTTTACATCAGCCACCTTCTTATTTACCTGTTCAATAAGGTGGCAAGAATACTAGTTTCATCGCCTTAAGCTCTGCTCCTGTGCACAGTATTTCAACTTGCTCTCCGGTCATTTTCTGTAACTCAACCAAAATCTTTCCTTCTTGCCCAATAGCACGAATATAGTCCTCTTCTCTTTTTACTTCTAATTCATTGATTTTTCTTATAATATCTCCTCGACTTATTCCTAAAGTATTCTTCTCTAAAATTTCCATAACACGTATGCCCGTTTCGGGTAATGGATACTTTAGCTTGCCCTCTTCAATGTATGTATCAATCTCAAATAGTAACTCATGTAATACAGGCATACTTATTATGCCTAAACTTAGTGATATCCCCCCTTCTTCTACCAGCTTCGCCATGCACATCACCAGTATGCCAAATCCACTAATTAATCCTCCCATTTTCTTAGCTTTTTCTCTAGGTGATAAAACAAAACTTTCGTTATTATAAAGAATTCCTGCAATGACAGGTAAATAAATCCCATTTACCCAAAAGAAAAGCAGGGGAATAAGCCACTTCTCACTAGCTTCATATCCTCCTGCTGTTAATTCTCCTTTGTATGCCATTATAGGATAACTGTTCTTTCCTCCAAATAGTAAGGTCAATATCCCTTCTATTACATGTAACATCCCTACTACATAAATCATTTTTAAATAACTCATCTTAAAATAATCTGCTTTTATCCCTAGTTGAACGAGTAGCCAATCTATAGCATATAGTATGGCTATAACATAGGCTAAGCAAGTGAGCTTTGGATGAATTTTATTTAAAATAAGTGACAATACAATAATCCATATAAAACACCATTCTAACTGTATTACCATTCCATTATAAGTCATGAATACACTTAGTAATAATCCAATACTCCCACTTATAAGGATTTGTTTTATATTATATTGGATTTCGAAGACCTCCCTACTTTTATTTGGCTAAATCTTCTTTTAATACCTTTATAGCCATCTGTAATTGGTCATCTTCTGTCTCTTCTAATAGACTTCCTCGTAATAACTTCTCTGTAGACAAACTTACTTTCACATCTGGATTAATACCTATCCCTTGAATACACACACCACTTGGTGTGAAATATTGAGAAGTTGTAAGCTTAATGGCCGAACCATCTGTTAGTGGAATAATGGTTTGTACTAAACCTTTTCCAAAACTGGTTTCACCTACTAATTTTGCTCGACTATAGTCCTTTAATGCACCTGCTACCACTTCTGAAGCACTTGCACTTCCTCCATTAATTAGTACGACTAATGGTATATCATTATACTCCTCATCTGCACTATATTCTACTACCTTACCATTTTTATCTTTGGTAGAGACAATAATACCTTCTGGAATCAGTTCATCTACTATATCTTTAGCTATACGTAATAAGCCACCTGGATTGTTTCTAAGATCTAATACCACACCACTTGCATTCTGCTGGGTCGCTTGCTTCAATGCTTCTACAAATTGTTTATGGGTAAGTTCTTCAAATTTACTTACTTGTATATAGGCAGTCTCTTTGTCTAGCATTTTAAAATGTACTGTAGGATAAATGATTTTTTTCTTAGTCAGCTGTAAATCATAAGTGCGTGCCTGTGAAGGTCTATAGATTGTCATCTGGACATCTTCTTCTTTTGTTCCTGTTATGAGCTTAGTGACCAGGTTATACTCATTACCTGAAACACTTTTACCTGCTACTTTAATGATTTTATCATTCGCTATAATGCCGGCACTCTCAGCAGGAGAATTCTCAAATACTTCTTTAATCACAATGCTATTATCTTCTGATTGTAGATACATTCTGATTCCGATTCCCGTATACGTGCCACTAATTTCTTCTTTTGAAGCATCATACTCATTCTGAGTGTAATAAGTCGAATAAGCATCTCCTATTCCTGAAACAAATCCTTTATAAATACCCTCTTGGAGTTTATAATGATCAATTTCTCCAACATAGTATTCATTAAGTACCGTTTCTAGTATAGAAAGTTTTTTTACAATATCTTGATACTTATTTGTGAAAGCTGTTGTAAATAATAATGTGCTTACGAGAATTAAACTTATAGCAGCACTACGAAAAATCTTTTTTCTTTTCATGAATGCTACCTCCTTAGTATTTATATTGAGTCCTATCCTATTGTTATTTTATGTTTAATTCATATCTATTATCCTATAAATTAAAGATAAGACATTAAAATCTAGAGAGTGCCTCTGTAATATATAAATCTTGTAATTTATCTAACTTGCCACTTTCAAGTAATAATAATCGTTCTACTTCATTAATATAAACTCTTACATCAGGTTCTATGCCTTCTTCTGAAAGTGTCTTGCCATATCGATCACAAATCTGCCCACTAGCCACACTCATTCCTGTACCATCTTCAAAAGAAATAATCTTTTTAATATAAGCCTCTCCACCTGTATTACCACCTAAAATTTCTGCTCGGTCTTGTAAGGCAAGTGCAAGTGCCTCTGCTCCGCTTCTTGTACCCGCATTTGTTAAAAGGATAAGGGGCATATTATAAGATCCTTCTGCTGTTTCATATGTTATAACTTCGTTTGATTTCGTCTCCACCTTAAAAGCAATATCTTCATCTAAGAATAAATCACTAATCTTTTTCACTTCTTCTACGTAATCTGTCCTTAGAGCTCTTATGTCTAATATGACCCCCTTACACTGGTTTTCATAAACTTGTAATATGGACTCTAAGTGCATACTGGTACCCTGTTTTATGGACTGCAAACGAATATATAAAACATCCTCTATCATTTCTTCTTTAATATCATCTAGTACGATTTCTTCTGGCTCAAGCTCTATCTGAAAGAATGCTTCATTTCGCTTAATTTCATATTGTATAGGCCCACTTACACTATGGTTTAAAAGAGCCATTAGCTCGTCATAGTAAATAGGCAGCGTTTGTACTTCATTAATCTTTGTAATACAATCTCCTATCTGAATTCCTGCTCTAGCAGCAGGTGAATCCTCTAGTACATGTTCTACAATTAAATATCTCTCATCCGGACTCCAGACAAACTGTATACCTATACCAAATCGATTACCTTGCTCTTCTATAATGGCTTCTCCTAATGCATTATGATCTAGATAATAGGTTCCACTATTCCCTAAAGCCTTTAAATACCCTTCATAAATTCCATCTTTAGCGGCATTTTCATCTGCTACATAAAAGTATTCTTCATTGATATATTTCATTAGAAATCTAAGTTTACTAGATGAAAAATAGCCATTATTTAATTCTTTCTCTTTAAATAGGAGGATTATACCTATTAAGAAGAGCACCATACATCCAAAAACTATTTTTTTCTGTTTCATTGCCGCTCCTTAATTTTAAATGTCTTATTAAATTATCTCCCTATCTAAATGTTTCATTCAAATAGGGAGATTTCATTAACTTACTTATTCTTTTTATGTTTTATGAGTTTAAATATGGCCATGGACTTGTATGAGAACCGTTACGGCGTACTTCAAAGTGACAGTGATTTCCTGTAGAATAACCTGTACTTCCGATTTTAGCAATAACTTGTCCTTTTTTTACTGTAGCACCATTTGATATAACTAAAGAAGAATTATGTCCATATAAGGTAACAATTCCGCCACCATGACTAATCATGACTGTATTGCCATAACCTCTAATCCAGCCCGATGTAATAACCACACCATCTGCTGCCGCCACTACATCCTCTCCATAGCTAGCTGGAATATCAATACCTGTGTGGAATTCTGCTGTTCCAAAGATTGGACTTGTTCGATCCACATAGTCTGAACTAATACGGTAATAGCCTGGTACTGGCCACATAAAGGTTCCACCTACATACTGAGTTGAATTGTTATTTCCTGAAGAAGATGATGATTGAGCTTGTTGTTGCTTTCTAGCCTCTTCCTCTTCAAGTTTCTTAACAAGGGCTTGAATCTCAGATGTAAGCTCTTCTGAAATCGTTGATAGACTTTCAATTTCCGATTGAAGCTTCCCTTCTTCTGCTGCTAGCTGTGCCATGGCATCTGATTTCTTACTTCTAGTAGTCTCTAACTCTTTATTTTTTGCTACTTCATCTGCCTTAAGACTATCTAATTCTGTCTTTTCCTGCTCGATAATCTGTTTCTGCTCTTCAATCGTTTCAATTTGTGCTTGATATTCATCAAGTATATTATTATCTTTTTGTGAAATACGTCTTACATATTCCACTCTATTCATTGCTTCCCAAAAGTTATCTGAAGAAAAAATAACTTGCATATATCCAATTTTTTGATTCTTGTACATTTGCACCATTCGCTCTTTAGTTGCTTCGTACTGATCATCTTTTTTGATATTTGCTTCCTCCAACTTTTCGGTACTCACTACAATTTGTTCTTGTTTCTCATTAATTTGTGTTGTGAGTTCTTTTATATTATCTTGAATCGCTACAAGCTGTAAATCCACCTCTTTAATTTCCTCTTGGATGGCTTCTTTTTGTGCTTTTTTTTCATTAACAGCTTCTTGCTTCTCTTTAATATTTTGCTTTGTACTATTTAACTCATTCTTTTTATCTGTAAGTGTTGATGCATTAACAGGTACGAATATCAAAAGTCCTGCTAGTATGAATGCAATCTTTTTTTTCATCTTCTTCCCCCTATACGTCTAAATGTCTATGAATGGCTACTGCACTACCTATTAGTCCAATCCCAACACCTAGTATAAGGTATGTTGGAATCAGGGCCTGCATAATATTATCTGTTGGCACTAGAGCTAGTCCACTTAATGCCCCTGACATAATAGCTACTTTCTGCATAATCCAATCATACCCCACTGTAATCATTACAATAGAGGCTAATGCACCTAATAACCCAATAAGCATTCCTTCAATAAGGAAAGGAACTTGAATAAAGCTATTGGTTGCACCTACATACTTCATAATATTAATTTCACGTCTTCTAATATAAACCGTTAACTTAATGGTATTAGACATAAGCATAAGGCCTACTACCACTAAAATGATTAAAATGGCTAAACATACGTAACTTACAGTGTTTCTAATACGAATAAAGGAAGCTGTTTCATTTTGGAAATAAACTGTCTCATCAATACCATCTAACTGATTTAATGCTTCAACTAATGCAGTTTGCTCCTTAACATTGCTTGTGATAATTTCAAAAGATGCTGGTAAAGGATTATCTTCCTGGAACATCATAAATAGACTTTGATCTCCATTATCTTCACTAAAGCTTTTTAAGGCATCTTCTTTGGAAATATAAATTACCTCTGAAACGTTATTCATTGCCTCAACCTGAGTTTTAAGCTGAGTAATTTCTTCTGCTTCTAATCCTTCCTTAAGATACGCAGTGATGCCAAACTTAGTTTCCATTTGTTCAATTAAATAGTCTATATTGGTTCCGATTCCATAAGACATTCCTAAAATAAGTAAGCATAAAATAATGGTACCTATAGACGCCAGTGCCATTGTTCGGTTTCTCCAGAGGCCTATAATACCCTCTTTAAATAAATATCTGAGAGTATTCCACTTCATCGTCATATCCTCCTTCATATACGTCTTTACTTATTTGTCCATTGGAAATCTCTATTACACGCTTCTTAAGTGTATTTACAATTTCTCTTTCGTGTGTGGCCATAATAATGGTAACGCCACGCTTATTAATTTCTTGTAAACAGTTCATAATTTCCCAAGATGTTGCCGGGTCTAAGTTACCTGTCGGTTCATCTGCAATTAAGATTGGATTATTATTAACAATAGCCCTTGCTAGTGCTGTTCTTTGTTGCTCACCACCTGAAAGTTCATTTGGATAACAACGTGCTTTTCGAGATAAGCCAACTAATCCTAAAACAATTGGCACATTCTTTCTAATTTCTCTTGAACTTGCACCTACAATTTCCATTGCAAATGCTACATTTTCATAAACTGTTTTGTTTGGTAACAACCTAAAATCTTGGAACACCATACCTAATTCTCTTCTTAAATAAGGTATCTGTCTTTTTTTCATTTTAGTAATATCCTTGTTATTGATCACAATCTTACCGTGATCCGGGTCAACCTCTTTATAAAGCATCTTTAAAAAAGTGGATTTGCCTGAACCACTATTTCCAGTGATAAAGACAAATTCCCCTTTTTCAATTCTTAAGCTTACGTTATTGAGGCCAACCGCTCCATTAGAGTATACTTTTGTCACACCGTGTAACTCAATCATTGCTATCCCCTGTTTCTACATACGATTTTGGCTTTGCTTTTCCATGTAGTCCATGTATTGACTGACCATAATTGTAATCTTGAAGATAATTGCATCATCAAATTTACGAAGATCAAGGCCTGTTGTTTTTAACAGCTTATCTAAACGATAAACTAAAGTATTTCTATGGATATAAAGTTGTCTTGATGTTTCAGATACATTTAAGCTATTCTCAAAGAATTTATTAACAGTCATTAATGTTTCTTCATCAAAACTATCTACGCGTTTATCCTTTAATACTTCTTTTATAAATAGCTTACATAGAGAAAGTGGTAATTGATAAATGATTCTACCAATACCTAGCTTAGAGTAGTGTGAAATATTGCCATCACAGTTAAAGATCTTTCCTACTTCAAGTGCCATATTAGCTTCTTTATAAGAGTTAGATACATCTTTTAAGTCATTAACTGGTGAGCCAACTGCCACATAAACTTTACTCATTGCTTCCGCACTTAATGTATCATATATCATTTTGGCATAACTTTCAATTTCTGACTGTTCTTCTCCTGCAATTTCTTTTACTAAAATAATATTTTTTTCATCGACAGCTGTCACAAAGTCTCTTGTTTTATCTGGGAAAATGTTTCTCAGAATATCTGAAAGACTACTATCTTTCTTTTCTTCACATTCAATTAAATAAACAATACGCTGCACATTATTTTTTATATGTAACTTTTTAGCTCTTGTATAAATATCTACTAATAGTAAGTTATCTAATAATAAGTTCTTAACAAAGTTATCTTTATCAAAACGTTCTTTGTATGCTACAAGTAGTCCTTTGATCTGGAAAGCAGCAAGCTTACCAAGCTTATAAGCCTCGTCATCTGTTCCACTTACTGAAAGTACATATTCCACTAAGTATTCATCAAAAATCTTAAAATAATGAGAACCTTGCATCTCTTGGCTATCTGCTTGAGAATTAATAAAAGCTTCAACTTGTGGTAAGTACTTTCCTGTACTATTTCCTTCTGTTGCTACAATGATTTTTGATTCTGCATCTAGTATGCAATAGTCCCTTCTTGTAATATTTTTTAAGCCGTCTATGGTATTTTGTAAAATTTGATTGGATATCATCGGTATATCAGCTCCTATTTCTTTAGTAATTTCTTTTTCCTAACTTAATGCCAATACCTCTAGTCTTATTTTATCCTATTTATGGATAAAAAAAAAGTTCTAATTCACTATTTGTAGTGCAAAAATAACATAAATCAAAAAACTTAAACATAATCTATACTAAACAAACAAAAAGCTATTGAATTAGCTTTACTATTCCAACAGCTTTTGCTTCTTATTTATAATACTATTGTATCATGTTATTATTATATTACTACATCTATTGCAAAAACCGATATAAAAAGTACCTTTAAACTAGTATGTACTAGTTTAAAGGTACTTTTTATATTTATCCTAGTTTGTAATTGTTTGTTGGCTTTGTGGATCAAAAATATGAACTTTTGTAATATCAATAGCGATTTCAACTTGATCATCTGGACCTGCTGTACAAGCTGTATCAAAACGACCTGTGATATTGTTTCCTTCACATACCATGAAGAAGTTCTTTTCAGCACCAAGCATTTCTACTACTTCTACAGTAGCTTTAGCTGTTACGAAGTATGGTTTTTGTTCTTCGAATAATGAAGATGGTTCACAGATATGTTCTGGACGAATACCCATGATTACTTCTTTACCAACATAACCACCAGCAACAACTTTATCTGCTTTTTCTTTTGGTAATTTAACAGATACATTACCAAATGTTACGCAAACATCTTCGCCTTTTTTAGCGATTTTAGCTTCAATCATGTTCATTTGTGGTGAACCGATGAATCCAGCTACGAATAAGTTTTGTGGTTTAGAGTAAAGGTTAGATGGTGTATCTACTTGTTGAATTACACCGTCTTTAAGAACAACGATTCTTGTACCAAGTGTCATAGCCTCGATTTGGTCATGAGTTACGTAGATGAATGTTGTTTGTAATCTATGGTGCATTTTAGAGATTTCTGTTCTCATTTGTACACGAAGTTTTGCATCAAGGTTTGATAAAGGTTCGTCCATAAGGAATACTTTTGGTTCACGAACGATTGCACGACCCATAGCAACACGTTGTCTTTGACCACCTGATAAAGCTTTTGGTTTACGATCTAAACATTGATCTATGTCAAGGATTTTAGCTGCTTCACGTACACGACGGTCGATTTCTTCTTTTGGAGTTTTACGAAGTTTTAAACCGAATGCCATGTTATCATATACAGTCATGTGTGGGTATAAAGCGTAGTTTTGGAATACCATTGCGATATCACGATCTTTTGGAGCAACATCGTTACAAAGTTTATCTCCAATCCATAATTCTCCACCACTGATTTCTTCAAGACCAGCGATCATACGAAGAGTTGTAGATTTACCACAACCAGATGGTCCTACGAAAATAATGAATTCTTTATCTGCTATGTCTAAGTTAAAGTCTTTAACTGCTACGAAGCCATTTGAATAACGTTTTTCTACATTTTTTAATTTTAAACTTGCCATTATGATTTCCCCCTTAAGTTTGGATAAATTCACATGTCTTTGGACTTACCTTACTATACTACACTTTTCAGACTTATCGCTATTGGCTATTTTTATAAAATCATTTCCAACAATTTAGCAATTAGTTATAAAGAATTGATTTTTCTCATATACTTCCATTTATCTTATATATTTCTAGTATGAATTTAACCAATTTAATAGGTGGTTATTTTATATATATTTACATAATATCTAACAGTCTAGTCGTCTTTCGTTTATTTTCTCCGAAAAATAGATTCTTTTCACTTAATAAATTGAATTATTTTGTTCCATTCTTATAAAAAATGACTTTTACTAAGAACTCTGGTAATACTAACATACGTTTAAAACGTGTTGGTTCTTTTAATAATCTATAAAACCATTCAAGCCCCAATTTTTGAAAGGCTTCTGGTGCTCTTTTTACATTACCAGACATAACATCTAAACTTCCTCCTACCCCAATTGCAACACGTACATTTGGCATAAGGTGTTTATTGGCTTCAATCCATTTCTCTTGTTTTGGTGCGCCTAAAGCAACTAATAGAATATTTGCACCTGAAGCATTAATATCTTCGATAATCTCTGCTTCATCTTCTGGTTTAAAATAACCATCACGCGTTCCTACAATTTGAATACCTGGGTAAGTTTCTCTCATTTTTACGGCTGCTTCTTCACTAATCCCTGGCTTGCTTCCAAAGAAATAGTATTTATAGCCTTCCTTAACTGCATCTTTCATGGTGTTTTGTACAAGATCATAACCTGCAACACGTTCTGGCAATGGTGTCTTTTTGATTTTAGAAGCAATTACAACACCAATACCATCCGGTACAACAAGGTCTGCTTCTTCTAGAATTTGATGAAACTCTGAGTCATTTTTAGCAAGCATCACAATCTCTGGGTTTGGCGTGTAAATACTATGGAATGTGTCTGATTTCACAAACTCCTTTACCTTATTGGTTGCATCATTCATGGTGATATTAGAGATTGATACACCTAATACATCTACTGTTTTCTTCATAATTTCCTCCTAGATAACAAGAGGATGTTACATGTAACATCCTCCTAATTTATTTTTATATGTTTTATACCAATTCTTTAATACGTTTAATTGGCAAATAAATTCTTTCTTTTTTACTTTCAAGCACTTTACCTAAATGTGCTATTTGCTCTTCTTTTGAAGATTCTACCTTATGAAGGATTTCTAAGAAGTTTTCTTTGGTTAGTTCTATTGTATTTAAACAGTATGGTACTTCCATTTCTTTCATGAACTGTGTCACTTTTGGATCATAAGAAAGAGCAAGCACAGGCACTCTACTAGCTGCTGCCATAATTAAGCTATGAAGCCTCATCCCAATGACCATCTCAAAGCTAGAAGTATATACCATAACCTCTTGTATGGATAACATCTTATCCACTATCTCAATATTTCTATCAATGATATTTTGATCTAACTTGCCAGATTGATGGGCTGCCTTCTTAACTGCTTTAGCAAGTTTTGATGAAATTTCTCTATCCTGTTCATAGTGCATAGGAATAAAGCATAATTTATAGCCTTGTTCCATGAGCTCTACTAAACCTGGTGTTAAGCTATCCATAAGATTTTGGTCATGGGCTTCATCTATCCATGGTCTAATATAAATGCCTACTGTTTTAGAATCTTGATTTCCTGCTGTCCCTTGTGGTACTTCAATACCAAGTACTGGGTCAAGTGCTGCTCCTACTGGCTTTTTAACACCTATTTCTTCCAGTAAATTCTTAGAAGCAATATCTCTTACATAGATGCCATCTACTTTATTGACAACTTGTTTAATGAGCCATCTGCTAAAGCCTTTATTTACAGGCCCAATACCTTGCGAATAGAAAACAACTTTCTTTTTATAAAACTGTGCTATCTTGACAATAGCTAAATAATAAGGGACAGTCTTACTGCTTGTAACATCTTGAAGTAAGCTTCCGCCACCACTAATTAATAGGTCACTTTCTTTAATAACCTGTGCCACTTCTTTAAGCTTCCATCTATTAACACTCTTTACGCCATATAAGGCTTTTGTTTTATCTGGATTATTAGATAAAACCGTTACTTCTACATTTCCTAATTCTTTTCTTAAAGCTGAAAGAATGGAGTAAAGCACAGCTTCATCACCGATATTATCAAAGCCGTAGTATCCTGATAATACTATTTTAATTGTGTTTGACATTTTTTAATCACCTTGCCTATTAATTTGATTACCCCAATGAAAAGTATTCCAATTAGAATACCAAAAATAATACCGTATCCACTTCTAATAAGTGAAATTAAAACTGGTGTATGAATATGGGCATAGGTATTAACGAGAGATACTGGCCCAATGACTGCCAAAATCACTGCCACAATATATCTTTCTTTATAACCATAGTACAGTAATGCCATTAGAATTGGATAACTAATTAAAAATTCTTTCGTTCTTGGTCGAACCCCTAATACATTATCTAGGAATTGTCTAAAGCTTCTTTCAAAACCTGTTGCTGTTCCTGTATTCCCTGTACGGCTTACATAAACATATAGTACAACTGCTAAAAGGGCAATTAAAATCAGTGAACCATAACTAATCTTTTGATCTAATAAACCTTTATAGTATTTAAAATCAAATCGATGTGCTTTAAAGATTAAATAGCCAATTACTAATCCAATTGGCACAACTGTTGCTACTTTTACACCAAGAAATACATCTAAAGCTAATGCAAAGTTGGTTCTTGAAAGACATCCAATAATCGTTAATACGCCACCAAATGAAATCACACAGATTTTGAGTAGCGTTAAAATCGTTTCTTTTATATTTTTAGCTTCACTATCTAGACATTTTACCAATGCGTAAGTTGGGAACATAATGCTTCCAAATAACGCCATAAGCTGACAACCTTTTGTTGGACTAATTTTAAGTAAAGCAATATATCCTAAAAAGCCTAATGCTGCTAATATATAACCTGTTTTTACAAAACCTAAAGCATCCATAAATAAGATAAACACCATAATAGCTGCTAAGCCTGTAATCACTGTAAGATAAGCCGGAACAGTTTTTAAATTATAGTTTTCTACATGGTCTGTGATCGTATATCCTGCATCTGTTGCATCTTTAATGAAGGTTGTAATACTTTCATCTAAGTAAGCAATATCTTTTGTAAGGTCTTCTGTATCTGGTAATTTAAACAAGAATACTCTATTACTTCTTTCTTTTAAAGCTAAATCATAACGCTCTATTAAAGAATCAATAGAGGTTGTAGCAAGTTTGTTATCTTCAATAGTGTGTAATCTTACAACCTTATAATCAGTTCCTTGATTACTTATCTTTTTAGCTAATGTTGTAAAACCTTCTTGTTTTGTTGAAGTAAACTCAATAAATCCTAATTGATAATTTTGTAAAAACTCTTGGAATGCTACATTATTTACACCTGGCACTTTAGCATCCGCAAAGTAAATTGTTCTTACATTTTTAATAGAAGCAATCTCATCCATTAAAAACTGCATGGCTTCATCCGTTGGTTCATCCCATGATTTAATTTGCAGGGAAATATTATATCCCATATCTGCTGCAACATTTAACATTTCTACATCAAAGCCTACACCAAGTGTTGTGATTGCCACGCCATGGTCTCCAATTTCAAGATAATAACGACCTTCTATTTCATACATAGGTAAGTCTATACCTCTTACACTAAATTGTGTGAAAATATTATCAGCAACTGCTTCTTCTTCCGTTACGATATAACGTAATTCTGGTCTAATCTCTTCTTCTTCTGGATAACTAAATCTTAAAATGTAGCCATCTACTAAGTTGACATCACCTAATCCTTTATATGTGCTATAGTCTCTATCCACTGCTGATGCTACTGCCATTTCCCTTACTAACAATGTGGTGATACCCAATTCTTTATACTGCGATAGTACCTCTTCTACTGTTCTATCTTCTTCTATAGCAATTCTAAGAATATCACTATACTTTACTGCTGTTTCTACATTAGTATAGCTTTCTTCTGTTTGAATTCTCTGAAATCCAATGAAGCCACATGCCACTAAAGAAATCGCCATAATCACATAAATCAATGTTTTGATTTGCTTGTTCATTTTTTCCTCCGTAATTTTTACCTATTTATAAGAATGTGGGGCATGCCCACATTCTTTGGTTTCTATGATATAGTATAACCGCCTCTTACCATTACAACCATTGTTCTATTAGCAGATATCCCTCTTCCATCTGCTCTTGGTATGATGAGCATATTATTATTGGGTGCCTTAGTACCTCCTAAAAGATCTACACCATCTGTTACATCTTGCACGCCACCTCCTGCTGAAGCGACAATCGTTCCTTCGCCAGAACGAATAATCATTTCTGAACCTTGTTTACCAAAAATAGTACTTCCTGCTGGTACTGTTACAATTTCAAAGCCACTTTGAGCTGCTTCTAACTGGGCAATTTGTTGCGATAAAACACTAATAAGCTCTTCTTGGGCCTCTAATTTAGCTGCCAAATCATTGTTATTACTATTACCCGTATTACCACTTAATTGTGCAATCTTTGAATCCACATAACTTTTTGTAACAAGTGGATCTGCTTTAGTTCCCACAAAGCTATCTGCTGCATAAAGTGATGTTCCTGATAATAGGGTTACAGCTAAAACAACTTTTAACTTTTTATTCATAGTATCTCTCCTTATATGTTTAATATTTATTTAAATTTTTCTATTGTGTAATACACTGCATCGCCATCCATTTTAAACTTAACAAAAGAGCCGTCTTGATAATTATCAGTGGTAACATTTATACCATTTGTTCTTATGTATCTAATGCCATCTTCTATACGTACTTCAGGCTGCACGCCACCTGCATAAACCACAAAAATATTTTGTCCTGTCTGTTTTTTCACGTCTACTAAATAATCATGGAAAGCCTTACCTTCTAAACTGTCTTTAAACTGTGTTAATGGATTTAGACTCGTTACAATAATAATATTTTTAAGTTCCGTACTGCTTTCAATAGATGTCTTAAGATGAGTCCACCCACTTGGGTCAGTTGTTCTCATCCCACCTTCTCCAGTACCTAACATAATCACTTTTGTTGTCTTATAAGTTTGTGCCTGATAAGTATTAGTATACGTATACTCATTGGTATTTAAGCTTAGCTGACTATTTCTTGAAGATGCCTTTAATACAAGACTTGCACCATCTGATAAGCGTTTACTGATGTGATTTACACTTTCGCCAGCTAAAAGCATACTACTTACTTGAGTAGGACCTACTGCATTAATAATATACTGGCTACCAATTGGCCCTTGTAAACTTGCTTTATAAGCTGAATCAAATAAATAGTCTGCTCTTGATGAAATACCTGCTTCTTCTCTAAACCCTCTTGTAATAGAAACATGATCTAGGAAAACAGCTGTCGTTACTTTCTCGCTCACTGAATTGGCATAAGTGTAAAATCTAGTTACTTTGGCTGGTAGTATCATATCCGCTGGCAAGCTAGCACTCATATACTTCCATCCTGTGAAGTTAATGCTATCAGTTAATTTTAAGTAAAAAGTTTTGCCTGTGCTATCTACTACTTCTAATTTAGCTGAATGACCTTGATTTTTACCATATAGCCACATATTCACACTGGCTGTATCTTCTGGTAACTGAATAGGTGTACTAAATAAAGTCGATGCAACTTGCTTATTACTAGATGGCTTAAAGGTATAAGTCATCTTAATGGACTTTGTTCCATGATATACCGGAGTTGATATTGGAAATACAGAACCTTTTATCGTACTTGTATCTCCTCCCCATGTCGCACCATTGGTTTCAAAAGATTCTATAGGCGTTGTAACATTCCCTACAATAACCCCTGCTACGCCAGTAGCCCCCTTGTAACTCGCAGTAACTTTACCTACAGCTTCGCTTGCTGAAACAACCGTATTATTACTAACTCCAATTTGACTATGCTCGCTTGTCCAAGTTACATTAGAAGCTGAAAGTGGTATTTTATAACCATCCTGGTCTACACCATAAACCTGAACTGCCTTTGTACTATTAGTACCTAATTGGATTAGGTTTGGTTCAATAAACAAACCAGTCGGTCCATTAGACACATGGATTTCAGTTGCTGCTTCCACCCCTTGGTAGGCTGCAATAAGCAACATTTTTCCTGCCGAAGTTGGCGTAAATTTATTTCCCGAGAAATCTCCTGTTCCACCAATCACTGAATAAGTTATACTATTTTGGTCAACCATTACAGGATTATAATTCTCATCAGTTCCTTTAATGCTCAAACTTATGCTTTCTCCTACAAACGTTCTTTCACTGCTTGGTGTAAGCAGTAAACTGTTTAAATTACCCGGCATAGATGTAGAAAACACACCAATTCCATTAATAACTTTTCTTTGTGAACCATCAGATGGATTATTCTGAAGTGTCACTGAGTAAGATCCTGTATTTCTAGCAACGAAAGTCGTTGAGCCTCCTCCATCTAAATACATGGCATCTTGTACATTATAACGTTTTAATACTTCAATAAGTTCTTTTTGATTAATCCCTATGTATCCACTGCCTTTGTCTACGGTTACTAATAAAATTTCATTACTATCTTTCACCGTAGCAATAATAGTTCTTGCTACATTTGCATTAGGTGTTACGGCATGGGCTGTTCCTGTAAATGCTTCGCCATCTTTCATCAAAATGCCACTTCCACCGATCCCCAATCTCATATCAGCTACTGCCCTTGTTAAACCACTATTTAAATAAATGGTTTCCTGTAAGTCCACACCTGTTCCTATTGGAAGCTTAGTGTAATACTCACTTGCTAAAGCTTCTGGTACTATAATTACAAATCCATTATCAGGAATCGTTACGCCTTCTCCTGACTTAGACTGATAGGTTACTATCCCATCTTCCACCACAATGGTATAAACGGTCTTACGTGTTGCTACAATATTATTGGTGGTTTGATAGTAAGTATTATCAAAAATAATCGGTCTACTTATAGTCGTTGGTAAAATATTTTTTGCCCCTACTGTACCAACCACTGTGCCATTTGCACTAATCTGAAGTGAGACACCATAATATGCCATAGATGGTGTATTAATATTATCAATCATAAAAGTTGCCATGTTTTTATTCATACCTAATGTAGAATACTGGCTATTATAACCATGACTTAAACTACCATCTTCAATCAACATCCCTAAACTAGGCGAACTATTGGATGACATATCAAAATAGTCCGCATTAATCCCTGCTATGGCTCCACTCTCTTCTACCATTTGAAGAACTGTTTGTCTTTGCACGCCTGTACTAGATTCCATAGGCTTTACTAAAATATTACTGTCATTTAAATCAATTCTAAGGACATTGACATTTCTCCACCCTGCATCCATTAGAAGCTTTTCATTGATATGAATTGCTCCCTTTGTGACAACCTGTTCTGTTTTAACAGAATGTAACACGCTGCCATAGGCTGAGTTTGAAAAGCCTACTCCCAATAGTAGTAGTGCTATTGCTAACCTCTTACTCATCTTATTCATTTATATTCTCCCCCTGTAAAGTATCCTAAGCTGCTATCTAATTGGCGTCATCGTTCCCTATAACAATACAAATATCATATGGAATATTTAAATCTTGTTTAATTAATGCAGTTGGATAGTAACTTAAAAATTGTTTTGCTAAACTTTCATCTTTTGCATAAATGATGGTCTTATTTAATGCCCCTAAAGTATAGTTTCCTGTTTCGCTAACAGTATATCCTTCTAATTCTAATGCCTCTTTAGCTCTTCTAGCTACTCCAGCTATACTTGTCGAGTTTAACACTTCAATAGAAACTGTTTGATCTATAACTACTTCTTCCTCTTCCTCTTGTGCCTCTACCTTATCGCTAAATACTTCTTCCATAAAAGATGGTATAGCTTCTTCATCTACTATATAGTACCATTTTCCATCAGTGTATTCTGCTTCCCCTGGAACAATATTAAAGGTTAAATTTTCAGCATCCATAGATTTTAAATAGGGTAAGTAGCCTGTTACTTCTGATAGCTTAATATCTGTTTTAACTGTTTCAAGCACTGCATTAATAATGTTTGGTACTTTTGTAATAATGCTTGGACTGGTTACCTTTTTTGCAAAAGCTTCTAAGAAAAGTTGCTGCGTTTTAATACGCCCTACATCCCCTTCTGCATAACCTTTTCTATATCTTACAAGCCCTTCTGCTTCTTCGCCATTTAATACACGTACACCTGGTTCTAAATGAATGTGTAAATCTTGGTAGTTATCATCATAATGGAGCCCATTCCCATCAAGGACTGGTATATCCACTTCTACACCACCAATAGCATCTACAATCTTTCTAAAGGCATCTAATGTAATAATGACATAGTTATCAATCTGAATATCTAACATTTCTTCAACTTGTGGAATGGTTAAATCTTGAATATGATCTATCCCACCATAGCTTGTCATCTCGTTTAGCTTAGATGTGCTTACGTAATATCCTTTGCTTTCTTCCACCAATTCTTGTTGCTCAGGTGTCCATTCCACCTTTGTATCTCTTGGTACAGAAATCATTCTTAATTTTTCAGTTTCACTATTATAATTAAGTACAAAGATTACATCTGTTCTTAAACCATCTTCATCTACACCAAATACAGCAAGTGTCTTATTTATTGGGTCATTTTTCTTAGGCTGTATAAGTGCACTTCCACCTTCAAACAGATAG
Source organism: Cellulosilyticum sp. (assembly GCA_015058045.1). Classification (GTDB taxonomy): domain Bacteria; phylum Bacillota; class Clostridia; order Lachnospirales; family Cellulosilyticaceae; genus Cellulosilyticum. Next base: position 52,585 of record SVDC01000008.1, read on the forward strand.
CTTTTGTACACAAATGCCAAAGCACCCATTGTAACGCCTGCTGCAGCTAAAGTAATGGCAACTGTTTTTAGAAAAATACTTTTCAGCTTCCTTTTTTGCCCTCTTTTCAATTTTTTCTTTCGTTGACTCATTTTAACTTCTCCTATAATGATGCTTTAATTTATTAAAAGCCTTCACATATCTACATATTTTATGCCAACACCTTCTATATTGTAGTAAAATATGCTTAATATGTCTATTATAATACAGGATATGTAATTTAAAAATAATTTCCGCGACATTTATCTTACATTATTGTAAGATATTACTTGTCTATAAATTTATTTAGTATACTGTAAAGTTTATGACTACTATAGATTAATTCACTATAGAATATTTAACTTCAAAACTGGAAAGGAATTATATATGTTAAAAATCGGTTCTCACGTTTCAATTAGTGGTGGTTTATTAGGAGCAGCAAAAGAAGCATACTCTTATGGTGCGACTACCTTTATGATCTATACAGGTGCACCTCAAAATACCAAACGTTCTCCACTAGAAAATTTAAAGATTAAAGAAGGTAAGGCCTTTATGGCAGCACACGGCCTTTCTGATATCGTGGTTCATGCACCTTATATCATTAACCTTGCATCTTATAAAGAAGAAACTTATACCATTGGTAAAGAATTTCTTGCCTTAGAGCTTGAAAGAACAGCTGCTCTTGGTTCAGACTATCTTGTACTTCATCCAGGTTCTTTCACCGATAAAACTTATGAATATGGCGTAGAAAGAATTGCTGCAGCATTAAATGAAGTACTTACACCAGATACTAAGCCAATTGTTTGCTTAGAAACAATGGCAGGTAAAGGAAAAGAAATCGGTCGTAGCTTTGAAGAGCTTCGCGATATCATTGACCGTGTAGAATTAAAAGATAAAATCGGGATTTGTTTCGATACTTGTCATGTTCATGATAGTGGTTATGATATTGTTGAAAGCTTAGATGAAGTCTTTGCTGAATTTGATCGTATTATTGGCTTAGACCGTTTAAAAGTTTTCCATATTAATGGCTCACTTAATCCAAGAGGCGCAAAAAAAGATAGACATGCTAACCTTGGTGCCTTAGAAGATAATCCAAAAGGCACAGACCACATTGGTAAAGAAGCCCTTTATAGACTGGTTCATCATCCAGTAGCTGCTGGCAAACCTGTCATCTTAGAAACACCTTGGCTAGATAAGAAAACCAATCTTTATAAAGAAGAAATTGCCTATTTAAAAGGTGATGATGCTTCTGCTGATATCAAATAAAAATCATAGGGGTATCCTATGAATTTGGGAGGAACCATATGTTTAAAAATGAAATTGTACTAGTGACAGGCTCATCAAGAGGTATCGGGAAAGCTATTGCCCATGCCTTCGCCAAAAAAGGGGCAAAAGTAATCTTAAATGCTGCTACCTCTAAAGAACGACTTTTAAAAACTTATGAAAGTTTTGTAGCTGCTGGTTATGAAGTCACTTACTTCTTTGGAGATTTATCTGATTTTTCCACAGCACAAGCTTTATTTATGCACATTAAGTCACAATTCGGAAACTTTCCTACAATTATTATCAACAATGCTGGGATTAGTCATGTTGGTTTATTCACAGAAACCACACCTGAATTGTGGAATAAAATCTTAACAATTAACTTAAATTCTGCCTATAACTGTTCTTATCTTGGTACACCTTCTATGATTAGTCATCACCAAGGATGTATTATTAATATTACCTCTATCTGGGGTAATGTAGGGGCTTCTTGTGAAGTTGCTTATTCAACAAGCAAAGCAGCACTGAATGGCTTCACTAAAAGCCTTGCTAAAGAACTAGGTCCCTCTAATATTCGTGTGAATGCCATTGCCTGTGGCTGGATTGATACAGATATGACCAGTTGTTATAGTGAAGAAGAAAAAGAAGCCTTTGTAGATGAAATTCCACTCTGCCGTACAGGCCAAACTGAAGATATCGCAAAAGCTTGCTTATACCTTGCTTCACAAGATGCTTCCTATGTAACTGGACAAATCCTGACGGTAGATGGTGGACTGCTTTAATTTGCTAATCAATAGGCCATTTTAAAAATTTACTTCCTATTAAATATGAAACATCTTTTGATAAAAACATGATAAAAGGCGAAGGATTAACTCCTTCGCCTTTTATCATTAACTTACTCAATTGATTCACTACCGACTACAATTTCAATATCATATTCAATAGAAGTATCCTCAACTATTTCTGCTCCAGGCACTAGATCAAAGAACTGAAGTGCTTTACTTTTATCCTTTGCATAGATTGTACTATCCTCTAATCCTGTTTCACTATGGTTATCTACTTTTACAACATTATAGCCCGCTGCTTGCAATTTATCTTTATAGCGTCCAGCAACACCTTTAACACCTGCTGCATTATAGACTGCTACTTCCACAGTTGTATCTACTACAACTTCTTCACTTGCATCTGATGCTATAGGTTCTTCTCCTTGTACTGTTGTATCTAAGAACACCTCTGTAATCATGTCATCTAATTTTTCTTCATCAATATAATAATAAGATGGTCCTTCATAATCTGCCCCCACTCCAGGTACAGTATGGAAGGTAAGACCACTTAAACTAAATTCTTTTAATAAATCAAGATAGCCTAGTACTTCATTTAATTTAATATCTGTTTTTACATATGGGAATAATCTAGTTACCATACTTGCTAAACTAGAAACACTTTGGCTCATAACCTTTTCAGCTACTGCTTTTAAAAATGTTTGTTGAACTTCAACCCTAGCCTCATCCCCACGTGGATAACGTCTAAAGCGTACTAATCCTTCTGCTGCATCACCATCTAAGTGTTGCATACCTTCCTCTAAGTCGATATATAAACCTTGGTAATTGTCCACATAGTACATATCTTGAGGCACATACATATCCACACCACCAATAGCATCTACAATCTCTCTAAAAGCTTCTAGATTAATAACAACGTAACTATCTACATGAATTCTAAGAATGTTTTCTATTTCATCAATTGTAAAATCACGTATATTTCCTATATTTTGATTGATTCTACCGTATGCCGCCATCTCATTAATTTTAGAAATACTGATAGAATTTCCAGTTAACTGATTATATGCTCTTTTTTGCTTATCTGTCCAAATAACTTTTGTATCACGAGGAATAGATACGACTTTCACTTTATTAGTTATTGTATTAAGATTAACAACAAAAATAACATCTGTTCTAATTTCATCCTCATCTACACCAAATACAGCAATTGTTTTATTTAATTCGCTAACCTCTTTCTTTTCATCTTCAAAAACTTGCTCTTCTTCTGTGAGTTCATTTTGAATTTCACTGGTTGCTCCTGCAGCAAGTGTACTATTATAGATTGTAATCCCTGCAATCAAAATAATGACACATAAAACAAAGGTTACTGCTGCTGCAATCAAAAAGGTTCGTAGTAATGTTTTCTTCTGCCTACTACTAAACCTCTTCTTATCCTGTTCCATATCTTGATCCCCCTATGTACATACTTATTTATATAGTTAAAAAATTCCCATAGTTGCTTTTATACCATAGACTAAATTTAATTCTAACTCATTCTTCTATATAAAATCAATCATTATTGTATATTATTGCAATATAAAATATATTTTCCGTTATTTCGTGTCAATAATATACATCTTTTTACATTTCAGTTTTTATTCAACACAAAAAAGAGATATAATGCTCTCCTTATACATTATATCTCTTCTATTAAAATGATACCTCTAGTAGGCTATCATTATTCAACTGTAGCTTCAGCTTGCATATTCCCCTGCTGTTTCATATCTTTCATTTGGTGCATTTTTAACATAACATATCTTGCAATAGGTTGAGCAATAGCTACTTCTACTGCAAATGCAATTGCAAAGTTTCTAGGCCATTTATAAAAGAATGTACGAATAGGCTCCATTGTAATTTGTCTAGTCCCAATCCATGTTCCAATTACTGTTAGGAAAATAGACATTAACAATACCGCACATAAAGCATTAATAACCATATGTGCATTAAAGCTATCTTCTTTTGCTAAGATTTTACCTGCTAACCATTCTGATGGTTTGTGTGTTAATAAAACTAATAGAACAACACTCACCCAAATAAAAGGAATAACCTTAATTACATTTGCCCACACACTCATGCTAAAGCCCATTTCAAAGCACGTAATAAGTGGCGCAATAATATTGACAGATATAATTGAGATAATCGCCATAAATAATGCAAACTCCTTTTTATTACGTGGTAACTTCATATAAAATTCCATACTTCTTTTCCTCTTTTCCCTTTTTTTAAGATTTTCACGCAAAAAAATACAGCGTGAGACCAAGTGTTTAGTCTCACGCTGAACCGTTATACGCGCAAATGATTTATTTCTTATACATTATAAAATAAATCTTTATGCTTTTCAAATGGAAATTTTTAATGAAATAAACCTTTTCTATGAGCAATTTTTTAAGCTTTTCTCTATATGAATCTGTCTATCAAACTGATCAAAAGAATTGGTTCTGTGCGTTACCATAATAACAATCTTATCTTTCATTAATTCATTCATAGCTAGATTAATCTTTCTTTCACTTTCTACATCTAATGCAGAAGAAGGTTCATCCAATAAAATAATGGGTGCATTTTTAAGAAATGCCCTTGCAATAGCAACTCTTTGTCTTTGCCCTCCTGATAGATTCCTACCACCTGCTACTAGCTTGGTATCATACCCCTCTGGTAAATCTTTAATAAATTCATCTGCATAAGCCATACGTGCAGCTTTATGAATCAGCATTTCATTGGTATTGTCACTACCATATTGTATATTTTCCTTGATACTGCCTTCAAATAAATAACTTTCTTGTGGCACATAAGTGATTAAGTTTCTTAATGCCTCTAATGAATACGCCCTAATGTCCTTACCAAAAATCTCTATTTTCCCTTCCTGCTCCTCATAAAATCTTAAAAGTAATTTTAATAGAGAGCTCTTACCGCATCCAGACTCTCCAGTAATCATAACCCGTTCACCATAATCAATATGTAAATTAAGATCTGATAAAATAGGCTCCTTTCCTTTATAAGCAAACTTTATATCTTTTATATCAATTCCTTTTTCTAAATCACTTTGTTTTAAGTTCCTTTGTTCTCTATTTCTTTGTACTATTTCCCCTTGCTCTATCTTTTCTTGTTTTATACTTCCCAGCTTTACATCTTCTTGTTTTATGTCCCCCGCTTCTACATTTCTTAGATTGGAGTCTATTGCTGTTTGTCCACATACTTGTACATTTTCTTCTAGTTGATCAAGCTCTAGAAAATCAAATACTCTCTGTGCTTCTGATATGGCACTTGTAAAGTTAGCTAATGCACTACCTAGAAACTGAAACATATTACTTACGCTCATTTGTAAGGTTACAACCCCCATAACCGTTCCATAATCCATTTTTCCCTGTGTTACCATGAAAACACCTACTATAATAGTTCCAAAATTCCCTAGCATGCCAATAAGAAAAGAAAGCATCTCTAATAAGGACATGACTCTTGTTCTTTTCTGCATAGAATTTTTAACCATTATATTCTCATCTTCATAACGATCCATTACACATACTGCTCCATGATACATCTTAATCACAAGAAAACCTGAAATAATATCAACAAGCCTTTGTGTGAGCCTTGATACATTCTCTGCTATCTCTATACTCATACGTCCTATGAGCTGATTAATTTTTATAGATACCGCAACAGAGAGCAACGAAAAGATAATAGAAATGGTAGCCAGTTGAGGACTATAAATTAGCATGGCTATAATCGCTGCCCCACCACGGCAAACTAATACGAAAAGCTGATAAACCCTGCTAAAATACGTATCCTTTAAATAATTAGCATCTACATTTAATCTCTTTAAGACATCTCCACTATGATTTTCTTCAAAATATTGCATATTTAAGTGTGTCAGTTTTTCAAACATAGCTATTTTAATATCAAATACAATCATTCTAACTTGCTTCATTTCAAAATAGCGCATATAGGGTTGAAAGTAGCGGCATATTACAAAAATAATGCACATGATGACTGCCATTTTGAACTTTGCTAAATCTTGATACTCTATAGCATGAAAAATAGATTGATACATATAGGAATAAACCACTTCCATAATGCTCCAAATTGCTAGTGTCACTATAAGGATACTTATATATTTCCACTTTCTTTTTCCCATATAATGAACGAGTCTTTTAATCTCCTCCATTTATGCTACCTCCCCTGCCGTATACTCTCTATATAATTGTGCGTAAACACCATCTTTCTCTATTAATGCTTCATGCGTGCCCTGCTCAATAATCTTTCCATGATCGATTACAACAATTTCATCTGCATTGATAATCGTTGAAAGTCTATGGGCAACTGTGATTACCGTTTTCCCTATGCTCATACGGTCAAGTGCTTCACTCACCATGTATTCAGACTCCTTATCTAATGCCGAAGTTGCCTCATCTAATAAAATAATCTCTGCGCCTTTAAGTATTGCCCTGGCAATAGAAATTCTCTGTTTTTGACCACCAGATAAATTCATACCATTTTCCTCAATTTTTGTATCATAGCCATTAGGCAATTTACAAATAAATTCATCACAGTTTGCAATCCTTGCTGCCTCTCTTACCTCTTCATCCGTAGCGTCTAATCTTCCGATTCGAATATTATCTGCTACACTTATTGGGAACAAATAAACTTCTTGAGAAATAAGTGCCACATCCTGACGTACATAATTAGGTGACTGCTGTTTAAAATCCTCTCCTTTATAAAAAATCTGTCCCTTAGTAATCTCATAATGCCTATATAAAAGCTTTAGAAGTGTACTTTTTCCGCCACCACTTCTTCCAACAAAAGCGACCTTTTGACCTTTCTTAATTTCTAAATGAATATCTTCTAAAGCATTTTTTGTCTTCAACATCCCATCATAAGCAAAACAAACATCCTTTAATTTAAATAGAATCTCCTGATTTCTATCCTTGTTATCCTTATGCATGCTTATACTTTCTAACTGTTCTTCTTCTCTCTTTCTTATGTCCTCTCTCTGCTCTTCTATCTTATGATCTAAAATAAAGAAAACACGTTCAGCCGAAACCATAGCAAATTTACTTCTTACAATCAACTGATAAGCACTTGCTAAAGGCTCAATAAGCTTTTTCATAATACTAATGAACGCCACTAAAATTCCTAAATTAATCTGACCCTTAAAGACAAAAAATCCGCCTAAACATAGTGTAATAGCAATAGGTAATTCGCTAATCATGACAGAAATAGGCTCTGCATGATACTGCCTTAAATCATTTTTTTGTGAAATTACTAAAGCTTTATGTAAGTCGTTATAATACTTCTTAGTTAACACCTTTTGTAAATTATAAGATTTAACTACAGCAATCCCATCACAAACTTCACTAATATTATTATTGGTTTCTCCTATCTTATGTACATATTCCATCTGACTCTTTTTTATAGGATCCATTAACCTAATACTTAATGGGATTAATACCACTAAAGGAAGCAAACTCCAAAATGCTAGTAGGGTATGAACTGAAAAAAGATAAGCTATAAACACAACAACCATAATAGGAATATATAGGCAGTCCTTAAAGTACTCTGCTAAATACCATGCAATGCCTTCTACATCCGAAGTCATTCTGGCAATGAGGTCTCCATGATTGGTTTTCTCCATAAACTCTGGTGATAATTTAACCACATGCTTCATCGTTGCTTCTCTAATATCATGTAGTACCCCTGCTCCAAAATAGCCTGTACTTCGCACCACTAGATAACTTGAAAACATTCCAAATAAGATGGTCCCTAGTCCTTTTAAAATTGTTATATAAATATTTCCCATACTTCCTTGTAGACTATCATTCACCAAGTCCTTTAACAAATCAATAACCCATACATTGGCTAATGCACTTCCTACACTAGATAACGCTGCAAAAACAATATGTAAACTATAGCGTTTTGAAAATCGTAATAACCACTTCACTTTTATTCACCTATCCCTTCTACTGACATCTGTTTTATTGACATATGCTTGATTCACATAGTATTTCTCTTGAATCCTCATTCCTTAGGCACTTAATGATGATAATTATATCATAACCACATACAATTACCTCTAATATTCTGATTAATCCAATTATTTTTCTCTGAAAATATGATATTATATAGAAAAATAGATTGCGAAAGGAACCTTACACTATGCCAGTGCCAATAAAAGAACCTTTTCACTTTGAAATTAAATATGTAGAACGTCCGGCACACTATAATATGCCTACAATCGCCATTTGCAAAACACATTATGAAATTAGTTACCTCCTTAGTGGAGACCGTAGAACAATTACCTCTTTAAATAGTTATGATCGACATGCAGGTGATATCAGTACTACACCTCTTAATGTCTATTATCATGGTATTCCCTTATCCAATACGACATATAAAAATATCCTTATTAAATTTCATAAAGAAATGGCTATGCCTTTTATTCAAATTGTAGGTGAACTGGCTTTTGATACCCTATTTGGCCATTGGATTCATCACTTTACAAAAAGTACGCAACAAAAAATCGAGCATATCTTCTATAATATGCTCGATGAATATAATCATTATAACGAACTTTCCGAACTGGTTCTTCAAGGGATGCTTCATAACCTATTAGCAATTATGATTCATGAAAGAATTCCCACTTCCAGCGAAGAAAATTCTCTTCATAAAATCAATCCCTTAATTATGGATGCCTTATCCTTTATGGAACATCACTACTTAGAAAATCCATCTTTAAAAGAAGTAGCTACCCATATTTCTATTTCTCCAGAATACTTATCTAGACTTTTTAAACAGACGCTTGGTACCAGTTACTCTGACTATCAAAATCGCATTCGACTCCGTCATGCTTACAGACTTCTAGAACAAACTTCTTTATCCATTGGAGAAATTGCTGAGCAAGCTGGTTTTTCTAATGGCAATTACATGTGTGATGTCATGAAACGCTATATCGGTATATCACCTACCGCTTATCGTAAGCTTTCCCTTCATAAAAACTAAATCGTTTATCTTCTTTACATGATTGTAAAATAAGCTAATACGATAATACCAAGCGCAATACGGTACCATCCAAACACCTTGAAATCATGTTTCTTGATATAACTCATTAAGAACTTAATAACAAATACGGATACCGCAAATGCAACAAACATACCAATACCTAAAACAGCTAACTCTGCACCTGTAAAGTCTAAACCAAACTTTAAGATTTTAAGTGCACTTAGACCAAACATAACAGGCACTGCAAGGAAGAAGGTAAACTCTGCTGCTACTACTCTTGATACGCCAATAAGAAGTGCCCCAATAATGGTTGATCCAGAACGTGATGTTCCTGGAATAATAGATAACACCTGGAATAAACCAATCATAAAGGCAATTTTATAGGTTACATCGCCTAAATCTGTTACCTTAGCACGACGATTTTTATTCCAATTTTCAATCCAAATAAATGCAATACCATAAATAATCAATGTTGCTGCAATCACTATTGGTGTATGGAAATGGGCTTCTATATAATCATCAAATAAAATGGTTACAACCGCCCCTGGAATACAAGCTACAACCACCTTAAACCAAAGTGAAAAGATATCCTTTTTTATAATTGGCTGAGTCTTATCTTTAAATTGGAATGGGAACATCTTATTCCAAAATAAAAGCACCACAGCTAAAATTGCACCTAATTGAATAACGACGAAAAACATTTCTTTAAAAGCTTCAGTCATATTCAGCTTTAAAAATTCATCTACTAATAACATATGTCCTGTGCTACTAATAGGAAGCCATTCTGTAATCCCCTCTACGATTCCCAGAAAAACTACCTTAAGTATCTCGAGAAAACTTAAATCCATTTTCTATTCCTCCTTTTAACTTAAACCTAAAATTTATATTTGAAATAAAATCTAATTCTTAGATTGACTTATTTCATATGTGTATTTCATTAGATAACATTCTTACCTATATTTTTTTCTTTATTTAGGTTTAGTACATTTTTACTCTAAAAAATATATCATGATTACGCCTAGCATGGCTACACTTTATACCAAATCTTACAATAATGTAAGCTCAAATCTTTAAATATAGTCATCTGCTTTGACTTTACACTTATTGGATATTTAACCTATTATAATTTATCTATCCTTAATAATACTAACCACTTTTAGGCTACTATACTCTTGTACAAGCCTATTTTTAGAAATATACTTATAAGCTTTTTTCCTTTACCCACTAACCCCAAGAAATCTACAATAAAAAAACTCCCAGGAAAGTCCTGAGAGTTTTCTTTGTATATTTCCACTGGAAAATATATATTCTCGAAAGAAAAAATTAACGTTTTGAGAATTGTGGAGCACGACGTGCTGCTTTGAGACCGTATTTTTTTCTTTCTTTCATTCTTGGGTCCCTTGTTAGGAAACCTGCTTTTTTAAGAACTGGACGGAAGTCTGCGTCAGCTTGAAGTAACGCACGGCTGATTCCGTGACGGATAGCACCTGCTTGTCCTGTTGTTCCACCACCGTATACATTTACAAGAACGTCAAATTTACCTTCTGTAGCTGTTAATACTAATGGTTGACGAGCGATAACTTTTAAAGTATCAAGACCGAAATATTCGTCCATATCTCTTTTATTGATTGTGATTTTACCTGTTCCTGGTACAAGGTATACTCTAGCTACTGAGCTTTTACGTCTACCTGTTCCGTAGTATCTAACTGTTGCCATTTATTTTTCCTCCTCCCGAGTGATTAGAATTTTAATTCAACTGGTTTTTGTGCTTCGTGGTTGTGCTCTGCACCAGCGTATACACGAAGATTTGTAAGCATTTTTCTTCCTAAGCTATTTTTTGGAAGCATACCTTTTACAGCGTGCATAAGAACTCTCTCAGGATGTGTGTCCATCATTTGACGAGCTGTAGTTTCTCTTAAACCACCAGCGTATCCTGTGTGTCTTCTATATAATTTTTGATCTAATTTTTTACCTGTGAATACAACTTTATCTGCATTGATAACGATTACGTTGTCACCGCAGTCCACGTGTGGTGTGTAAGTTGGTTTATTTTTTCCTCTTAATACTGATGCTACTTGACTTGCAAGTCTACCTACTGTTTGACCTTCAGCGTCAATAACATACCATTGTTTTTCAACATTTTGTGCATTTGCCATGTATGTTGTTCTCATTTGATAGTACCTCCTTTGGATCTTATAAAAATGGTTAATTTCTATTCATGATATAAAATCCGGGGCCGTTGGATTTTATAAGTGGTCTGATTAACACATCCTATATTATATAATTTTGCGAAAACCCTGTCAAGCATTTTCCTGTGGATTATTTTGTTATTCGTAAATGATCTCAAGCATTGTCAATCCTTGTGGTGGAACGGTTGGGCCTGCTTTTTTCCTATCTTTTCCACTAATAATTTCTGAAATTTCAGCTGTAGATAACTTTCCCTCATTGACATATAAAAGTGTACCAATAATGATGCGTACCATATTATATAAAAAGCCATTACCACATACATCAATTGCAATCATATTGCCATCTCTTTTGACATCAATACTATAAATCTTTCTTACTGTATCTTTTACTTGGCTACCACTTGCACAAAAACATGCAAAATCATGCTCACCCACCATATGATTTGCTGCTTCTTGCATTTTCTTTTCATCTACTTTATATGGATAGTGAAGCGCATATCGATAAGTAAATGGATCTGGTAATGCGCCACACCAAATCTGATATCTATAAGTCTTTCTTTTTGCACCAAAACGTGGGTGGAAATCCTCTCCCACCTCTTCAACAGATTGAACCACAATGTCTGGTGGTAATTGACTATTAATAGCTTTTACTAATCGATTGGCAGGTACCTTTGTTTCTGAATCAAAAGTCACACACTGTCCTCTTGCGTGAACCCCAGCATCTGTTCTACCTGCTCCTAAAGTTAAAACTTCTTCTTGCGTAATCTTTCCAATCGCTTTTTCTATTGTTCCTTGAACTGTGATTGCCTCGTTTTGTCTTGCAAAACCATGATAATTTGTACCATCATAAGCCACAATCATTTTGTATCTCTTCATCGCTTTATAAATCCTCCTAAGCATTTATCTTATAGCTACTCTCTATAGTTTAAAGCCTATCCCCTACTTTTAAAATAAGGCGTTTTATTACGATATCTTATCAATTAAATGTTCAACTTCTTCTCTTGTAAGCTCAGTAATATCCATAACAGACTCAATGTCTGTTCCTTTCATTAAAAGCTTCTTAGCAATATTATAGGCCCCTTCTTTAATACCTTCTTTAATACCTTCTTTGAGTCCCTCTTTAATGCCTTCTTCTTTTAAACGCTCATCAATTTTTAATTCCTTAATTGCAGTCAAAAGAAATTCTTCATTTTCTTTACTAATTTTCGCAACTCCCATACTTCTTAGCACCTCCACAATTTCATCTAAATTATTTTGCTCCAATACATTCATAATGACTTGATATAGTGGGTCTTTACCATTCTTTAAGTATTCTATCATCCATTCTCTTAATAATCTCTGATTCTCATGCTGCTGCTGTAATAAGGCAAGATATTTTGTATCTTCTTCTTGCATTTCTTTGATAACTAAAATCTGTGTATCTAGACTTGTTCCCTTGACATAGTAAATACCATCTTTTATTTTTTCTACTAATATATTCTTTTGCTCAAAGTACTTCATTAATTTTTGAGGATAACGTGTAGATTGTAACACCTCTCATTACTACTATGATAACATAATCATTTTTATAAATATACCCATTCTACAGCCCTCTACTTCCTATTTTACCCATTTTACTTTCTATATAATCTTTCATAGATAAGTTTTGGTCTATACTTAATCTTCTAGATGCTTCTCTATAAAATCATACACACCATTCCAGTATCTTTCAGGCTCCTTACGATAAGCCATTACATGTCCTGCCCCTTCAAATACTTGTTTTTCTTTTTCACCTCTTGGTGCCTCATATACTCTGTCTAGCATTTCAAAAGGAACTAACTGATCTGCTGTTCCATGAGTAAATAACATAGATTAAAAGCCTAAAGTCAGAACATCTCCTCTAACTTCAGGCTTTTAATTTGTATTTAGTTAATCTTAAATGATTATAAAACGATTTTATTACTACTATAATAAAATACATATCACAAGGAAAAGTATCCCTATACCAAAGGCAATATAGTCTCCTTTTTTATAAATTAAGCTATTAAGTCTTGTTCTTCCTACGCCACCACGATAGCATCTAGCCTCCATTGCCATAGCTAACTCTTCTGCTCTTCTAAACGCAGAAATGAAGAGGGGTACCATAATTGGAATCATAGCCTTAGCCCTTTGAATAATATTACCTGATTCAAAGTCTGCTCCTCTTGCCATCTGTGCTTTCATAATCTTATCTGTTTCCTCAAGTAAGATTGGAATAAAGCGAAGGGCAATACTCATCATCATAGCAATTTCATGTGCTGGTACACCAATTTTTCTAAATGGAGAAAGTAAACTTTCAATTCCATCTGTTAATTCAATCGGTGAGGTGGTTAAAGTTAGTAAAGAAGACCCTACAATTAACAGTGCTAATCGAATGCCCATTTTTGCGGCGATGATTAGCCCGTCATCCGTAACCTTTAAAAATCCCCATGACCAAATCTCATTACCTGTAGTGGTAAAGAATACATTAAGCACTACTGTAAATAAAAGAATAAACATAATACTCTTTAATCCCTTAAGCATAAACTTAAGCGGTACTTTACTTACTTTTACCACACCATAAAAACATGCTGCTACAAAAACATAACCAATAAACTGGTTAATTAAGAATAACCCAATAATATATGCAAAGGTTACGAGTATCTTTGTTCTTGGATCTAATTTATGAATCGGAGAGCCCGATGGATAATATTGGCCAATTGTAATATCTCTAATCATTAGGCTTCTCCTTTCTTTCTTAAATAACTAATAAGATGCTGTGCTGCTTCCTCTACTGTAAGGACATCTTCATCTATGTTCATCCCTTGAGCCTTTAATGATTCCATTACATAGCGAATTTGTGGCATAGCAAGTCCAATCTCTTCTAACTTCTTACCATGTGCAAAGACTTCTCTTGGAGTCCCTTGATAAGCGACTTCACCTTTATAGAGTACAAATAGTTTTTGTGCATAACGTGCCACATCTTCCATACTATGAGAAATCAGTACGATCGTTAAGCCTAATTCTCTATGCATTTTCTGAAGCTGCTCAAACAGCTCATTTCTTCCCTTTGGATCTAAACCAGCTGTAGGCTCATCCAAAATAAGGGTCTCAGGCTTCATTGCCAATACCCCAGCAATAGCTACACGTCTCTTTTGCCCACCTGAAAGCTCAAATGGAGACTTCTCATAGTAAGATTCATCTAGGCCTACTGCTTCAAGAGCATATTTCACACGCTCATCTACTTCTTCTTTACTTAAACCTAAGTTTTTAGGACCAAAAGCAACATCATCCTTTATGGTCATTTCAAAAAGTTGATATTCTGGATATTGGAAAACGAGACCTACTTTTTGTCTGATTTCCTTTTTATTAACCTTATCTCCATTTGTTCCTTGTCCATGAAGATTTTGTCCATTAATAATAACTTCACCCTTAGTAGGCTTAAGTAAACCATTAAACATCTGAATCAGTGTACTTTTACCAGAGCCTGTATGTCCAATAATCCCTACAAACTCACCAGAGCCTATTTCTATATTAATATCTTTTAAGGCTGTCTTCTTAAAAGGCATGCCTTCATTATATATATGTGTTAAATTTTTTATTGTAATTGACATATTGCTTTTGTCACCTCTTCTACCGTTAAAAGTTCTGTGCTTATATTAAAGCCAGCTTCTTGTAATAAATAAGCTAAATAAGTGGTATCTGGTACATCTAAGCCTATTTCTTTAAGGGTTTTAACTTCCTTAAAGACTTCTCTAGGTGTGCCTTCCATAATGACATGCCCTTTATCCATTACAACGATGCGATCTGCTAAAATAGCTTCTTGCATATAGTGGGTAATATGAATAATGGTAATACCATATTCTTTATTTAACTTTTCCATTGTAGACATGACTTGTCTTCTACCAATTGGATCTAGCATCGCTGTAGATTCATCAAAAACAATACAACGAGGTTTCATTGCAATAACTCCTGCAATAGCAATTCTTTGCTTTTGTCCACCAGAGAGCTTATTAGGTGAGTCTTTCATATACTCTGTCATTCCTACTGTCTCTAAAGCTTCATCTACCCTTTTTCTAATTTCAGTTGGCTCAATTCCTAGATTTTCAGGTCCAAATGCCACATCTTCCTCTATAATAGTTGCTACAATTTGGTTATCTGGATTTTGGAATACCATTCCAACTTCTTTTCTAATATCCCAAGTTTTATCCTTATCTAAGGCATCAATGCCACATACTACTAAAGTGCCTTCTTTAGGAGATAAAATACCATTAAGGTGCTTTGCAAAAGTTGATTTTCCAGAACCATTATGTCCTAGAATAACCACGAACTCTCCCTCTTTCACTTGAATACTTGTTCCTTCTAAAGCTCTAATAGTGTCTTTAACCTCTCCATTATCATCATAGTTGTAGTATTCAAATACTAAATTATTTGCATCAATAATATTATTCATAGGTCACACCCCTTCGTTATATACACATATCAAACTTCAATTCTAGTCTTGTGCATGCCTATCAAAGCATTCATATCTATATATAACACATTTCATATCTTAATACAAATCAAAGTATAAAATTATATAGCTTCCTAAATACAAATTCTATTTTTATCCTATAACCTATTCTTTATTCTATCCTACTTTTATCTCGTTAGTATAAATCTACTCTAATAGTTATCATAGCATTGTCATTCTCAATTTAAATCTATTTTTTACACATTATCTAACTATAAGAATCTCGGAATATGAAGAAAGGGATTAAGAACAATTCTTAATCCCTAAGTATTATACTAATTCGATAATAACTTCTTCTGCACCGTCACCTTTACGTGGTCCAATTTTCACGATACGTGTGTAACCACCGTTACGGTCAGCATATTTTGGAGCGATTTCGCTAAATAATTTGTCAACCATGTCAACTTTTTTAGCTTGTCTTTTTTTGCTTCCTTGAACTTCTGTTACAGGATATAATACCTTTAACATTTGTCTTCTAGCGTGTAATCTTGTAGCACTATCTTTTTTGATAGTTTTTTCTACTTCTTCAAATACAGTTACTTTTTTACCGTCAACAACTTCTTTTACACGTTTACCATTGTCGTCTAATTTAGGTTGTTTAGTATTGATAGTAACTTCTTCATAATTGTCTTTTTCGCGTACAGCCATTGCAATCATGCCTTCAGCGATTTTACGAATCTCTTTTGCTTTAGATACAGTAGTTGTGATTTTACCGTGGTATAAGAGATTTGTAACTTGGTTACGAAGTAACGCTTTACGTCCTGCTGCGTCACGTCCAAGCTTTCTTTGTCCAGCCATGCCCTAACCTCCTTATAATTGTCCTTAGTCTTCGCTTGGTTTTAATGAGAATCCAAGCTCTTCAAGTTTTTGGAAGACCTCTTCTAATGATTTACGTCCTAAGTTACGTACTTTCATCATTTCTTCTTCTGTTTTGTTTGTTAAATCTTCAACTGTGTTAATTCCCGCACGTTTTAAGCAGTTGAATGAACGAACAGAAAGGTCTAACTCTTCTATTGTCATTTCTAAAGTTTTTTCTTTAGAATCATCTTCTTTGGTAACCATGATTTCAGTTGTACGTGCATTTTCTGATAAATCGATGAATAAGTTTAAGTGCTCACTTAAAACTTTTGCAGCTAAGCTTACAGCTTCGTCTGGTTTAAGTGTACCATCTGTCCAAACTTCTAATGTAAGTTTGTCGTAATCTGTTTGTTGACCAACACGAGTGTCTTCAACTTGGAAGTTAACGCGTTCTACTGGTGTGTAGTTTGCATCAACTGGGATTACACCAATTGGAAGTTCAGATTTTTTAAGTTTATCAACTGCTTGATATCCACGACCAGTAGTAACTGTCATTTCCATGCTAAGAGTTGAATTAGCACCACCATTTAAAGTAGCAATATGAAGCTCTGGATTAAGGATCTCAACTTCTGGGCTACATTTAATGTCTGCACCAGTTACTGGACCTTCACCAGTTTTTTCAATATAAATTACTTTTGGTTCACCATTTGCACTTGAGTCTTTAATTGCAAGACCTTTAATGTTAAGCATGATTTCTACAACATCTTCCTTAACACCAGGAATTGAACTAAATTCATGAAGTACTCCATCAATTTTAATGCTACTAATAGCTGAACCTGGTAAAGATGAAGAAAGGATACGACGAAGGCTATTGCCTAACGTAATACCATATCCTCTTTCTAATGGTTCCACTACAAAGCAACCATATTTACCATCTGTAGATAATTCTTTAATCTCAATTTGTGGTTTTTCAAATTCCAACACCGGATAAACCCTCCTTTGGTTTTAAAATAAAATATTGAGGGTGACGAACTATTACTTAGAGTAAAGCTCAACGATAAGTGTTTCTTCAACTTCAGTGTCGATTTGTTCTCTAGCTGGAAGAGCTTTTACTGTACCTCTAAGGTTTTCAATATCTCCTTCTAACCATTCTGGAACAATACGAGACCCAGTTACTTCAACGATTTGTTTAAATCTAGCAAATGCTTTAGCATCTTCTTTGATTTCAATTACATCGCCAACTTTCACTTCATAAGAAGGAATGTTAACTCTCTTACCGTTTACTGTTACAAGGTTGTGTCTTACAACTTGACGAGCTTCTGTACGAGAACGTCCAAGACCTAAACGGTATACAACGTTGTCTAAACGAAGTTCAAGGATACGAAGTAAGTTTTCACCTGTGATACCTTTTTTACGATCTGCTTCTTCAAAGTAAGTTCTGAATTTACCTTCAAGAACACCATAGATTCTTTTTGCTTTTTGTTTTTCTCTTAATTGTAAACCATAACCAGAAAGTTTAGTTTTAGATTGACCGTGTTGCCCTGGAGCATATGGTCTTTTTTCTACTGAACATGCAGCAGAGTAACATCTTTCACCTTTAAGGAATAATTTTTTCCCTTCACGACGGCATTGTTTACATTTAGAACCAATATATCTAGCCATTTTGACCCTCCTATTACACTCTTCTACGTTTTGGTGGACGGCATCCATTGTGTGGTACAGGAGTTACGTCTTTGATTAATGTTACTTCTAAGCCTGCAGCTTGAAGTGCACGAATCGCAGCTTCTCTACCTGAACCTGGACCTTTTACCATAACTTCTACTGATTTTAAACCGTGTTCCATTGCTGCTTTCGCTGCAGTTTCTGCTGCCATTTGAGCTGCGTATGGAGTTGATTTTCTAGAGCCTCTGAAACCAAGACCACCTGCACTAGCCCATGAAAGAGCATTTCCATTTGTATCTGTTAATGTTACCATTGTATTATTAAAAGTTGATTGGATATGTGCTACCCCACGTTCAACGTGTTTTCTGTCACGACGTTTACGAGTTACAACTTTTTTGCCACCTTTTTTTGCAACTGCCATGAGTACTTTAACCTCCTTTATTTACTATTTTTTCTTGTTAGCAACTGTCTTTTTAGGACCTTTACGAGTACGAGCATTTGTTTTTGTTTTTTGTCCTCTTACTGGAAGACCACGTCTATGACGGATTCCTCTATAGCATCCGATTTCCATTAAACGTTTGATATTTAATGCGATTTCACGACGAAGATCACCTTCTACAAGAACGTCTCTATCGATGATTTCACGAATTTTAGCAACTTGTTCTTCTGTTAATTCGTTAATACGAGTATTGAAATCAATACCAGCTTCAGTTAAGATTTTTTGAGAAGTTGGACGGCCAATACCGAAAATATAAGTAAGACCGATTTCAACACGTTTATTTCTTGGTAAGTCTACACCTGCAATACGTGCCACTCTCTGCACCTCCTATAGGTTTATTTAATATATATAATACAGCATAATGACGATATGCCGCAGCCGCTTCTAGTTTTATAACCACAGAATATTATAGCCTAGTTACATTGATAAATCAATGGACATATCTACAATATTCGAGGAAATATTAACCTTGTTTTTGTTTGTGTTTTGGATTTTCACAGATAACGCAAACACGGCCTTTTCTTTTAATGATTTTACATTTTTCACAAATCTTTTTTACTGATGGACGTACTTTCATTTTCTGTTCTCCTTTCTATTTGATACCATTTATTTGGAACGCCAGATAATGCGTCCTTTGGTTAAATCATATGGAGAAAGTTCAATCGTTACCTTATCACCCGGTAATACACGGATGAAGTTCATACGAAGTTTACCTGAAATATGACCAAGAACGATATGTCCTCCTTCAATTTCCACTTTAAACATTGCATTTGGTAACTTTTCGATCACTGTTCCCTCTACTTCAATAACATCACCTTTAGCCAAGTTACAAACCTCCTCTTACACAGAAGATTGCCCTAGATACTCTTCAAGAGCTCGTCTAACATCGTTATTTGTTAAACGATTTTCTTCTATAATTTTTTGCTGAATCCATTCATTAGTTGTGAGTGTTAGTTGAATATGCTTCTTCTTCTTGAGCTTAGGATTATCTACTTTACGAAGATCTCCATCTACTAAGTAAACATATTCTTCTTCAATACTGACAATAATAAATGGCTTTCCTTGATCACGACCGCACTTGGAGAATACTATCTGCCCTAGCGAATACTTGTTATCCATATCTATCACCTCAACTACTTACCTAAATCCTTACGCATGGTAAGTATTTCAGGAATATCATCTGTAATAACCACAGTGTTCTCATAGTGAGCAGACGGACTGCCATCTCTAGTAACAAATGTCCAATCATCATCTAGTACCCTGACTTGCCATGTTCCCATGTTAATCATTGGTTCAATAGCTAAGACCATACCTTTTTGAAGTTTTGGTCCTCTTCTAGGTGTATTGTAGTTTGGAACTTGTGGTTCTTCGTGCAATTGTTTGCCTATACCATGCCCTACCAAATCTCTTACTACACCGTAGCCATACTTTTCAGCATATGCTCCGATTGCAGAAGATATATCATTTAAATGATATCCTGGTTTTGCATATTTTAAACCTTCGAAGAAACTTTCTTCAGTTACCTTCATAAGTTTTAATTTGTCAGCACTAACCTCGCCAACAGCATAGGTTCTTGCAGCATCTGAGTGATATCCCTTATAGTATACCCCTAGGTCAACACTTACTATGTCGCCATCTTGTAACTTCCTTTTACCAGGTATTCCATGAACAACTTCCTCATTAATTGAGATACAAGCTGACGCTGGATATCCATGATAATTTAAAAAAGAAGGATACGCATTTTTGCTTCTAATAAACTGTTCAGCAATTTGATCCAGTTCTTTAGTTGTAATCCCAACTTCAATATGACTTGCTACAAGCTCGTGGGCTTCTATTAGAATCTCAGCGGCTTCTCTCATCAAGTTGATCTCACTATCTGACTTAATGTGAATGGCCATTATTATTTCACTCCTAATGCTGTTTTGACTCTATCACGAACTTCTTCGACAGCACCTACACCATCTACATCTACAAGTTTACCTTGTTCTCTGTAGTAAGCAATTAATGGTTCTGTTTGTTCATGATATACGTCTAATCTTTTTTTAACCGTTTCAGCTTTGTCATCATCTCTTTGGATTAAATCCGCTGAACATAAATCACATTTACCTGAAATTTTAGCCGGTTTATTTACTTTATGATATGAAGCGCCGCAGCTAGGACAAACTGTTCTTCCCGCCATACGTTCAATAATGAGTTCATCTGCTACTTCAACATTGATAACGAAGTCAATTGGAATGTTTAACTCTTTAAGCATTACATCTAATGCCTCAGCTTGTGGAATAGTACGTGGGAACCCATCGAAAATCATTCCGTTCTTGCAGTCATCCTGTGTGATTCTGCTTTTTACAAGCTCAATTACGAGAGAATCTGGTACCAATTTTCCTTCATCCATGTATGCTTTTGCTTTTTGACCTAGCTCAGTATTCTTAGAAATATGTTCTCTAAAAATATTTCCTGTAGAGATACATGGAATATCATATAGTTTGGTAAGCATCTCTGCTTGTGTCCCTTTACCTGCACCAGGCGCACCTAATAATATCAATCTCATAGCGGCAACCTCCTATAACTTTTTATAAAAATCCTTTATAGTGTCTCATAAGCATTTGAGATTCAAGTTGCTTTAATGTTTCAATAACTACACCTACTACAATTAAAAGTGAAGTACCTGTGAAGGCAACATTTACTTTGAAGATATAGTAGAATACTAGTGGCATAAGTGCCAAAATTGATAAGAAGATCGTACCAAGTAATGTGATACGAGTTCCTACTGCAACTAAGTAATCTGCTGTAGGTTTTCCTGGTCTGATACCTGGAATAAATCCTCCGCTCTTCTTCATATTGCTAGCAATTTCCATTGGTTTGAAAGCAATTGTAGAATAGAAGAATCCAAATGCGAAGATAAGAACAATATAAATTACTGATCCTACTCCACTAGTCCAGTTTAAATATCCGAGTACTTTTTGCCATGTAGTTGAAAGTTGAGCACCCGTAAAATTAATGATAATTGAAGGGAAACTCATAATACTCATCGCAAAGATAATTGGCATTACTCCAGCTAAGTTAACCTTAATTGGAATATATTGTTGCCCGCCACCATATACCTTACGACCAGCAGTACGTTTAGCATATTGAACTGCTATACGTCTTTCACCTTGACTCATATATACTGCAAACCCAATTAAAGCTATGAATACGATAACAACTAATATCGGAATATAAATTTTATCGCTGTTTAATTGGAAGATACCTATAAAGTTGGTTGGTAGGGAGTAAATAATACTAATGAAGATATAAAGTGAAATACCATTTCCAATACCCTTTTCCGTGATTTGTTCACCAATCCACATTACTAGCATTGAGCCAGCAATAAATGAACACATCACAAGCAAGAACGTCCAAATACTACCATCTACTAATGAACCACTTCTTGAGGCATTAAGAGTTGTTGCCCATGCGTTGATAGTGGCCAACACAAGTGTCACATAACGTGTATACTTATTGATTTTCTTTCTTCCATCTTCCCCTTCTTTAGATAGCTCTTCTAAACGAGTAATCGCTATCTGAAGAAGTTGCATGATGATACTTGATGTGATATACGGTCCAACTCCGAGTGCAAATAAAGCGAGTTGTTGGTGTGCACCACCAGTAATCATGCTATAAAATTGATTCACAAAACCGGAGTCCCCAGATGAGACTGCATTCATAACAACTGCACGATCTACACCTGGTACAGTAATTGATACTCCAATTCTGATGAATAGAAACATCCAAAGTGTGTAAATAATTCTTTTGCGTAGTTCTGGCACTCTCCAAGCATTTTTAAGAGTTTTGAATAAATCCACCTACATCACCTCTTCTGTTGCTCCACCCACAGCTTCAATTTTTGCTTTAGCTGACTCACTGAAAGCGTTAGCTTTTACAGTTAACTTTTTAGTAAGCTCACCTTTACCAAGGATTTTAACACCATCTCTTGGGTTTTTGATGATACCAGCTTGAATCATTGATTCAACTGTAACAACAGCACCATCTTCGAAACGATTTAATAAATCAACGTTGATACCAACGATTTCTAAGTGGTTAGGGTTTTTGAATCCACGTTTAGGAAGTCTTCTGTATAATGGCATTTGACCACCTTCGAATCCAGGTCTAACACCACCGCCACTTCTAGCTTTTTGACCTTTGTGACCTTTACCAGCAGTTTTACCGTTACCTGAACCGTGACCTCTACCTACGCGGAAACTTGATCTTTTTGATCCTTCGTTTGGTTTTAATGTACTTAAATTCATTATCCGAGGCACCTCCTTCTATTATTAATCTATATTACTCGTTAATTTCTTCTACTTTAACTAAGTGACTAACTTGTTTTACCATTCCACGGATAGCAGCATTATCTTCGTGAATGTTTGAACTATTTGTTTTTCTTAATCCGAGCGCTTCTACAGTTTTTTTATGCTTTGGAATTGCTCCGATTGTAGATCT
Organism: Cellulosilyticum sp.; assembly: GCA_015058045.1. Lineage (GTDB taxonomy): Bacteria > Bacillota > Clostridia > Lachnospirales > Cellulosilyticaceae > Cellulosilyticum. Next base: position 75,814 of record SVDC01000008.1, read on the forward strand.
AACTAAAGTTACTTTGATCTTTGCCATCTTTACATTCCTCCTATTAGCCTAGAAGCTCTTCTACTGATTTTCCACGAAGTCTAGCAACTTCTGAAGGAGTTTTAAGAGCTGCTAAACCTTCGATTGTTGCATTTACTACGTTTTTCTTGTTGTTTGAACCTAAAGATTTAGTTCTGATGTTACGGATACCTGCAAGTTCAAGTACAGCACGAGCTGGACCACCTGCGATAACACCAGTACCTTCTTTAGCTGGTTTAAGAAGTACTCTAGCACTTCCGAATTCACCAACGAATTCATGATAGATACTATCTGCATCGTTTCTTTCAACAAAGATAAGGTTTTTCTTAGCGTCTTCGATACCTTTTTGGATAGCGTTTGGAATTTCCATAGCTTTACCGATACCAACACCAACGTGTCCGTTACCGTCACCTACTACTACTAAAGCAGAGAAACGGAAAGTACGACCACCTTTAACTACTTTTGTTACACGTTTGATTGTAACAACTTTTTCTTGAAGCTCCATAGTTGATGGATCAATTTTTAAATTTTTAGCCATTTTCAAATTTCCCTCCTTTACTAGAATTGTAAGCCAGCTTCACGAGCTGCTTCAGCTAAAGCTTTAACTCTACCATGGTATAAGAAACCACCACGGTCAAATACTACTTCTTCGATACCTTTAGCAGTTGCTTTTTTAGCGATTGCTGTACCAACTGCTGCTGCTGCTTCAACATTAGATGTTGCTTTTACAGAAGCTTTGATATCTTTTTCTACTGTAGATGCTGCAACTAAAGTAGTTCCAGTCATATCATCAATAATTTGAGCGTAAATGTGTTTTTCACTTCTGAATACTGCAAGTCTAGGTCTTTGTGTAGTACCTTGGACCTTGTTACGCATTCTGTTGTGTTTTTTTACACGGATGTCGCTTCTAGATTGCTTTCTGATCATGCGGATTTCACTCCTTTACTTATTATTTTTTACCTGTTTTACCTTCTTTACGACGAATAACTTCATCGATGTATTTAATACCTTTACCTTTGTATGGCTCTGGTCTACGTTTATCTCTGATTTCTGCAGCATATTGACCTACAGAAGCTTTATCGATACCAGCTACAGTGATTTTGTTTCCTTCTACTGTAGATGTAAGACCTTCTGGATCTTCCATCTCTACTGGGTGAGAGTATCCTAAAGAAAGTACTAATTTTTTACCTTGTTTTTGTGCTCTATAACCAACACCATTGATTTCTAACACTTTTGTGAAACCGTTAGTAACACCTTCGATCATGTTAGCGATTAATGTTCTTGTTAAGCCGTGAAGAGCTCTATTTCTTTTTAAATCGTTTGGTCTTGTAACCACAACGTTGTTTTCTTCTAAAGCGATGTTCATCGCTGAGTCAAAAGTTTGTGTAAGAGTACCTTTTGGTCCTTTTACAATAACTTCGTTACCTGCATTGATAGTAACTGTAACACCAGCTGGAACAGCAATTGGTTGTTTACCAATACGTGACATAGTTGGCACCTCCTTAATTAATTAATTACCAAATAAATGCGATTACTTCGCCACCTACACCAAGTTTTCTAGCTTCTTTGTCAGTAATAACACCTTTATTTGTAGAGATGATTGCTGTACCAAGTCCACCAAGAACTTTTGGAAGGTTATCTGTATCAGCGTATACACGAAGACCTGGTTTAGAGATCTTTTTAATACCTGAAATAATTTTTTCGTTTTTGTCTTTTCCGTATTTTAAAGTGATGCGGATTGTTGATTTAACACCGTCTTCTTTCACTTCAAAACCTTTAATATATCCTTCGTTTAAAAGAATTTCAGAAATAGCTTTTTTCATTTTAGAAGCAGGTACTTCTACTACGTCATGTTTCGCAGTGTTAGCATTTCTGATTCTTGTTAACATATCTGCAATAGGATCGCTCATTGTCATAATAAATTGCCTCCTTTCCTTTATTACCAGCTAGCTTTTTTAACGCCAGGGATTTGACCTTTGTATGCTAATTCTCTAAAACAAATACGGCAGATACCATATTTTCTAAGGTAACCGTGTGGACGTCCACAGATACGGCATCTTGTATAAGCTTGAGTTGAAAATTTAGCAGGTCTTTGTTGCTTAACTTTCATTGATTTTTTTGCCATTTACTTACCCTCCTTATTTTTGAAAAGGCATACCGAATTGTGTTAACAGCTCACGAGCTTCTTCGTCTGTTTCAGCTGTTGTAACAATAATTACATCCATACCACGAACTTTATCTACTTTATCATACTCGATTTCTGGGAAAATAAGTTGTTCTTTGATACCTAAAGCGTAGTTACCACGACCGTCGAAAGCAGTAGCACTTACACCACGGAAGTCACGTACACGTGGAAGTGAGATGTTTACTAAACGATCTAAGAACTCATACATTTTTTCACCACGAAGAGTTACTTTACATCCGATTGGCATACCTTCACGAAGTTTGAATGCAGCCACAGATTTTTTAGCTTTTGTAATGATTGGTTTTTGACCAGAGATTTTTTCCATATCACCAACAGCATTTTCTAATACTTTAGCGTTATCTCTTGCTTCACCAACACCCATGTTGATAACGATTTTTTCGATTTTAGGTACTTCCATTTGGTTTTTGTAACCAAATTTTGCTGTCATAGCACCCATGATCTCATTTTTATAAGTTTCTTTTAATCTTGCCATCTGAATTTGCCTCCTTTCGCCTATTAGTCGATTACAACGCGTTCTTTGTTAACGATTGCTACGCGAACTTTTTTGCCATCTTTAATTTCTACACCTAAACGTGCTGGTTTACCATTGTGCACGTACATTACATTTGACATGTGAATAGGTGCTTCTTTTTCGATTAATCCACCTTGTGCAGCAGCTGTTGCTTTTTGATGTTTTGTAATCATGTTGCAACCTTCAACTACAACTTTACCGTTTTTACGATCGATTAAAGTGATTTTACCTTCTTTACCTTTGTCTTTACCAGCAATAATTACAACGTTATCGCCTTTTTTAAGTTTAGTTTTCACTATTCACACCTCCTTATAGAACTTCTGGAGCAAGTGATAAGATTTTTGTATACTTTTTATCTCTTAACTCTCTTGCTACTGGTCCAAAAATACGAGTCCCTCTTGGGTTTTTATCTTCTTTAATAATTACAGCTGCATTTTCATCGAATTTGATGTATGAACCGTCTTGACGTCTTACACCTTTTTTAGTACGAACGATAACAGCTTTAACTACATCACCTTTTTTAACAACGCCGCCTGGTGTTGCATCTTTAACTGTAGCTACGATAACATCACCAATGTTACCATATCTTCTTGTTGAGCCACCAAGTACACGGATACAAAGAAGTTCTTTAGCTCCTGTGTTATCAGCAACTCTTAATCTACTCTCTTGTTGAATCATGAGAAGTGACCTCCTTTCAAGATTTCTATCTATTTAGCTTTTTCTACGATTTCTACAAGTCTATATCTTTTTGATTTAGATAAAGGTCTTGTTTCCATTACTTTAACTCTATCACCGATTTGGCACTCATTGTTTTCATCATGAGCGTGTAATTTGTAAGTTCTTTTTACGATTTTTCCGTAAAGAGGGTGTTTTACATTATTTACAACTGCAACAGTAATAGTTTTGTCCATTTTATTGCTAACTACATTACCAATTAATGTTTTACGTAAATTTCTTTCTGACACGAGCTTGCCTCCTCTCTATTACACAGTTGCTTTTTGTGTAATAATAGTTTGAATACGTGCAATATTTCTTCTAACTTCTTTAATTCTTGCTGTATTATCTAATTGATTGGTAGCGTTTTGGAATCTTAAGTTAAAGAGTTCTTTTTTCGCATTTACCAATTCAACTTGTAATTCATCAGCTGATTTAGTTCTAATTTCTTCTAAGAATGCTTTAGTTTTCACTACCATCACCTGCCATTTCTTGTTCCGCACGAGAAACGATTTTACACTTCATTGGTAATTTGTGAACCGCAAGTCTTAACGCTTCTCTAGCTGTTTCTTCTGCTACGCCTGATAATTCAAACATAACGCGTCCTGGTTTAACTACTGCTACCCAGTAATCTACAGAACCTTTACCTTTACCCATACGAGTTTCAGCTGGAGTAGCTGTAACTGGTTTATCTGGGAAAATTTTAATCCAAACTTTACCACCACGTTTAATATAACGTGTCATAGCGATACGAGCAGCTTCGATTTGATTTGATCTAACCCAAGATGGCTCCATTGCAACGATACCGTATTCACCGTAAGTGATTTTATTTCCGCGGGTAGCTTGGCCTTTCATACGACCGCGTGATTGTTTGCGGCGTTTTACTCTTTTAGGCATTAACATTAGTTTTCGCTCCCTTCCTTGTTAACTTTAGTTGGAAGTACTTCTCCTTTGTAGATCCATACTTTAACACCGATTTTACCGTATGTTGTATCTGCTTCTGCAAATCCATACTCAATATCAGCTCTTAATGTTTGAAGTGGAATGTTACCTTCTGAATATTGTTCAGTACGAGCCATTTCAGCACCGCCTAAACGACCTGAACATGCAACTTTGATACCTTTTCCACCAGCTTTGAATGATTTAGAAATAGCTTGTTTCATAGCTCTTCTGAAAGACACACGGTTTTCTAATTGAAGTGCAATGTTTTCTGCAACTAATTGTGCACAAGCTTCTGGTCTTTTAACTTCTACGATGTTAATAGACACTTTGCTAGCTGTCATTTTTTCTACTTGCTTACGAAGTTCATCGATAGCAGAACCACCTTTACCGATTACGATACCTGGTTTTGATGTGTGAACGTGAATTCTTACACGTTTAGACATTCTTTCGATTTCTACTTTATCAATGCCAGCAGCATATAATTTTTTCTTGATGAATTTTCTAATTTTATCATCTTCTACAAGGTTGTTAGCAAAGTCTTTTTTATCAGCATACCATTTAGCATCCCAAGCTTTGATAACACCAACGCGTAACCCATGTGGATTTACTTTTTGGCCCATGTGTTTACCTCCTTATCTCGCATTTAATACCACTGTAACGTGGCAAGTTTGTTTTTGAATTTGATATGCACGACCTTGAGCACGTGGACGAATTCTCTTAAGAGTTGGTCCTTTTGTTGAGAATGCTTCATCAACATATAATGTAGATGGATCCATACCCATGTTATGCTCAGCGTTTGCGATAGCTGATTTTAATACTTTCTCTACTACGCGTGCGCCCCATCTTGGTGTGTATGCTAAGATAGCTAATGCTGTGTTAACATCTTTACCTTTGATTTGGTCAAGCACGATATTTGCTTTAGTACTTGATAAACGAACGAAAGTTACTCTTGCTTTTGGTCTTGAGTCTTTTTGAGCGTTTCTCTCTTTTTTAATCTGACTTCTGTGTCCTTTAGCCATGTTAAAAGACCTCCTTCCATTTGATACTTTAATTAACGAACTCTAGATTTTTTCTCTGCGTCTTTACCATGACCACGGTAAGTTCTTGTTAATGCGAATTCACCTAATTTGTGTCCTACCATATCTTCTGTAACGAATACTGGTACGTGTTTTCTACCATCATGTACTGCGATAGTATGACCTACCATTGAAGGGAAGATTGTTGAACGACGTGACCATGTTTTAATAACTTTTTTCTCATCTACTGCATTCATAGCATCTACTTTTTTAAGTAAGCTAGCGTCTGCAAAAGGTCCTTTTTTAATAGAACGAGCCATTAATGAAGCCTCCTTTCAATCCAACCACGGAATTATTTATTACGTGGACGTACGATATATTTATTTGAATGTTTGTTTTTCTTTCTTGTTTTGTAACCAAGAGCTGGTTTACCCCATGGAGTACATGGATTTGGTCTACCGATTGGTGATCTACCTTCACCACCACCGTGTGGGTGATCGTTAGGGTTCATTACAGAACCACGAACTGTAGGACGGATACCCATGTGACGTTTACGTCCAGCTTTACCAATGTTGATAAGTTCGTGATCAATGTTACCAACTTGACCGATTGTAGCACGGCAGTTGATTGGTAAAAGTCTCATTTCGCCAGATGGTAATTTAACTGTAGCGTATTTACCTTCTTTAGCCATAAGTTGAGCTGACATACCTGCAGCACGAACTAATTGTCCACCTTTACCTGGTTTCATTTCGATGTTGTGAATTGTAGCACCTACTGGCATGTCTTTCATTTCAAGACAGTTACCAACGCGGATTTCAGCTTCTTTACCGTTCATAACAACGTCATTTACTTTTAATCCTACTGGAGCTAAGATATAAGCTTTTTCACCATCAGCGTAAGCAATAAGAGCGATGTTTGCAGATCTGTTTGGATCGTATTCGATACCTACAACTCTAGCTGGAACACCATCTTTGTTACGTTTGAAATCGATGATTCTGTATTTAATTGTTGCGCCGCCGCCACGGTGACGAACTGTGATTTTACCTTGGTTATTTCTACCTGAGTTTTTCTTTAATTTAACAACTAAAGATTTTTCAGGAGTTGTTTTAGTGATTTCTTCAAATGTTGAAGAAGTCATGTGTCTTCTTGAAGGGGTATATGGTCTATATTTTCTGATACCCATCGTGTTCACTCCTTTCAACGATTAATTCTACACGATACATTTACACTTAGCCGTGTGTTTCATCTCTAACTATTAAACTACATTCCTTGGAAAAAGTCAATGTCTTTACTTTCTGCAGTAAGTTTAACGATTGCTTTTTTGTAAGCGTTTGTTTTACCAACTGTTCTTCCACGACGTTTTGTTTTACCATCGTAGTTAGCTGTGTTAACTTTTTCTACTTTTGTTCCTTCGAACATTTTTTCTACTGCTTCTCTAATTTGAGCTTTAGTAGCAGTTTTTTCAACTAGGAATGTGTATTTTTTTTCAGCCATTACGTTCATAGATTTTTCAGTAACAACTGGTTTTAAAATGACGTCATAAAATTTTAAATCTGCCATTATGCGTACACCTCCTCGATTTTTGCAAGAGCATCTTTTGTTACTACGAATGTATCGTATTTTAAGATGTCATATACGTTAATGTTGTTTACAGCAGCAGTTTTAACACCTTGGATGTTATTAGCAGCTAACATTACGTTTCTTGAAGCTTCACCTTCTGTTACGATTAAAGCTTTGTTTAATTTAAGAGCATCTAAAACTGCAGCCATTTCTTTAGTTTTAGCAGCTACTTCTAATGATTCAAGAACGATGAATTTAGCTTCATTTACTCTACTTGTTAAAGCAGATTGAAGAGCAATTCTTCTTTCTTTGAAGTTCATTTTGAATGAGTAATTTCTTGGTTTTGGTGCGAATGCAACTCCACCACCTACCCATTGTACAGCGCGGATAGAACCTTGTCTTGCTCTACCTGTACCTTTTTGTCTCCATGGTTTTCTACCACCACCACGTACTTCTGCACGAGTTTTAGCACTTTGTGTACCTTGACGTAAGTTTGCAAGGTGTGCAACTACAGCTTGGTGTACTAAGTGTTCTTTTACTTCAACAGCGAAAATTGCGTCGTTTAATTCAACTTCGCCAACTTGTGCGCCTGTCATATTTAATACAGCTACTTTTGCCATTTTAATATCCTCCTTTCCCGAATCCTTAAGCTTTAACGCTATCTTTAATTGTGATAACTGTACCTTTAGGACCTGGTACTGCACCTTTAACTAAGATTAAGTTTTTGTCTGCGTCAACGCGAGCAACTTCTAAGTTTTGTACTGTTACTTGTACACAACCCATGTGAGATGGAAGGCCTTTACCTTTCATTACACGACCTGGTGATGTAGCAGCACCCATAGAACCAGCTACACGGTGAGATTTAGAACCGTGACCCATTGGTCCACGAGATTGACCGTATTTCTTAATAGCACCTTGGTAACCTTTACCTTTAGATGTACCAACTACGTCAATTTTATCTCCAGCAACGAAAGCGTCTGCTTTAATTTCTGTTCCTACTTCGTATGCAGATGTATCTTCTAATCTAAATTCTTGAATGAATTTTTTAGCTTCAACACCAGCTTTAGCGAAGTGACCAGCCATAGGTTTGATTACGTGTTTAGATTTAACTTCACCGAAACCTACTTGGATAGCTTCATATCCATCGTTTTCAATTGTTTTCTTTTGAGTTACAACGCAAGGACCTGCTTCTAATACAGTTACAGGAATTAAGTTAGCGTTTTCGTCAAAGATTTGAGTCATACCAATTTTTTTAGCTAAAATTGCTTTTTTCATTCCTTACACCTCCTAATATCTACAGCGGATTACCACCACGGGCAATCATTCTAGACGATGATTCACCGTCCTATTTACCATTTAATTAACCTTTACTGTGAAGATTAATTATTTAGCGTCAACTTTGATATCAACACCAGCTGGTAAATCGATTCTCATTAAAGCGTCGCCAGTTTTTGGTGTAGCTTCAACATCGATAAGTCTTTTGTGAGTTCTTTGTTCGAATTGCTCACGAGAATCTTTGTATTTGTGTACAGCACGTAGAATAGTTACAACTTCTTTTTTAGTTGGAAGTGGAATTGGTCCACTAACTTTAGCGCCAGTTTTTTTAGCGATTTCTACGATTTGTGCAGCTGTTTGATCGATTAATTTGTGATCATAAGCTTTTAATGTAATACGGATTTTTTGACTTGCCATAAAAAAAGTCCCCTCCTTTTCGTACTTTTGTAAACCTAGTACGACTAGTGGTGACTGCACACTTGTCCTGGTGTTTCATAAGCGCAAACTTATCACAAGCATTTCCATATGAAATATGGATACGCCTAACACCCTAACCATATAGTACAGTGACCTGCCGCCTGGTTTCTTGAACCGGACATTCGCTCCCCAGAAATTCGCCCTAAGCGTTTAACCTCCTGGATCATAGTTCTCAATGTCACAACATAAATAGTATACATTATTTTTTTGTATAACACAAGTTTTTTTTTACTTTTTTTTACGTTTGTTTTTTGGAAAATTTATCAAACTTTGACATGACAATTATTTGTTCGCTTCTTGCTGACAAATAATATTGTATATCATATCCTATCTTATAGCAAAGCATAATTTCTTCCATAAATCTTTTTCGCTTTTCCCCTTTTATTTCTCTTTTCTATTAGCTGTCTCCTCCAATTATTTATCTCTCTATGTAATTCATGTTCTTCTACTATGTATCTTATTTCATGGTCCTTCTATATTATTAATCTCTCTTTCTTACTTCCTCTATATAATAGAACCTATATTTCTAGCTTGTCTTATCTATATATACAAGGTATTTTATCACACAATACTCTCATTTCTACTCATTTAATAGTTCACGTCTTACTTTCTTATTACTCTATCTACCATATATCATTTAAAAGTTTCTTCTTATATTACTTCAGACTTTTAATTTCAGTCATCATACAATTTATATAGGGTGAGTTTCTTCTATATAAATTATATCTACGTCTTTCCCCTACCCCCTTAGTAGTCCTACTAGTTTGTCAAATCGCTACTATATTTATTTTCCATTATATTTTATATTCAACTTATAAAATATAATACAGCAGAATACATCTCTATGGGTAATACATAATAATCATAATTCTACAATCCCTTAAATCATAAAATCTTCTTGATCCAATTATAACGTCATAAACTCTACTTAATATTTACTAATATTTAATACGCAAAAAAGCACAATCTCATTTAAGATTGTGCTTTTTTATATCAAATAATTAGATTATTCGATGATAGATGCAACAGCACCAGAACCTACTGTTCTACCACCTTCACGGATAGCAAAACGTAAACCTTGAGCCATAGCAATTGGGTGGATAAGTTCGATAGTCATTTCTACGTTATCCCCAGGCATACACATTTCTACACCTTCTGGTAACTCGATAACACCTGTTACGTCAGTTGTACGGAAGTAGAATTGTGGTCTGTAGTGAGAGAAGAATGGTTTATGACGTCCACCTTCTTCTTTTTTAAGAACGTATACTTGAGCTGTGAATTTTGTATGAGGTGTGATTGAACCTGGTTTACAAAGAACTTGACCACGTTGGATTTCTGTTCTTTGAACACCACGAAGAAGTGCACCAATGTTATCTCCAGCTTCAGCTTGATCAAGAAGCTTACGGAACATTTCAACTCCTGTACATACTACTTTACGAGTTTCTTCATGAATACCTACTAATTCGATTTCATCTTGAACTTTAAGTACACCTGATTCTACTCTACCAGTTGCAACTGTACCACGACCTGTGATAGAGAATACGTCTTCTACTGGCATTAAGAATGGTTTGTCAACGTCACGTTCTGGTGTTGGGATATATTCATCGATGATATCGAATAATTCAACGATTTTATCTCCCCATGGTCCCATTGGGTTGTTTAATGCTTCAAGAGCTGAACCACGAACGATTGGTGTGTCATCTCCTGGGAAGTCATATGAGCTTAATAAGTCTCTGATTTCCATTTCTACTAATTCTAATAACTCTTCATCGTCTACCATATCACATTTGTTTAAGAATACAACGATGTATGGTACACCTACTTGACGAGATAATAAGATGTGTTCACGTGTTTGAGCCATTGGACCATCTGTAGCAGCTACTACTAAGATTGTACCGTCCATTTGAGCAGCACCAGTGATCATGTTTTTAACGTAGTCAGCATGTCCTGGACAGTCAACGTGAGCGTAGTGACGAGCTGGTGTTTCGTATTCAACGTGAGCAGTAGAGATTGTGATACCACGTTCTCTTTCTTCTGGAGCTTTATCGATGTTTTCGAAATCTACAGCTTCACCTAATTGATATCTTTCGTGAAGAGTTCTTGTGATTGCTGCTGTTAATGTAGTTTTACCGTGGTCAACGTGGCCGATTGTACCAATGTTAACGTGTGGTTTGCTTCTTTCAAATTTAGCTTTAGCCATTTGGTTTTTCCTCCTTTAATTGAAAACCTGAGTTTTACCCAGATACTTTGATTATATTCAATTTGTAGCTACTTTTCAAGTAGCTACAAATGATTATTAAACTTAAAATATAGTTCTCAGAATATTGTTTCCAACAACTAGAATTAATATTCTAATTAGTTACCTTTACGGTCTGCAATAACTTTATCTTGGATGTTCTTTGGACATGGTTCATAGTGATCGAACTCCATAGAAGAGTTACCACGACCTTGTGTTCTAGAACGAAGATCTGTTGTATAACCGAACATTTCAGCAAGTGGAACGAATGCTCTGATTTCTTGTCCACCAGCGATAGCGTCCATACCCTCGATACGTCCACGACGTGAGTTAAGACTTCCGATAACATCTCCCATGTAATCTTCAGGAGTTGTTACAACAACTTTCATGATAGGTTCAAGAAGAACTCCACCAGCTTTTCTCATAGCATCTTTGAATGCCATAGAACCAGCAATTTTGAATGCCATTTCTGATGAATCGACATCGTGGTATGAACCATCATAACAGTCTGCTTTAATACCAAGTACTTGGAATCCAGCAAGAGGACCTGCTGCCATAGCATCTTGGATACCTTTATCAACAGCTGGGATATATTCTTTTGGAATAGATCCACCAACTACTGAACTTACGAATTCGTAAGTGTGTTCAGAGTTAGGGTCAAGTTGAGAGAAACGAACTTTACAGTGACCGTATTGACCACTACCACCAGATTGTTTAACATATTTAGATTCAATGTCAACTTCTTTAGCGATTGTTTCTTTGTATGCAACTTGAGGTGCACCTACATTAGCTTCTACTTTGAATTCACGTAATAAACGGTCTACGATGATTTCAAGGTGAAGCTCACCCATACCAGCGATAATAGTTTGACCTGTTTCTTCATCTGTCCAAGTTTTGAATGTTGGATCTTCTTCAGCAAGTTTTGCAAGAGCAAGACCCATTTTTTCTTGACCAGCTTTAGTTTTAGGTTCGATAGCTACTTGGATAACTGGTTCTGGGAATTCCATAGACTCAAGGATTACTGGGTGATCTTCATCACAAAGTGTATCCCCTGTAGTTGTTCCTTTAAGACCAACTGCAGCAGCGATATCTCCTGAGTATACTGTTGTAATTTCTTGACGAGCGTTAGCATGCATTTGCACGATACGTCCGAAACGTTCTTTTTTATTCTTAGTTGAGTTAAGAACATATGAACCAGCATCGATAGATCCTGAGTAAACACGGAAGAACGCAAGTTTACCTACGAATGGATCTGTCATGATTTTGAATGCAAGAGCAGCAAATGGCTCTTCATCAGAAGCATGTTTTTCCATTTCTTCGCCAGTTTCAGGATTTGTACCTTTGATAGCTGGGATATCTGTTGGTGCTGGCATGAATTCTACTACAGCATCAAGTAATTTTTGAACCCCTTTGTTTTTGTAAGCTGAACCACAAAGAACTGGGATAATTTGTACATTGATAACTGCTGTACGAAGAGCTGCACGAAGTTCTGCTTCAGTAACTTCTTCACCTTCAAGATATTTCATCATTAATTCTTCATCAGTTTCACAGATAGCTTCTACCATTGCTGAATGGTATTCTTCTGCTTGATCTGCTAAATCAGCTGGGATTTCTTGTTCTTCAATTTCTTTACCTAAATCATCTTTATAGATGTAAGCTTTCATTTTGAATAAATCAATAATCCCTACGAAATCATCTTCCGCACCGATTGGTAATTCGATAGGTACTGCATTAGCACCTAAACGAGTTTTCATCATGCCAACTGCTCTAAAGAAGTCAGCTCCCATGATGTCCATTTTATTTACAAATGCCATACGTGGAACGTGGTATTTGTCAGCTTGACGCCATACTGTTTCAGATTGTGGTTCTACACCACCTTTAGCACAGAATACGCCTACGGCACTATCAAGTACACGTAATGAACGCTCAACTTCTACAGTAAAGTCAACGTGTCCAGGAGTATCAATGATGTTGATACGATTGTTATTCCAGAAACATGTTGTTGCAGCAGATGTGATTGTGATACCACGTTCTTGCTCTTGTTCCATCCAGTCCATAGTAGCAGTACCTTCATGGCTTTCACCAATTTTGTGACTTCTACCTGTATAGAAAAGGATACGTTCTGTAAGAGTTGTTTTACCGGCATCGATATGAGCCATAATACCAATATTTCTGGTACGGTCAAGTGGATATTCTCTTCCTGCCAAGGTATTTCCTCCTTTAATCTAAGCAGATTACTACCATCTGTAGTGAGCAAATGCTTTGTTTGCTTCTGCCATTTTGTGTGTATCTTCTTTTTTCTTAACTGACCCACCTGTATTATTAAGTGCGTCTAATAATTCAGCTGCAAGAGCTTCTGTTGTAGTTTTTTCTCCACGTTTACGTGTGAATGTTACTAACCATCTTAAACCTAATGTTTGACGTCTTTCTGGACGAACTTCCATAGGTACTTGGTAGTTAGCACCTCCTACACGGCGTGTTTTACATTCTAATACTGGCATGATGTTTTCTAACGCCTCTTGGAATACTTCTAATGCGTCTCTACCAGTTTTTTCTGCAATGATGTCAAACGCACCATATACAATTTTTTGAGCTTTTCCTCTTTTACCATCAAGCATTACTGTGTTGATTAACTTAGTAACTAACTTGCTGTTGTACATTGGATCAGCTAATACGTCTCTTTTTGCTACATGTCCTTTACGTGGCACGGTCTTCCCTCCTTAACTATTCTTTCGAAATATCATCGGTACTCGTCCCCATTATAGGGGGATCGTGCGCGCCCACTCATCTATATAAACTGTTGTACAGCTCTTATCGTAAGTTGGGCACCAATTGTATTGATGATTTTAAATTATTTTTTTGCTTTTGGTCTTTTAGCACCGTATTTTGAACGTGCTTGTTGTCTGTTAGCAACACCTGCTGTATCAAGTGTACCACGGATGATGTGGTAACGTGTACCTGGTAAGTCTTTTACTCTACCACCACGGATTAATACAACACTGTGCTCTTGAAGGTTGTGACCTTCACCTGGGATGTAAGCTGTTACTTCAATCCCGTTTGTAAGACGTACTCTGGCGATCTTACGAAGAGCTGAGTTAGGTTTTTTAGGTGTAGCTGTTTTAACTGCTGTACAAACACCTCTTTTTTGTGGTGCAGAGATATCTGTTGGACGTTTTCTTAAAGAGTTGAATCCTTTTTGTAACGCTGGTGCAGTTGATTTTTTTTCGATTTCTTTTCTACCTTTACGCACTAATTGGTTAAATGTAGGCATTCCGGCACCTCCTCTTACGCGATAATTGCTGCTACTGCAGTTTTAACTTCTATGTTACATTTTTTGCCAAGTTCCTTCATCGTTTCAACGAATTCGATATTGACATTTTGAGCTTTTGCAAGCTCGAGCACCTGACCTGTAACGCGGTCATCGGCGTCTTTTGCGACAAATACAGTCTTTACAGCACCTTGTCCAAGTTGCTTTAGAGTCTGTTTTGTTCCCACAATCGTAATTGTGTCTTTTTGGTCGTACAACATAAATCCCCCTTTAGGTTCATTTTTATGCATACTAT
>SVDC01000008.1:90431-98036 GCA_015058045.1 Cellulosilyticum sp.
TTTTCTTTAAGACCGATAAGTGGATCTGTTTTACCTTTAATTGCTGCTTCTGTAAGAACTTTTGTTGTTTCTTGGAATGATGCAGCAGATAAGAATGACTCAGTAGCAAGAGAAGCTTTTGTAATACCAAGTAATACATGTTTACCTTCTGCTGGCTCTAAACCTTCCTCTTCCATTCTTCTATTTACTTCTTGGAATTCAAGGATATCTACAGAGCTTCCTGGTAAGAAATCTGTATCCCCGTTTTCTTCGATTTTTACTTTCTTAAGCATTTGGCGAACGATAACCTCAATGTGTTTATCGTTGATGTCTACCCCTTGTAAACGGTAAACACGTTGAACTTCTTGAATCATGTAGTGTTGTACACCTAAGATACCTTTAACTTTAAGGATATCGTGTGGGTTAACGCTACCTTCTGTAAGTTCATCACCAGCTTCAACAACTGTACCATCGATAACTTTAATTCTTGAACCGTAAGGAATTACGTAAGATTTAACTTCACCTGTTTCGTTGTTTGTAACTGTAACTTCACGTTTTTTCTTATTGTCTGTGATTGTTGCAACACCATCAATTTCAGAAATGATTGCAAGACCTTTTGGTTTACGTGCTTCGAATAACTCTTCAACACGAGGAAGACCTTGTGTGATATCATCCCCAGCGATACCTCCTGTATGGAATGTACGCATTGTAAGCTGTGTACCTGGTTCACCGATTGATTGAGCAGCGATAATACCTACTGACTCACCAATTCTTACTTGGTTACCAGATGACATGTTTGCACCATAACATTTAGCACAAACACCCATTCTTGATTGACATCTAAGAACATTACGGATACGTACGCGTTCGATGCCAATTTCATCAATGTAATCAGCCATATTTGGTGTAATCATTGTGTTTGCTTCAACTAATACTTCACCTGTTTGTGGGTGAATGATTGGGTCAGCAGCTACACGACCTGATAAACGTTCGTTAAGTGGTTCAATAACTTCTGCACCATCTTTGTAAGCGAATACCCACATACCTGGGATTTCATCTTCTGGATGGTTGTGGTGACAGTCTTCTTCACGAATGATAACGTCTTGAGATACGTCAACAAGACGACGTGTAAGGTATCCTGAATCGGCTGTACGAAGCGCTGTATCGGCAAGACCTTTACGAGCACCGTGAGCAGAGATGAAGTATTCAAGTACAGTAAGACCTTCACGGAAGTTTGATTTAATAGGAAGCTCGATCGTTTTACCTGATGTAGATGCCATCAGACCACGCATACCAGCTAACTGTTTAATCTGGTTGTTAGAACCACGGGCACCAGAGTGAGCCATCATGTAGATGTTGTTGTATTTACCAAGGTTATCAAGAAGTGCTTTAGTAATCTTATCGTTGGCAGTATTCCATGCTTGGATAACTTTGTTGTAACGTTCTTCATCTGTCATAAGACCACGTCTGAAGAGTTTTGTTACATGATCTACTTCTTTTTGTGCTTCTTCAAGATACATTGGTTTTTCTGGTGGTACACGCATATCTGATACAGATACTGTAAGAGACCCACGTGTAGAGAATTTATAACCTAATGATTTGATATTATCAAGAAGAATAGCTGTATCTGTAGCACCATGAGTGTTGATACATTTCTTAATGATTTTACCAAGTTCTTTTTTACCTACTAAGAAGTCAACTTCATATTTAAGTTTGTTTTCTTCTTTTGTTCTATTTACGAAACCAAGATCTTGTGGAATGATTTCGTTGTAAATAACGCGTCCAACTGTTGCATCAGCAATACCTGTGATTACTTCACCGTTGATTGTGATTGAACGACGTACTTTAATTGGTGCATGTAAAGTGATTTCTTTGTTGTCATAAGCAAGTAATGCTTCTTTTTCATCGTGGAATACTTTACCTGAACCGATTTGTTTTTTAAGGTATAAAGTTTTGCCAGCTTTGTAAGCAGCTTCTGCTTCTTCTTCAGTAGCAAATACTTTACCTGCACCTACGTTTTCTTTTGTCCATACATATAATTCTTGATCTGGAGAAAGAACTTCGATGCAATCTTTATCTGTAAGTGGCATACACTCTTCTTCTGATTCGTACATCTCATCATCTTTTCTAAGTGTTAAGTAGTACGTACCAAGAACCATATCTTGAGATGGTACAGCAACTGGTGCCCCATCAGATGGTTTAAGAAGGTTGTTTGGTGCTAAAAGTAAGAATCTACATTCAGCTTGTGCTTCAACTGTTAATGGAACGTGAACCGCCATTTGGTCACCATCGAAGTCAGCATTATAAGCTGTACATACTAATGGGTGAAGTTTAATCGCACGACCTTCAACTAAGATAGGTTCGAATGCTTGGATACCAAGTCTGTGAAGTGTAGGAGCACGGTTAAGCATAACTGGATGCTCTCTGATTACTTCTTCTAATACATCCCATACTTGTGGTTGTAATCTTTCAATCATGTGTTTAGCATTTTTGATATTGTGTGCAATACCATCAGATACTAATTTTTTCATAACGAAAGGTTTGAATAACTCAATAGCCATTTCTTTTGGAAGACCACATTGGTAAATTTTAAGGCTTGGTCCTACTACGAT
Source organism: Cellulosilyticum sp. (assembly GCA_015058045.1). Classification (GTDB taxonomy): domain Bacteria; phylum Bacillota; class Clostridia; order Lachnospirales; family Cellulosilyticaceae; genus Cellulosilyticum. The sequence goes on from SVDC01000008.1 coordinate 93,023, forward strand.
AACTGAACGTCCAGAGTAGTCAACACGTTTACCAAGTAAGTTTTGACGGAAACGACCTGATTTACCTTTAAGCATATCAGAAAGTGATTTAAGTGGTCTGTTACCAGGACCTGTTACTGGTTTACCACGACGACCATTATCGATAAGGGCATCAACAGCTTCTTGTAACATACGTTTTTCGTTTCTTACGATGATGTTAGGTGCACCTAAATCTAAGAGACGTTTTAAACGGTTATTACGGTTGATTACTCTTCTATATAAATCGTTAAGGTCAGATGTTGCAAAACGTCCACCATCAAGTTGGATCATTGGACGAAGATCTGGTGGAAGTACTGGAATCACATCAAGAATCATCCACTCAGGACTGTTTTCTGATAAACGGAATGCTTCAATAACTTCAAGTCTTTTAATGATACGAACACGTTTTTGACCTGTAGTTGTTCTAAGTTGTGATTTAAGTTCAGCACTTTCTTTATCTAAATCGATATCAGCAAGAAGTTTTTTAATCGCTTCAGCACCCATTTCAGCAACGAATGAGCCTTCACCGTATTTTTCTTCTGCTTCTCTGTATTCTTTTTCACCTAAGATTTCTTTGTATTCAAGGCCTGTATCTTTTGGATCTAATACAACATAAGATGCAAAGTATAAAATCTTTTCAAGTTTACCTGGAGTAATATCTAAGATAAGACCCATTCTACTTGGAATACCTTTGAAATACCAAATGTGAGATACTGGGGCAGCCAGTTCAATGTGCCCCATTCTCTCACGACGTACTTTTGCTTTTGTAACTTCAACACCACAACGGTCACAAACTACGCCTTTATATCTAATTCTCTTATACTTTCCACAGTGACATTCCCAGTCTTTGCTAGGTCCGAAAATTCTTTCGCAGAAGAGACCGTCTCTTTCTGGTCTTTGTGTACGGTAGTTAATTGTTTCTGGTTTTTTTACTTCTCCTCGAGACCATTCGCGAATTTTTTCAGGGGAAGCGAGGCCTATCTTGATCTGTTCAAAAAAGATAGCTTGATCCATGTTTGACATGCTACTATGCACTCCCTTCATACTTTTATAAATCTAAATCTAATCCATCATCTTCAATAAATATATCATCAGGTTCGAAATCTAATTCAATGTTTACATCATCATATAAGTCTGGATCGCTTTCTCCTTCTTCAGGAATTTCTTCGATATATCCATCTTCTAAAGGTACATCTTCAAGTACTTCTACAGCCTCAGGAGCAATACCTTCTCCCTCTTCAACACTTTCTTTGATATCAACTTCTGCATTGTTGCTTGTAAGAACTCTAATATCAAGACCAAGTGATTGAAGCTCTTTGAGTAATACTTTGAATGATTCTGGAATTCCTGGTTCTGGAATGTTTTCACCTTTAACGATAGCTTCATAAGTTTTAACACGTCCAACAACATCATCAGACTTGATTGTAAGGATTTCTTGAAGTGTATAAGCAGCACCATAAGCTTCGAGTGCCCATACCTCCATCTCTCCGAAACGTTGTCCACCAAATTGTGCTTTACCACCAAGAGGTTGTTGTGTGATTGTTGCATATGGACCTGTTGAACGAGCGTGCATTTTATCATCTACTAAATGGTGGAGTTTAAGGTAGTGCATGAAACCGATTGTTACTGGGTTATCAAATTCTTCACCTGATCTACCATCTCTAAGACGTACTTTACCAGTACCATCAAGAGGTACACCTCTCCACTCATCTCTGTGGTCTCTATTTTCATATAAATAATCGAGTACACTTTGATCTACTTTAGAAGACCATTTTTCATAGAATTCTTCCCAAGTCCAGTTAACGTAATCGTTAGCCATTTCAAGTGTCATCATGATATCTTGCTCTGTTGCACCATTAAATACTGGTGTTTCAATCTTGAAGCCGAGTGCCTTAGCTGCAAGACTTAAGTGAATTTCAAGTACCTGACCGATGTTCATACGAGATGGTACCCCTAATGGGTTAAGAACGATATCAAGAGGACGACCGTTTGGAAGGAATGGCATATCTTCTACTGGAAGAACTCTTGAGATAACCCCTTTATTACCATGTCGACCAGCCATTTTGTCCCCTACAGAGATTTTTCTCTTTTGAGCGATATAACAGCGAACCATACGGTTTACACCTGGGTCAAGTTCATCACCGTTTTCACGAGTGAAGATCTTAACATCTACGATGATACCAGCTTCACCATGAGGTACACGAAGTGATGTATCTCTAACTTCTCTTACTTTCTCACCAAAGATGGCACGAAGTAATCTTTCTTCTGCTGTAAGTTCTGTTTCACCTTTTGGTGTAACACGGCCTACTAAGATATCTCCTGAACGAACTTCAGCACCGATACGGATAATACCTCTTTCATCAAGGTCTTTAAGCGCATCTTCACCAACATTAGGGATATCGCGAGTGATTTCCTCTGGACCTACTTTAGTATCACGTGCTTCTACTTCATATTCTTCGATGTGGATAGAAGTATAAACGTCATCTTGAACAAGTCTTTCACTAAGAAGAACAGCATCCTCGTAGTTGTAACCTTCCCAAGTCATGAAACCAATAAGTGGGTTTTGACCAAGAGCAAGCTCACCATTTTGAGTTGATGGACCGTCTGCTAAGACATCACCTTTCTTAACAACGTCACCTTTATTAACAACTGGTCTTTGGTTGATACAAGTACCAGCATTACTACGTTCAAATTTTTCTAATTTATAAGAGTGTTTTTTACCCTCTTCATCTTTTACTACAATTTCTCTTGCAGTACATTTATCAACAATACCGTCTTGTTTAGCTACTACTAAAGCACCAGAGTCCATACCAATTTTGTATTCCATACCAGTTGCTACTACTGGGCTATCTGTAGAGATAAGTGGAACAGCTTGACGTTGCATGTTGGCACCCATGAGGGCACGGTTCGCATCATCATTTTCAAGGAAAGGAATAAGGGCTGTAGCTACAGAAACGATTTGTTTTGTAGAAACGTCCATTAAGTCGATTTTCTTGTAATCATATTCAAGAATATCTTCTGCATGACGAGCAGTTACACGTTTGTGAACAAAGTGTCCATTTTCATCAAACTCTTCATTAGCTTGACAGATTGTGTATTTTTCTTCTTCATCAGCAGTAATGTAGATTACTTCATCAGTAATTCTTGGTTCATCACCAGACTTATCGATTACACGGTATGGTGCTTCAATGAAACCATATTCGTTAATACGAGCAAATGTTGCAAGTGAGTTGATAAGACCGATGTTTGGACCTTCAGGAGTCTCGATTGGACACATACGACCATAGTGAGAATAGTGAACGTCACGAACTTCGAACCCTGCACGTTCTCTTGAAAGACCACCAGGTCCAAGTGCAGATAATCTACGTTTATGAGTTAACTCAGCAAGTGGGTTGTTATGATCCATGAATTGTGACAATTGTGAGCTACCAAAGAATTCTTTAATAGCTGATGACACTGGGCGGATATTAATAAACGCTTGTGGACTAACAGCCTCTTGATCTTGAATTGTCATTCTCTCACGTACTACTCTTTCCATACGAGAAAGACCGATACGGAATTGGTTTTGTAAAAGTTCACCTACTCCACGAATACGTCTGTTACCTAAGTGGTCAATATCATCTGTATAACCTACTTCATACTCTAAGTGCATGTTGTAGTTAATAGATGCAAAGATATCATCTAAAGTAATAGATTTTGGAATAAGATCATTTTTTCTAGCTTTAATTTCTTTTTTGATATCTTCAAGTTCGTGATATTCTTCAAGAATTTCTTCAAGAACTGGATAATATACATTATCTTTGATACCAAGTTCAGCAGGATCACAGTCTACAAAGCTTGTAAGCTCTACAGTTCTGTTAGAAAGAATCTTAATTGATCTTTCTGTAGTACCAGCTGGATATACATAGATTGCTTCGATACCAGTGTTTTGGATTGTATTTGCAAGAGCTACAGTGATTTTATCACCTTCACTTGCAATAACTTCACCAGTCATAGGATCTACTACATTGTCTGCAAGGATCATACCTGTAACACGGTTACGAAGTGCTAATTTTTTATTGAATTTATAACGTCCTACTTTTGCAAGGTCGTAACGTTTTGGATCAAAGAACATATTTCTAAGAAGTGTCTCAGCGCTATCTACTGTAGGTGGTTCACCTGGACGAATACGCTTGTACATTTCAAGAAGACCTTCTTCATATGTTTTACTTGTATCCTTTTGAATTGTTTCGAGGATTTTTGGTTCTTCACCAAATTTCTCTAAAATTTCTGCGTCTGTACCTAAACCTAAAGAACGAAGAAGTACTGTAATAGGTACTTTACGTGTACGATCTACACGTACGTAGAAGATATCGTTAGAATCTGTTTCATATTCTAACCATGCACCACGGTTTGGAATAACAGATGCGGCGAATAATCTTTTACCTGTTTTATCAAATGTAATATCGAAATAGATACCTGGTGAACGTACTAATTGGCTAACGATAACACGTTCAGCACCATTAATAATGAAAGTAGCGTTTTCTGTCATAAGAGGGAAATCGCCCATAAATACTTCACTATCCACACATGTACCAGTTTCTTTGTTGTGAAGGCGCGCCTTCACTTTAAGAGGTGCACTATAAGTAGCATCTCTTTCTCTACATTCTTCAATGGAATACTTAGGTTTGCTGTCTAAATAAAAATCAACAAATTCTAATATGAGATTACCATTAAAGTCTGTAATTGGAGAAATATCCTCAAATACTTCTTTTAAACCTTCATTTAAAAACCATTCATAAGATGATCTTTGAAGTTCTACTAGATTAGGGATATCTAAAACTCCCTCGTCTGTTCTAGCGTAGCTCATGCGAATTTGTTTACCCATGTTGACTGGGTGCATCTTAGATTTTTGCATGTGTTCCTCACCCCTTGCAAAATTTATAAATAATGCATATTATTATGCATTGTTCCGATAAGAATTAATAAGAAAAATAATGTTGTCATTCATGCATGC
>SVDC01000097.1 GCA_015058045.1 Cellulosilyticum sp.
CTCCTAATAAAAAGCTACCCCAAAGGGTAGCAATAATAATCACTACCCTCTAAGGGCATCCTCTTTATTGAGAGGTCTTTGCGTACATTAATACGCAACTTATTAATTAATTGTTATACGGCACATTTGCGCTCAGATATAGATATGCTAGTAACGCACACAAGCTTGCAGTTCTGCTTTGATAGTAATGAACCATCTTTTATGCTTCTGCAGAGTGCTTCTACAGCTTCATCTATAAGCTTCTGACCACGGTCAAAATCATAAGGAGAACAATAACCAAAATCCTCAATCCAATCTAAATGGTTTTGGATTTTCTCCATTTTTTCATTGTAATCTCCTAAACCTGTATTGCCTAAACATTCAATTACCTTGTATTCCATAATAATTTTACCTTTATCCCTTTAGCAGGGACAGGGCTCCTTTAAACCCCAATCCCTACAAACGGGATTTTGTTAACTTACTAATCTTAAATCAGATGGATAATACTGATACTGCGCCAGTTCACTTTCATCTAACTTTTTATTGAGCCTTCTAAGCTCGACCGTGATAAAACTACCGTTAATATTTACAACCTTACCTCTACACCCATATGAGCGAAAGATTTCGTTTTTAACTCTAACGGTATCCCCTGTCTTAAATGCCATAATACTTACCTCATTTCCACTCCTGCCTTGACAAGAATAATGTGAAGAGCTTCACGCTCCTCGTCAGAGGCTTTGTGCATCATAGCTTTTACAACATCAATTGCTACTGCTTCATTCATACCCATTACGCTGCTACCTCCTGCTCTAAAACAAATCCATACTTTTTATAATCAAAGTTAGGATAAGGGAGTTCCTTCATTACATTTGTAATTTTTGCAATCTCAGTAAAGACTGCATCATCAATCTCTATTTCATGAAGAAGTCGTCCATAGCCTAAAGCATGAAACAGCTTATATCCATCATCATGAACAAAGACACATTTACCCTTTTTGCTTTCGAGCAAACCAAGGTGCTCGTAACAAGCTTTCTCGCATACTGCTAAGGTATCTTCATCTTTCAGTGCAAGAACAATAAAGCCAGGAAAAACATCGGAACTATAAGCTGAACAAACAGGCTTAATACCTGCATCATCAAACTCTTTTTGCTTTGCTTCATAAAGAGCTTTGCTCTCAGCTTCGTATGCTGCAATTTTTGCATTTACTTCTGTTTGATGCTCTGACCATGGTTCTCCTAAAAGAGTAGGAACACCAATTTCAGTAGCAAGAAGCTCATACAATCCATTAAGTCGAGATACCTTATACTTAAAGTCTTTATCTAGGCTTGTCTCTTTGCAGCTCCATTCCATAGTATGTCTTAAAAATGACATTAGCTGACGAATTTTGCTCTGACCGCCCTGAATATTTCCATTAAGCATACTTACAACAAAGTCCTTTAAATCATCTCTAAAGTCTTGTCCTTCAGCATGGTATGGTGACTTAAAATAATAAAGTGGTCTTACGCTGCTATCTGCAACAGTAAGTGTAATCTCCTTGTTTTTCTTATCAATTGACGCATATTTAAGCTTGTAATAACTCATATTTTTTTAACCTCCAAAAAATAAAAGACTATCCTTGCTAGTAGGATAGTCATTTCTAGTTACTACCCTCTAGCATGGGTGTCTCCATATGGAGATATTTAGTTTTTAAAGTTTCTTATCGACCGTAATGCAAACTTCCTGTGGAGTCTACATATTCAGGCCACCAAAAGCCGTTAATCAGTCCCTCACGACCAGTTGCGTGACAAACCTCATCTTTACCATTAGCATTAATAAATGCCTTCTCTTCTGGAGCCTCTGCTCTAAGTACTCTAATAGCCATATTTTTACCTCTTTCTAAACAAGCCCTCCCCTGCATGGGAAGACTAAAACTTAACCTTCCTAATGCAGTAGGATTACCTCTTTAAAATAAGGCTTTAATTAGAATCATATCTTTATATGACCCTTTAGCATTTTCAGCACAACTTCTGAAAATAAAAAAAGAACACCCCGTCGGATGAACAATAACTCACCCTTCTGGGATGCTTCTCGTCAGAAGCTTTTATCTATTTTTAGCCTTTTATAAAAAAGGCATTGCGAAGAAAATAACTTTATAAATATATATTAAAGCAATAAAAAATACCCCTAAAATCAATAAGGGCAATCCTTAGTGCTTTTGGGGTATGTAGTATGTTATATTTATAATACTTTTACATAATATCATAGTATTACGTTTTTGACAACAAAAATAAGGCTCCCATATGGAAGCCTTAAATAAATTTGTGACTACTTAAACCATAATTCCAATTGTTCGCAGCAATTGGTGGTTCAGGAGTTTCACAACATCTTAAGTTAATTGAAATATAGCATCTATTCACCTATTTGTCAAAATGGGATAGCTGATGCGACTTCATCTAACTCTTTAATATAAAAAAAGAGAACCCTGCGGAAATACAAGGTTCTCTTTGGTGAGAGTCAACTTTAATCTTAGCATTTGCGGTACTAAGATAAGTCTAAGCATATCTCATCCAATGGATTGATTATAGTATAACATCAATTAATCCTCTAGTTAAGTCAAACCCAATGCTAATTATCTTAGCAAGGTTAATGATGTAGCGCAAGATGATGTTCTTTGCGATAATTTACTACAGTTTCTACATCTGGATTGTGCCAGTTGTGATTCTTAAGTAACCTATCTATCGCTCTATCGTAGAAATCCTCTATTTCACTATCATCTTCAGCAGAAGAAATGTAGTCTTCTAATCCTGTCTTAGGATAGAAGGCCCAGGCACTTAATCCTTCATCAAAGCTATTTTCAAAGATATATAAAACAATACCTGCTGTTAGAATCGCTTTTCTTCTGATGTAAATGCCTGCTTCAGAAATTTTCTTTTCGTATTCTGTTCTTGTTTCTCTGCTCTTTTCAGATACCTGTTCCATTTCTGGAGTAATGAAACATTCGACTTTCATTATGCTACCTCCTGCTTTTTCATGTACTCTTTTCTTGCTGTGACATAAGCATCTCTTTGAACCTGAGTAAACTTAAGTTCATCAAAATACTTATTAATGTCTTCAGAATAGTCTGGCTGTGGAGTAATGCGTCCAAATGCAGAAAGAGTATCATAATCAGCCTGCCAATTGATTGCATACTCATGATTAGCCATCTCATACATGAAAGCATTTTTTTGATACTCGAAATTATTCTTTGTATCGTTCTTTGACGCTTCAAGTGCTCTTTCAAGTTCCTTGTGATGCTCTACGAATTCTTTGTCTGCAATAAAGCAAAAGCCTACTGGATCATAAGCCATTGTCTTTTTAGCTTCTTCCAGTGTAGCTTTTTCTTCATCTGTTGGATTAATGCAAAAGATACTTACCCTATCACGCTGCATAGCATAATAGTTATTAAGGAAATAGCTCTTATTTCTGTAATCAAAATATGACTTAATAGGAGACATGATTTCCTCATCAGTAAAGAGCTTATTGTCAATAGAACGCAAATAGTACTCTCTTAAAGCTTCTTTGCCTTTCTCTTTTGCCAACCAACTGTGATGAAGCTCGTAATCATTAGCATAATGAATATGGTGGCCGTCTTTGAAAACTAAGTAACTGTAACCAAAACTACCTCCAAAATCTACAAAATAGATATTGAATCCTTTGATTTCAGCTGTTTCAATGGCCATTTCCTTTGCTTCATTTTCAGTAATCTTTTCAATGTCTTTAATATTAAAACTCATCGTTATTAACCTTCCTTTCAATAAAAAAGCCACCCGTCGGTGACTAAATAAATAAATAATCACCGATAGGTGTCCTTCTGCGTCCAGAAAGATTAAATATCATTTAAGGACAAAATTTATCCTTAAATCTTAATGTAGACATTTATGCAGCTATGGGAGTTCTTGCTTCTTTGAATTTAGCTTCAAGATCTTCAACAATGTCTATAATCTGCTTTTTAACAAGACCGTGCTTGTTAAAGTCAGCATTCATATACTTTGTGCAAATCTCATCGCTATTTCTTATAAGCTCTTCCCAAAACTTTTCTTCAGCTTCTTTATTGTCTACTGGTGGCTCGTAAAACTTCTTTCTAAACTGAAATAAATCAGCCCAAAAAGCAAATTCCTCTCCACCTTTTTCCATATTACCCATGTTTAATTCCTCCTATCTAACATCCACACTCACAAGTTAATTGTTCTTCATACAACTGGTTTTCATTTTTACCAAAAAGAATAACCTTTCCTGCCTCAAGAGACTTAGGAACATCGATTAATCTTTGGTTTGATGAACCTCGCCAGTTAAGTGAAACATCTCTCAAATCCTTCATGTACTTTCCATCCACAAGGACATCTATGTACTTTAGAATTTCACTAGCTGTTTCATCTTCTAAAAGTTGCTCATAAGTGTAGCCTGTATAAGACCAAATATCTTTATCAGGGTATTTATCCTTAACCTCTTTAACTAGCTCTAAAATATCTGCTCTATTATAAGTAGCAAGTGGATCACCACCAGATAAAGTAAGACCAGATGTAATTTCATTCGAAAGGGAATCAATCACTTCTTTTCTTGCTTCATCATCAAATAAAAGTCCACCACATTTGTCCCAGGTCAAAGGGTTTTGACATTCTTCACAGTGATGTTCGCATCCTGCTGTCCAAAGCACAGTTCGAAAGCCTTCACCGTTAAGCATGTCCTTCTTTGTAATGTTATGATAATTCATAGTCCATTCCTTTCTAATAATCTAAAAGGCAGCTTATAGCCGCCTCGAAGATTAGTATTCCATGCTTTTTACAATTAATAATTCAATAGCCATTAGTACAGCAGCTACAAAAATTGGGAAGACGAATAATCCTCCAAGCACAGATGTTTCGACCATACAACCGCAAAGAACAATAATTCCTACATTTGTAAGAATAGCTCCTGCTTTAAGTCTTTTTGTGTTTGCATTTCCGATGTCATTTGCGATAATCAAAAATGCTCCAATAACTGTTGCTATATAAGCAATAATTTCTACTGTCATTTGTAATAATATTAAAGCCCCGTCAATGACGAGGCAGGACGCTCCTTACGCCCTATTCCTCGTCATCGAGGTGTGCTAAATTATTTTGTTACATTGATATTCTTTCTGATAACTCAGCCATTTTAGCGTCGTTAAGTCTTGTGTGACCCTGGACTCTTGAATAAGCTAAGTAACCGTTCATTCTGTCAATTTTAGTGAGGTGCTTGCTTCCGCAAACAGGACAAACATCACCTAAATCAACATCCTGATAACCACAATCATCGCAGTAAGAAAGTGCCATATTAACACCTTCATAGAAGCCCATTTTCATAGCTCTAAGAATCATTGTCTCTATAGCTGTCTTATTCTTTACTGGGTATCGTACATACTGAATTTTACCGCCATTAAAGAGGTTCCAGAAACGATATTCTAAATCCTGCTTCTGTTCTCCACTGATATCTTCAGTTACATGGCAATGGAATGAGTTTGATACATATTCCCTGTCAGAAATCTTAGGAATAATATAACCTCTCTCATCTTCAATAACTTCGTACTTTACTCCAACTGAATTACAAGCATTTCTCAGCTCTGTAGCATGTTGCATAGCATATGCTCTAAGTTGCTTAATCTGCTTTCCGCAAAGGGACTCAGCAGGAGTACCATAAATAGCGTAAAGAATGTGATCCTGCTCTTTAAACTCATCAATCTTAATTTTGATATGATTCATTACTTCAAGAGCAAACTTTCCATCTTCTGCAATAGACTTACCATTAAAAGCTTCCTGAAGCTCATTTAAAGCAGTGATTCCAAAAGAATAAGTAGTTGATTCCATCATCTCCTTAGACTCTTTTAACTTCTGCCATGGCTTCAAGTTACCACCCTTAAAACCGCCCTCGCAAAATGCAAGAGGATTAATCATAGCAGGTCTATTTCCAAGATAATCTTTTGTTCTAATGTGAAGGCCTCTAATCATTTCAAGGTATTCATCAAGTAGATCATAAAAGTCCTGGCCATTAACTCTGCTCATAAGGTAAATAAGTGGTAAGTTCAGGCTGATTGCGCCTGCGTTAAATCGTCCAATGAAATATGGGCTATCTTCCTTATCCTCAGCAGGGAGAAAATGATTTCTTGAACCATCTTTCATAAGCTTTCCTACCTCATAATAAGGTGAAAGGAATGCTCTACAACCCATTGGGGAAATAACTTTGCCATATTTCTTGTACATTTCTGGCACATATCCTTCACCAGTAAGTGATAACCAGTCAGGATACATAACCTCTTTCGAACACTCTAGTGCTGCATCATAAACATCTCTATTTGGGCATCCTTTAGAATGTAATTTTTCATCATATAAAAATACATACTTAGGGAATAAAACAGCTTTTTGGCCAATTCCATTCTCATCACCGCCCTGGCCTTTTGCATGAACTTCAAATCCTGTGATAGCACACAATTTTCCAAATTCATCAGTTGAAAGGCCCATAGTAACAGTAATAAATGGATAATCACCACGAGAAGAGGCTACAGTATTAAACTTGTATTCCCATCCTTCCCAACCTTGCTCATACTCTTTGCGAGTCTTCTTTAATGCATAGGTTTTAGCGTTATCATTAATAACGCCAAGAAGTGATTTAGCATCTGAAAGGTGCTTTTCATACGACATTCTTGCATATTTAGCAAGAACTGAATCAACCTCTGGAAGAGTAAATCCACCATACTGTTGAGATGCTGCCATAAGAACAATATCACCAATTACATCAAAAGCTGTATCAAGAGATTTTGGCTCACGATAAAAGATGTTATTCATCTTAAATCCACCAGAGAGAACATTTGCGATATCAAAAAGACAACAATTCATTGTAAGTCTTCTCTTATTTCTATCGTGAATGTATATTGCTCCAGTATTTTGAGCCTTAAGCTCATCGGCTGTAAGAAATGTTTTCTCATAAAGTGCTTCTTCTAAAGCGCACGATTCTTTTGCAACCTGAGTCGATACAAGTGATGCGTCTGAATTAGCATTCTCTCTATTTGAGTCAGCTGACTCTTCAAACTCTGTTGCATAACCATACACGATTGTGTCGGCCTCATCGTAAACCTTCTTCATCATCTGATCTCTGTCCATTTTGAAGTTACGATAATTACGATACTGAAGAGCTGTCTCTGGTGAAACAACATCAAGTGCCTTTTCTACATATACATGAAGTTCCTCAACGGAAACATTCTTAAGACCTCTTACTTCAATCTCGTTTCTTACAACTTTGCAAATGCGATCTGTTTGCTCGGTTGTAAGATTAACAGCAGCTCTTCGTGCTGATTTTTTTACTGCATCAACAATCTTTGATTCCTCAAAGTTAACTGTTGTGCCGTTTTTCTTTACTACATTGATATTTAAGCTCATGGATTTACCTCCTTCCACGCTTGTTTAACCATAAAAAAAGCCCCTAACTATGGGCATCGCTTTCCTCATAGTTAAGGGGTTAATAGTTTGTTTTATTTATTTACTTGAACATAATAACACAATATTACAAAGATTGCAAATAGTTGCATACAATTTATTTCTTACTATTTTTCATTCTAGCTGCTCGATCCGTAAAACTTATCACATCCTTTATTATTGAATTATATTCTTCTTGCTCTACTGTTATAGCTTCAGCCTTTTCTATTCCCTTCATTGTTATGTCATCTTCATTATCGTCGATAGCATCTACATCTTCTTTTCGAGTCATATTAATAAGCTCAGCTGCTTTCTTTTTTCTATCATCATCAAAAGCAGCATAATATCTAATAGTTGTATTTATATTCTCATGACCTAATACTTCTGCTACAAGCCTTATATCATGTGTTTCTCTATAAAGGGCTGTACCGTAGGTGCTTCTAAGCTTATGAGGAGTAATATGCTTATTAGGAATAACCCTGCTAGTATAGCTTCTAACCATTCGCTCTACAGCATCTGGTGTCATTCTCTTACCCTGGATTGACAAAAATAAGGCTTCTGCATCACTAGAATCCTTATTTACTTCAATCACTGCCCTTTCCCCCTTAATATAGCGTTTTAAAAGCTTCTTTACGTCTTTATTGAAATATACAATATCTAAACCTCCTCCTTTTCGAACAATTGCAATAGAACATTCTCTAAAATCCACATCGTCAAGATCTAAGCCTATGCATTCCGATAATCTTATACCAGTATTTAAAAGAAGCGAAAAAATAGCCATATCTCTTTGCTTAGTTTTCTTCTTATAAGACTTTTGTCGTGGTCTTTTAAAACAACTCTGTGTTGATACAGCTTTTAGAAGTGCTTTCACTTCTCTACTATTCATCCTAACGATTGCTTTATCCTTAGCAGCTCTTGGAAGATAAACAAGTCTAGTAGGATTATTTGTAATATTTTGTCTTTGATAATGAAAGTCATACATACTTCTGATTGGAGACATTTTACGTGCTACAGATTTTTTGAGCATACGCAACTCTCCATCTTCGGTAAACTCTAATTGTTTTTGATATGATTCTATAATCTTGGGAGCAATACTATTTAGAACATCATAATCTATTTCAGAGATGCTAGTTTCTTTTGTATCATCTCTGGCCAGATAATATGTAAAGAACATTCTTAAGTCATAGCAATATGACTGCAATGTAGATAGTGCTGAATCCTGCAATTTATATTCCACCAATTCCTTAGCAGGGTCTGGTAATTGTGTAAGAAGTTTATCAAGAATCTCCCTTTGTTTTCTATATTTTTCCTTATAATATGCAGAGTCTTTACCCATATAGTCATTTCACTTTCTGCACCGTGCATATTAGATTTTATTATATTTAGGGAGCATATTAAATTAGCATAAAAACCGATATTTAACCACCTGTTTTGTTTTTCTTTGCCTTTTTAAACTTAGGTTTTTCCGACTGATTAATACTTATATTTACGTTTATATTTATTGGATTTGTCCCTGCGGAGTTAAGTGCTCCTTGTACGATATATAAAATAATTGTTTTAATAATATTTATCATTCTGATAAACCTTCTTTCTTTCGTTTTTGTTATTCCTGTTGTTAATGTTCAAGTTTC
>SVDC01000009.1:0-13293 GCA_015058045.1 Cellulosilyticum sp.
CCCATTCATAACCATACAACTGAGCAAATCATGGAATGGTTTCATAAGGCTGATGATCTTTCACTTACTATTAATCATACTAATCAACTGTTATCTGATGTTCAAAACGCTAAAACCTTATTATATCTAGGGGATAACTGTGGGGAAATTTGCCTTGACAAATTACTGATTCAAAAAATTAAGGCACTTAATCCTGAGCTTAATATCTATTTTGGTGTACGTGGTGAACCTGTTGTCAATGATTGTGTAGAAGCAGATGCCTACTTCGTAGGATTAGATCAGTATGCTACCATTATTAGTAATGGAGATTATTCATTAGGGACTATTATTCACCGTACAAGCGAGGCCTTTCAATCTGTTTATCACTCAGCTGACATGATTATTTCAAAAGGACAAGCCAACTATGAAAGCTTAAGTGAAGCTTTAGATAAAAATATCTATTTTCTACTAATGACGAAATGTGATTTGATTGCAAATGATATTGGTGTGCCATCAAAATCACTGATTTGCCTAAATAATCAACTTGGCTTAAATAAGTAACCCGATAGATTATCCATAAAATCTAATGTCATTTACTTCAAGTTATTTTTATCTTCCATCTGTATATACTAAAGACAATAATTTTATTTTGGAGGTTATCTATGTCTAAAAATCCTAAATCTTGTCTTGATTATACTCAGTTTCCTACTTCTTTTCCTGCTCAACATCAAGACTCTCAGCCAGGTTTTGAATTTGAAATGAATCCTTTGCCTATCTTTGATGATCCATGTTATGTGGGATGTAATCGACTCAAAGGAAAAGTTGCTTTAATTACAGGTGGAGATAGTGGTATTGGGCGCGCTGTCGCCATTGCATTTGCTAAAGAAGGTGCAAAACTTGCAATCTCCTATCTTTGCGAACAAGAGGATGCTAATCAAACTAAAGCCATTATCGAAAACTATGCCAGCGAATGCTTGCTTCTTCCTGGTGATATACGAAGCAAAGATTTTTGCAACACGCTAGTTCAGTCTACTTATGAACATTATGGTGCATTAGATATCTTAATTAATAATGCAGCTGTCCAATTTCCTCAAAATGATTTAAGAAATATTTCTGAAGAACAATTAGAAACAACCTTTGCTACTAACGTTTTTTCAATGTTCTATTTAACACAAGCTGCACTAAGCTATATGAAATCTGGAAGTAGTATTATTAATACCACCTCTATTACCGCTTATGAGGGACATGCTCAGTTGATTGATTACTCAGCTACCAAAGGGGCAATTGTGGCCTTTACACGCTCCTTATCTCAATCTCTAGTAGGCTGTGGTATTCGTGTCAATGCTGTTGCACCTGGTCCTATTTGGACACCACTCATTGTTTCTTCATTTTCTAAAGAAGAAGTTGCACAATTTGGCAAAAATTCTCCTATGAAACGTGCCGGTCAGCCTGTAGAACTTGCACCAGCTTATGTCTATCTCGCTTCTAATGATTCGTCTTATGTCACAGGCCAAGTCCTTCATGTGAATGGTGGTACAGTCATTGGTAGCTAAAATGTACTTTCTAATTGATCGTGAATTATTATCCACATAATCTTTTAGATTATGCTTGTATATAGTAAAATAAGTGGATATCTTCGTTAGATATCCACTTATTTTATAAACTTTGTTCAAAGTTAAATACACCATATGGATCATAAACACGCTTTATTTGTGCAAGCTTATCTTGATGTTCACCATAATATGCATTTTTATAATCTCTAATTTCTCCTGCTGGGAAATTTACAAAAGAACCTGCTGTCATCTCTTCTATTTGTGGAAAACGCTCTTTAAACCATTCTCTATTTTCTTTGCTATACTGATTATCTTCCCATACGGTTTGACAACCTAAAATATAGAGACTATCTCGATAATAAAATGAAGCATCTTGATGTGACCCCATGCGCATTTGTCCACCCATTCCATAGCAAGATATAGCTGCATAGATTGAACCATTTGCTCTTTCTTCAATACTATCTAGAAGCATATGTATCTGCTCTGTTGTCAGCTCTTCATTTACAAAACGTCCTGAGGATTTATAATTTTCGTACTCTGGATGTGCATCCTGAAGCCAACGATTCATTTCTATAACAGACATGGTTTTTACGGACACTTCCATCTGATGTCCTAATTGAATAAATGGTGCAATGATTTGATGTGCTTCTTGTGCATTCCCATAATAAGCGCCTAGAAGCAACATCCCTCTTCCTTTTTCCTTAGAATGATAGATACTTAATTTAAAGTTCACTTCATCACAAGCCGTTTGAATGATTTCCTGATAACACGCAAACATCTTTATTTGTTCTTCACGTTCTACTTCACGGTATTCTACCCTGATGAGTGTCGCTTCTTTTTGTTTAGGTGGTAAGGTAAAACGAATACTCGTTACCACACCAAATTGACCGCCACCGCTACCTTTTAGCGCCCAAAATAGTTCTTTATTCTCTATCTTATTAGCAACAATCAACTCACCTTCTGCATTTATCATACGGATTTCCTCTACCGCATCACATCCTAAACCAAGTAGTCTACCTGAGTAGCCCCAACCGCCACCTAGTGTATAACCTACTGCACCTACTGCTGGACAAGTTCCTCCTGGAAAAGGATAACCTCTTTCTGCAAGAAATTCATAAAGTTCTCTATTTCTTACTCCACCATCAATGGTTATTGTACCTGCCTCTTCATCTATTTCCATTGTATTCATTTCACTAACATCAATAATAAGAACATCATTTCCTGTTGAATAGCCATCGTAATGATGTCTTCCTGATCGAATACGCACTGGCATCTCATGCTTTCTTCCCCAAAGAATACTATTTCTTATATCCTCTTCATTTTTGCAATAACAAATGACTAACGGATACTTCTCAATAGCACGATTCCACATCATCCTTCCCGCTTCATATGCTTCATCTGCTCTTGTTACAACATGCCCTGTTAAACCCGTTAGATCCATTTCTGTCCCTTTTATTGTCTTCATCTTTTGTCCTTTCTTGCCCTATTTGTTATAGCTTATTTCCTTCTATTATATCATAAGATTGAATACATATAAAAAATCACTTAAGCCACTATCTTTCATAACTTAAGTGATTTTTTATTTCTTAGTCTGTCATGCTTTAACTAAGCAATCTACTACTTATACTCATTTATGTGCGATTAAAATACTCTATACCATCTGTTGGTTTGAAGTATGTTCTAATATATCCTTCTGTTGAAAGTACTACAAGCTCATTGGTGACTTCTAGATTTTTATTAAAATCCACCACTAAACCCAATGATTAAGGTAATAATAATCGCTATAGTACATGCAATCATTGTTAGGATTACTGTAAACTTCTTAATAAATTTCCAAATCAGACATAAAGCAAGGACTAAAAGAAGTATGACTGCTAAAATAGAATAAGTTTTCTGTTCTACTGTAACTTCTACCACATCATCTGGTGTTGTTTCATATAGAAGCATAAAAAGTTCATATAAAACTTCTGCACTTTCAGCTTTTGTAATCTCTGCTTTTGGCATCAGACTTCCACCTGCTGTTGTTAACCCACTTTGTACTGCTAATGCAATATCATTCATTGCCCATTTGCCAATTTCATCTGTATCTGCAAATTTTAAATAGTCCTTGGTATGCTCTGGATAAACATAGCCTTTTTGATCTGCAATAGTTCTTGCACAAAGTGAAATCACTTGCTCTTTTAAAATATTGGTATTCCCTTTAAATGTGCCATCCGCAAAACCTTTAATAATTTCATAAGTTTCACCTGAAGCCACATATGGGTAATAGCTACTATCTTTTGGCACATCTTTAAAACTTGTTTCTAAGGATGTATCTAATGCAAAGAACATTTTTACCAGTGCCTCTGCAAATTCATAACGTGTGAAAGTATGTTCTGGATTAAAACATTCATTTTCCAGTGTCAGATACCCTTTAGATACCATAAACTTAATTGCTGATTGCTGACTACTTGTTAAATGAGAAATATCTTTAATATTTACCTCATGGTCCACTACTTTATAAGTCCCTGAGTATTTTGTACCAAATGAAATGCTACTTGTTGCATTTTCATATTGACCACCCCAGTTTTGCTCTTCTTCCTCCACGAATCTTACAACGGTTGTAAACTCATCTTTAGCTTTAAATGCAAAAGTTAAGGTTTGTTCAAGTTGAGGGATCATTTCATCCTGTTCATCTAAGAAAGTAATTTCGTAGCTTTTCTTATCTTTTAAACGTTCAATTTTAATTTTAAGCCCTACTAGCGCTTCTAAATCTTCTCCATTAATGTAAACATAGCTATGGTCATCCAGTACAATACGAAGTCCAGTCACTTCTCCTAGATCTTCTGTATATTCTGGAAGCTGAATATAAATTGGCTTTTTAAAACTTGTCTCTTCTGCTTCTAACTTTAAAATTGTGTTTAAATGTTTATTAAAGCTTATCTCATTTTGTGCGAAAAGATCATCAAACTTATCTTTTGCCTCCAACATAGATGCTTTCATTTGCTCTAATAATTCTGCTTTAATATCAATTTGATTTTCTTGGGCTACTGTTGTAGTCGTCGATAAATTTTCAATGGCATATTGTACATATTGTGTGACTTCACTTTGACCTGCATCATTAATTACACTTTGACTATTAGTATCAATCACTTCATCCCTACTACTTAAGTCTTCTTTAACCTCATCAATGGCTTGATCTAAGTAGTCTACATACTCATCTACACCTTCTAATTTTTTAACTTTATCATATTCAATAGCCACATTACTTTCAGCTTTTTCTTCTTTTTTGTAAAGGGCTACTTCTTCACTTGATAAAATTTGTGTACTTGGATAAATTGCCTTAGTTACAAAATAATTATCATCTTCTTCTCTTAATACAAGTTCAAATATTCCTTGCGGTAAATGCGTTTCCTTTTGAGTATCTGACCACTTTTCAGCTAACTTTAAAGTGTCACTCTTCGGCGCTGACCACCCTAATATATAATACTGACCCTCTCCAAGTTCATAAATACTGCTGATTTGATATTGAAGAGAAGGATCACCAAAATACTCCTTTTCATTGATACGTTTAAGCCATTTTTTCTTTTGGCTAGTGCGTAGTGTCCCATAAAGATCTGTCATACCCAATTCTTCAAAGCTAGCCGTTGCTGATGCAATCTCTTTTTTAATTTCATCTGCCTGATTTTGCTGAGTAACACCTACCGTTCCTTCTGGACTTTGTTCTACTTCCTCCTTCTCTGCTGCCCCAACCTCTATCTGTTCTGATTCTTCATGTTCCTGGGTTGAAGTCTCATGGGTCTTTTCTTGTACTTCTATTTCATCTTGTACCGAGCTACTTTCACTTACTATTTGCCCTATCTTATTCTGTGTTATAACATAACCTACTCCACCCATTAACCCAAGAGCAAGAATACCTGCCAAGATTTTTGACTTCTTCATTTTGCACCTCCATAAGTTGTCACATTTTAGTTTATAGGATGTCTTATCCCTTTTCGTCAAAGGCTACATAAAAATATGTAGTTCTTCCATTATATAACATACCAAGTTTCACGCAAATAGCTCGTAAAATTTTTTAATGACTATTTTGTATTTGAATACACTCTTAAAAAAGCTACACACTTTAACCTGCAAAGTGTGTAGCTTTTCATTTTTCTTACTTATTATTTTATATCATAGGAACATTATGTTTCATTAAATACATACCTAATAAAAATACCTCTTAATAAGGATAGTATGGATAAGGCTGGGCATATGGATAAGGTGGTGCAAAATATGGATAAGGTAAAAGTGATAACGCTAATATGTTAGCTAACGGAAAGTTCATACGTCTAAATCTTCTATATCTTGTTGGATTCCTATATTCTATCTGTCTATTATCATCATCATCTCGTAGTATAACATCTTCCCCCATAAGAACATTCACACTATCAGGATCTACACTTTCGATAACACAATCAAGTTCGCGTCCATCTCTCATTCTTATGATTACATGGTAGTTCATAACTGCTTTACAGTCCTCGTATAAATCTTGTAAATTAGCATCACTATTATTTCCTGTTGTTTCCATTTTATCAACTCCTTTATCTCCTATCATATGTATGGACTAAAAAAAATTGTATGTCTCATTAATATTTTAACAATTACTTTTTAATCTGCCTCAAATCATATAGTCTTTCATCTTCCATTTCAGCTACTAAGGAGTAATTTGGCATTAGAAAAGCATTGTATTTTAAGTCGATTAATGGAATAATATATTACAAAAAATGTCCTTATATAAATTTCTTTGACAAATGTTTACTAAATATGTTTTACTTATTTTTATGAAGTCTAATGAAACGTCTTCTAAAAACATAAATTTCATATAAAAAGGAAGCAGAAAAAATGAAAATTGGATTTGATAATAACAAGTACCTATCTATGCAATCTGAACATATTCGCGAACGTATTAGCCAATTTGGCGATAAACTCTATCTAGAATTTGGAGGAAAGTTGTTTGATGACTATCACGCATCACGTGTACTTCCAGGTTTTGCCCCTGATAGCAAACTACAAATGCTTCTCCAACTATCAGATCAAGCTGAAATCATCATTTCTATTAATGCAGCCGATATTGAAAAAAATAAAGTAAGACATGATTTAGGTATTCCTTATGATCAAGATGTTCTACGTCTCATTCAAGCCTTTAGAGAAAAAGGACTTTATGTAAGTAGTGTCGTTATTACACGCTATACTGAACAAGCTGCTATCAGTCTATTCCAACAAAAATTAGAAAATATGGATATCAGGGTATATCATCACTACTCTATAGAGGGTTATCCTAATAATATCGCTCACATCATCAGTGAAGAAGGTTATGGTAAAAATGATTATGTAGAAACAACTCGTCCGTTAGTTGTTGTGACTGCACCAGGTCCAGGTAGTGGTAAAATGGCTACTTGCCTTTCTCAATTATATCATGAACATAAACGTGGTATTAAAGCTGGATATGCTAAATTTGAAACTTTCCCTATTTGGAATCTTCCTCTAAAACATCCTGTAAACTTAGCTTATGAAGCAGCTACAGCTGATCTTAATGATGTTAACATGATTGATCCATTCCACTTAGACGCTTACGGCATCACTACAGTAAACTACAATCGTGATGTTGAAATTTATCCTGTACTAGCTGCTATGTTTGAAGGAATTTATGGTAGCTGTCCATATGCTTCTCCAACAGATATGGGCGTAAATATGGCTGGTAACTGTATTATTGATGATGAAGTGTGTCAAGAAGCTTCCAAACAAGAAATCATCCGTCGTTATTACCAATCTATGAATCGTCTAATCAAAGATGAAGCGACCAAAGAAGAAGTATACAAAATTGAACTATTAATGAAGCAAGCTAAAATCACTACTAATGATCGTCCTGTTGTATCTGTTGCTAATGCATTAGCTGCTAAAACTGAAGCTCCTGCTGCCGCTTTAGAACTTCCAGATGGTACAATTGTTACTGGTAAGACTGGTGATCTTCTCGGTGCTGCTTCAGCTGTTTTATTAAATGCTGTTAAAGTACTTGGAGGTATTGATGATCCTATTCACCTTATCTCTCCTTACTTTATCGAACCTATTCAAACATTAAAAACAGATTATTTAGGCAGTAAAAATCCTCGCCTCCATACAGATGAGATTCTGATTGCACTTTCTATGTGTGCTGTTACTGATCCTAATGCTAAATTAGCTCTAGAACAACTCTCAAAGCTAGCTGGCTGTCAGCTCCATGCTACTGTAATCTTATCTCCTGTTGATATGAATACTTTCAAAAAGCTTGGTATTGAATTTACCAACGAAGCTGTTTATGAAAATAAAACAATTTAATGATCTACCGATAAAATAAATCTTTAATATAATAGCGCGTATCACACTTGACGGTAAAAACTTCTAATGTGATACGCGTTATATTTTATTCTATATCTGATCCCCTAGTCCCTTTTTTAGTTATCACTTACGCCTATGCTTTCACAGCATTCCTTTAGAAAGCATCTATCACAATAACACTTTCTAGCCATGCAAATATCACGCCCATGATAAATCAGTTGGAAATTAATACGATTCCAGTTTTCTTTAGGTAGCACTTCCATTAGTTCTTTTTCTACTTGTACAGGGTTATTACCTTTTGCCCAACCTAATCTTTTTGAAATTCTTAGGACATGTGTATCTACTGTTACACCTGGAATGTTATACGCATCTGCTAAAAACAATGTAGCTGATTTCCGCCCTACACCTGCTAAATTAACTAATTCATTTACTGTCATAGGTACTTTGCCATTAAATTCTTCTATAATTTGCTGACAGCACTTTTTCATATTCTTAGCCTTACTTTTATATAAGCCAATGGATTTAATATAGGTTTCAATTTCTTCCACTGGTGCCTCGGCCATTTGCTCTATTTTTGAAAATCGCTCCCACAGTTTTGGCAGTACCGCATAAACTTGTTTATCTGTACTTTGTGCACTAAGCATAATGGCTAGTAGAAGCTGCCAATCTGCAAAATGCAGAAAGCCTTCTTTACTCGTCCCATAAACCTCATCTAAAGCTACTAAAATCTTTTGCACATCTTTTTTGTCCATCTCTTATGCCTCTCTCATTTTTGCTTTATCGTTTCATATTCTATACTATTTTTATCTTGTAATATAGTCCTTTTATGTAACATGTAATTTATCAATATACAGTCAACTTAGCTATTTACCCCCATAAAAATAAGAAGCTATCCTTTCATAGGATAACCTCTTATTTTTATGATTTATTAAATCAACATCTTGTTGTATGTAAAGTAAAGGATTTCAAGCTAGCATTTCCTTCACCCTTATAAGTTAGGTAAATAGAATGTATGCCATCAGCAATAGAAATAGGTGCTGTATACTCTTCCCAAACATTTGTATAATGTATTGGCAGTTTCGCTAAAACAGGCCCATCCCAACTTGTTCTCACTTCAAATACACCATTTGCGTAGCCTCTAGTAGTAATACTAATGCGCTTTATATCCTTACATTTAAAGTACTTAAATCCAGCAGTTGCAGTATCCTTTATATTTGCTATATATCCAATTTCCTCATCACCATCTCGTCCATCCTGCATAATCTTAGGAAAATCATCGCCCCCTACATAGATAGAGGGTTTACTAGTAAATAAATGACACGCTATATAAGCTGGATATTCTCCCTCTCCTTTTAGTGGCTCACCATTTAATCCACAAGAAGTAATTTCCACTTGTGGAATGCTTCCATCTTCAAGAATGGTTAACTTTTCAGCACACCCTTGCCTACTATACCATGTTCCATTTGTATGACGATGATAAAAGATATACCACTCATCTTTTATTTGTACCATGCCACCATGATTGTTAGCACCATAAGCTACTGGCATATCTGATGGTTTATATGTATCAATATGTAAATCACAGTTACTAACAAGTACCCCACCATAAGTAAAGCCTCCTGTAGGTTCTTTACTCATTGCATAACAAAGTTCATGCATTACTTCCGATGAGTAAACAAAATAATAGGTATCTCCTATCTTACGAATAGATGGTGCTTCAAAAAAAGCATGGTTTTCAAATGATGTTCCCTTACTATATTCACATCCAGGTACAATACACACTGGCGATTCTAATATCGTTAACATATCAGCAGCTAATACCGTAACCATAGCCCCTATTCGACTCTTATCTCCTTGTCCACAAAAACCTGTATAAAGATAAACTTTATCCCCTTCTGTCAATACTCCTGGATCAAATTGTGGCTGATCTCCTTCTTTTTTTCCTAATAAAGTGCCATCTTCATAATGTACATAACCATAAAATTCATATTGCCCTGCTGGTGTATCACTTACTGCCACAGATACAATAGGTACTTTATCCAGTACATAATATAAATAATATCTACCATCCGGTCCTATTGTCACATCAGGTGCATACAAACACATCTTTCCCTCTTTATTTAATGGATCTGCTGTCTTAGAATAAATCACACCCTCATAACGCCAATCTCCAAGATCATCTACAGGTGCTGACCAACATACATAATCTCCCATACAAAAAACATAGCCATTATAAAAATCATGAGAGCCATACACATAAACACGTTCATCAAATACATAAGGTTCTCCATCTGGTATATACTCCCAAGACGGTAAATATGGATTAACTGCTTGTTTTTTCCCCATAACACTCATCTTTCCTTCTCCTTTTGCTATCCTTTTTATTTTTTTATGTACTCATTTCTTTAATACAACATTATCTGTTATAATCACCTGCCTTTATCTTATTATTAATTATATCACAACTTTCAGAATAATCACCCATTCTCTTGTTTCTATGATCTACTTTATGACTTCTTAAAACAATTTCCTCTCACATCATTGAATGTATGAAAATAACTACCTATTCTGTATAACAAATAACCTTCTATGATTTGATTATATGAATCATAGAAGGTTACAGTTATTGGTAGTATTTATATTTTCTATATTAACTTAAAGGATTATTTGTATAAACTATTTTAAAGCCGCTAGTATCGTATCATAATCTGGGTGATTTGTTATTTCACTACAATATTCAACATGCGTAATGGTATTATCTTCATCCACTATAAATACAGCTCTAGCCAATAGCCCTAATTCCTCTACATATACACCATAGTTTTCACCAAAGCTTCTATATTTATAATCAGATAATAATTGAACATTTGAGGCACTATTTGCTCCACACCATCTTGATTGAGCAAATGGTAGATCCATAGAGATAACATATACTTTTACATTATCTAATTTTGATGCTTCTTCGTTAAAACGTTTTGTTTCTAAATCACAAACAGGTGTATCAATTGATGGAACAGATACAAAAACTCTTTTACCTTTTGTATCAGATAAACATACATCATTTAAATCATTATCTACTAATTTAAAATCAGGTGCTTTATCAGAAGTAGATAAAGATTGTCCTTTTAATGTCATTGGATTGCCTTGAAAAGTAACTTTCATTGCAGAATCCTCCTTAGCTTGTAATATTATAATACTCCAACTAAAAGCATATATGACAAGCTTAAACACTTCAAGGTACCATCTGTAGGATAATAATGGTACCTTAATAGCTTAAGAGATTCTCTCTTTTATAACCACTCTTCATCTCCACCTGTAATGGCTAAACTTAGAAGTTTGTCCCATTTCTCCACTTCTTCTTCTCCTTCAATGACTTTTACAAGCATTGCCTCGGCATGCGCTTGTGTCATTTCTTCATCTGGACCAATCTCAGGATCAAAGTCTCTTTCACAATATGGGCAAGGCATTTTTTCTTGTAATTGCAAAGATAAAAATCTTGCGCCACATTCTTTACATTCAAAAAAACCGCATTTTTTAGTTTGATCTGGTACGTAATACATTATTTCTATTTCCTTTCACTAAATCATTTTATTATTCTCATTATATCATTACCCCTTTAGGCATTAAATAGCTTATAAATGAAAAAACCTTCAAGGCTTATACTTTGCACTTGAAGGCTTTTTCATTTATAGTTTTCCGTTTCCAAGTACCATAGCCATATAGCCCCATTCCCATATAACATCTTCAAAGCTATTTTCTAGATACTCATAAATATCATCTGACTCATATCCTGTTACTCTAGCAATAACGGTAATATAATCTCTTACTATTTCATAGGCAAGTGGCTTTTCTCCTTGCTCTAACCACTTTAAGAAAAGTGCCTGTTTCATAACTGCATATTCCATAACAATCCATTCAAAGGCCACAACCATATCTTCTAGGGTGCTGTCTGGCATTAAGCCATTTCCTATGATCTCAGCCAAAATATAATGTTTTAAAAGCTGCTGATATTCCTCTAGCATATTTTCAAAAGTTGCTTGTTTCTTAAGAAGTTCATCTTCTTCATAATCTGCTTCTAAATCTTCTGCTTTTTGTGCAATAGATTCTAGGTACCCTACATATAATCCTTGCTTACGATAATTCTCTACTACATCTAAAAATAACTCATTACTTTCTAAAAGGGCATCTATTGAAGAAAATGGCATTTTACGAATCGCATTAATAAGTGGTTGCAACTGTTTCTGACTACCTGCTGCTTGGATTTTTTCTACCGTTAACTTTTTCGTTTCTAATAACTCTAATACACTATAGAAAATCATTAGCATACGTTCTGGTAAAGTATAGGTTTCATCTTTCATTAGCGTTAACATGAGCTCACGTACTTCATAAGCTAATACTTCTTCAAGATTTGCTAATACTGGTTTTGCTTCTGAAAGTTGTGGCTCCATTTCTCTCATTAAATCCACGACTACAGGACAACAAGAGGAAAGTGAGTGCTCTGTTCTCCCTTCAAATTCTTTTTTTTGTCTTGGGAAGGTAGCACATGTGTGAGATAAAAACTCTTCTCCTAAGCCAATCACTAGTTTACATAGTTTTTCTTGATTTAAGAAAGGACATTTCTTCTCTTTGTTAAGCTTAATAATACTACTTCCCTCATCATCTTTTAAACAATTACATAAGACCACTTCTTTTTGTATTTCATCATCTTGAATTTGTTTTCCAACCCACTTTTTCTTAGTTGTATCATCTACTGCAATACGCCATTCCTGGCAACAAGTTAAACTACATTGATCTGCAATACATTTAAAAGTATCATAATAATTTATTTTAACACTTTGGCTCATACGGTCTCCTTCATTACGTTTCATCTTTGGTTTATCTTGTTCTATTCTAATGCCCTGTTTCTACAATCGCAAGTGCGTTCTATTTCCACTCTTGATTCTTATAAAAAAATCAACCAAAGGCGTTTTCTTCATTCCCTTGGTTGATTTCTTCTGTCTATTTTCTTATACGCTTTCTTTATACCATCTGCCAAAAAGTATCTGGTACCTTCTCATCTTCAAAATATACAATTCTCTCTTTTATACCAAGTGCGTCATGAGGCAGCTCCTCCCATAAATCCATTTTCTCATAGGAATAATCTTGAGGTGATCCAAAACAAATATAGGCTGAAGATGTATTTAAATCATAGAGCATAGAGCGTAGTGTCCCAAAATAACAAGAATAGGCATGACAGCATGCACCATGGGGTAATTTTTCTGTTAAAATACCTTTTAACGCCTCGACAGATAATTTTTCTTTTTCGTGATAGAACTTTTCAAAGCAATCTTCTCTTGCTTGTGAAAAATAGCGTCTTGATGGGCATTGTTTCTTATGCTCTTTGGCTATAAAGTGATTAAAACCATATACAAATGGATCTGCTTTT
>SVDC01000009.1:13393-93058 GCA_015058045.1 Cellulosilyticum sp.
AGCGTCTTGATGGGCATTGTTTCTTATGCTCTTTGGCTATAAAGTGATTAAAACCATATACAAATGGATCTGCTTTTCTCTCTACAATATCTGCTTTACCATTCTTTGTTAAGAACTCACATAATACAATATCTCCTGTGCGATCGCCTATAATGATATTAGCATTGGTACAAATAGGCATACTATGAATTTTTTCTAAAGCTTCTTTAGTCGTACTACAAGTATCTAATAATATTCTTACAATAAAAGGAAATGAAAAACCTTCTGCTTCACCTTTTGAAGGGGTATTAAACTCTAAGCTAGTAATGGCAACACATAATCCCTTTTCATTCATCCCATCAAAGCGACCTACGCCAAAGAATGCAAACCCCATATGAGCATAGCCCTCTGCTTTTCTAGTTAAAATGTAAGTATACTCATCCTCTAGGTTATACTCATAGCTTTGCCCAATATAACTATGGCCATCTACCGTTTTACTACCATCTACACCTGTCACACTACATGCACATGGCTTCTTTGTGCCATAACCATTTAACACATTGGTCATTTCATGTAAAGGCACTCCTAATCCTGCCGCTAGTCCCTTAACCTCTTCCCCTAATCCTTGGCTATAGCGATTTAATAAATCACATCTTTCTAAAGCTTCCTCTTCATTAAACTTTTTTCCTTCATCAGATTTCATCAAAAGGAAAGCTTTAATATCTGGTCGTTTCTGAGCAATATACTTTCCTTGCTTTTTGCCTCTTTCATAAGCACTGCCTTCTAAAAATAATTTGTAGTAAGTGATTTCCTGTTTCATAAGCTTTCTTCCTCCTCTTAAGTGATAAGCTTATTTTAGAAGAGGTAGCTTTTTTAATCCCGTCATTTTGTGCTATGCTCAGTCAGATGAAGTGCTCTTTCATTAATGGACATCACAAAATCTTGAACCTGACCTAGATTAGGTTCTTTAGGTAATTTTGTTTTATGCACTGCTTCTTTAAATCGTCTTTCATACGCTGCTACCAACTCAAAGAAAGCTTCCTCATAGGTGCCATCTGCTTTTTGAAATTGTCCATTTCGAATACCCATTAATAAGTCTTGCTCTGCTTCGCGATAGGTAATGACTTCTCCTTTTTCTATTAGGTCTATGCCTATCATAAAAAGCCTAATTAAGTGCATAGCATGTTTATTGAGATGCGCATCATCTTTTTTCTTATTTCTTTTCCCCAGCTTGTCGTAGTCCTTGACGATATTATGCATTTCGGACCATAGATTTTTATAATCTCTTAAAGGATAGTGCTTTAAACAAACATCCATAAAAATTTCTGTTTCAAAATCCTCTCTATTAGAGCGATCTATATAAAGCTTTAAGCTCCCCTCCTCAAAACTTTCATATCGCTGTTTCAAACTATACAGAGCATTTTGTACAGAATGATAAATATGTTCTTCTTTTTCTCTTTGAGGATAGCTATCTCTTGCTAAGGCGTTTTGTAACCTTCTAAGTTGTGCAGTTGCATAGCCTCCGAACGAGTGAATGGCACGTTGTGATAAAAAGAGGTCTTTATGATTAAGGAGCTCTTGTCCTATTTCATTTAAATAAAGATAATGCTCTTTTTTTAATCCTAGTAACTCAATCACATTAGGATTACAGTTTAAAAGTAATGCTACCATTTTATTAAAACTATAAATACAAGTATCCGTATGACTATCAACATATTGCTCAAAAGTTGTCATGCCTATTAAATCTGATTTTCTATTTAAGGCAATGCCTCTTATATCTATATCACTCTCTTCTGTCTCAGTACCGTAGGCATAACTTCCTCCTAAACCTAGTAAAATAATATTTTCGCCCAAATGCTCGTTTTCTTTTAAAAAATGATAATCAGGGCTATTGAGTATTGACGTTCTTATCATATTCTTCCTTTCTTATTTCTATGGATTTATTCTATCATCAAAATCTTATCCACTTATCTTTATCCAAGCCTATTTTAATTGAGTCTATTATAGTGCTACTCTTAGAAATAAAGCAATGTTAACACATACAAAAGCTCACTAGTAGACCGTAATTACTTCTACCTAGTGAGCTTTAACCAATTTACCTTACTTTATTAATTTTATTTATTCTACTTGGTATTTTTCTATCCTTGCATTCCTCTTCAACATCTCTATTTTTCTTATTAATCCAAGCTGTACAAGAATCCATAGCTGCACGGCAAGCTTTGGTTTGGTCTAACGCATGGAGCACAACAAAGTCATGAATAATAGCTTGATAGCGAATCGCCGTTACTTCTACCCCTGCTTTTCTTAACTTTCTTGCATAATCTTCACCTTCAGATCTTAGTACATCTGCCTCTCCATTTAAGATCATCGCATCAGGTAATCCCTTTAATTCCTCTATACTTGCCCTTAATGGAGAAGCCGTAATTTCATCTCGGTCTTTTCTACTGGTTGTATATTGATTCCAGAACCACATCATACCTGCTCTATATAAATAATAGTCACAAGCAAATTTTCGATAAGACTCTGTATCAAAACAAGCATTAGTTACAGGATAAAACATAAGCTGCTTATGAATCTTAGGTCCTTTTCTATATTTAGCCATAATCGTCATAATGGTTGCCATATTGCCACCTACACTATCTCCTGCAACTGTTAAGGTATTTAAATTCACCCTACATCCTTGCTTTTGCAATAACGAAGGCAGGGAGCACATGATTTCATAGCACTGCTCTATTGCAGTGGGATACTTAGCTTCTGGAGACAAACTATATTCTGGGAAAACAACGATAGAATGTGTACGAGCCGCCAACTCTCTTACTATTTTTTCATGGGTATGAAAATTGCCAAATACCCACCCGGCACCATGGATATAGTAAATAACATGGGCTACATCAGTAAGACACTCAGGAATAACAAAATACACCTCTACATTCCCCCACTTACTGGTTTTGACACAAGTATTTCTAATCTCAGCTGGATACATATAAACAGGAGCATTCTGCAATTCATCAAACTTTTTTCGTCCTTCTTCTGGTGGTAATTGAAAAATTAGGGGTGGCTTCGAACTCTCATTACATACTTTTTCTGCAGCAGCTTCTAAAGGCACGCATCGTTTCATCTAATCCTTCCTCTCCATAACTTTTACTTCTCTATCCAAAAGTTACCTCTTAACTTATTTCCTTATTAGTTTATGGTATTTTATTACAATTGTTCCTGTTTTACTCTTTCAAAATCTCTATCCTTATTGTCTTCTCAAAATCAAACCATATTAAAATGTCCCATAAATAAGACCTAAGCTTTTTAAGATAAATAACCAGAAAGTTAATGTAAAAGCACTGGCAAGGGTAGTAATCACAACGGTAGTAGAAGTTAATTCCCCTTTATGGCCTAAATTACGTGCCATAACGAAACACGATACTGTTGTAGCCGCTCCCAACATCACTAAAATGGCTACTAATTTCTGCTCATAAAAACCTAAATGCACTGCAATAGGTAAGAAAATCCCTGTAAATACCACTAACTTTAATACGCTACAGATTATCGCTAGCCCTAAATTATGCTTTGCTTGTTTCATATCAAACTCTGCACCTAATGCCATTAAACCTAGTGGCGTTGCTAAATTTGCGATATTTACAACTGTCTTTTCCATAATACTGGGTTGTGGAATTTCTAATAATGACCACCCCATTCCTATGGCAATTCCAATAATAATAGGGTTAGTTATCACATCTTTAAAAGTCTTCCTTAGTATGTACTTATTAAGTTGTCCTCTATCTGGTTTCATTAAATTTAAAATGAGTACTGCTGCTACATTATATAGAGGAACTGCTGCAATAATCATTAAAGAAGCTGTACCGGCTGAACCATAAATATTTTGCACAAAAGCACACCCAAGAAGAGCTGAACTACTTCTATAAGATGCTTGTGCAAATTCGCCTCGTACAGAACGATCTTTAACTAGAAAAGATAACCCTACTGATGCCAGAATACTTAAAAGTGAGACCACAAAACAAAATACAACAAACTGTGTATCCCACATTTCATAAAAGTCTGCGGTGGAAAGTTCTTTAAAAACTAAAATAGGTAAGCCTACTTTAAACACAAACTGATTCATCTTACTTGTAAAAGCTTTATCAAAAAGTCCTATATGTCTTAAATAATACCCAATCACCATCATCAAAAAAATGGGCATTGTGGCATTTAAACTAAATATCAAATTTTCCATTATGTATCTCCTTAAGTAGCATTTTATTTCCTCTATATTTCATTTTTCATACCAAATGTGTTGTAGAGGATTTTTTGCACTAAAAATAGAAGGGTATTATCTCATTATAACACCCTTCTATAACTTATACATAATTTAATCTAGTAGAATCCCTACCGCTTCCATTTCTTCTGTTGGATAAACATAGAGTATATTTTTCTTAACCTCTGCCTGTACTAAGGTTCCTGCAAATATCTTTGAAATATGTGTTGGACAATCTTTTGGCAACTTAATTTCAATGACTTTCGGTAAGGCATCACTTTCTAAAGGCTTATTAAATTGATGAACAACAACATAGGCTTTTTCATGTTTTCCCTCATAAAGTTCCAATCCATTTTCTATAACATGATTGTCTCTTTGCACACGAATAACCGCTTGGTAACCTGTTAATTCACGATCGCTTATTCCTTTATGAGAATCTATGTAAGTGTAACCTTCCTTAATAATTGGTGCGATTTCTTTATAAAACGCCATCCCCTGATCAATGACTTTCCATTGCTCCTGACTTAACTGGGTTACATCCCCTGATAAGCACATTCTCCCTAAAAAAGTACTGCATAAAATATAAGCAATACGTTTTAACGAAGCATCCTTCCTAATAACTGCCCAAATTTGACTCTGTCTTGGCAAAATCGTACGATGTAGTTGAGCTGCAATAACTGGAATTTCCTCACATTCATGCGCATCTGAAAAAGATGCCATGCTACATAAACTCATCATTAATGGCTCTAATTTATGGCCACCTGACGCACAATTTTCTAAGATAATATCCGGAATTTCCTCTTTAACTTTCTTAACAAATGCAACCGACGCCTCCATATTTTGTCTTAATCCTTCTCCTATGGACTCAGCGCCATCACATCCTAATCCAATGGTATCATTATAGTCCATTTTCATATACTCCGCACCAAAGTCTTTTAACTGATGAATGACCTTTTCTGTAAGATAGGTCTTGGTTTCTGACTTTCTCATATCAAAAAATCGGCGATTGAGCGTAGTGAGTACATGTCCATCACGTTTAAGTAATAGGTCTTCATTTTGATAAACATGCGCATCTCTTCCCACATTATCAATCTCAAACCATATCCCTGGTTTCATCCCTGCTGCCTTAATACAATCTAATGTATAACGAATGCCTTTAGGAAATAGTTTTTGAGATGGCACATAATCCCCCATGCCATTTCCCCAATGTTTTCCTTCCTCTACAAACCATCCACAATCCATCACAAAATAATCGATTCCCTTCCCCTTAATAGCCTCTACGATGCTAGATATGTTTTCATGAGAAGGTAATCCCCATGTCGTACAATATTCATTAAATAAGATAGGTAAATCTTGCTCTACCTCAGGTCCATTTTGTAAATATTTTTCCCCAGCTTGTGTTAATCTTTGAGTAGCATAATCTACATCACCTATGCAAACTGTTAAAATGGCTTTTGGTGATGTAAATTGTTCTCCAGGTTCTACATATTTAAGCCATTGTCCAAACTCTCTATCTGCCTGACCACCCGAAAGTGTCACACTCGTATCCCGTCTATAAGTTTCCATCTGCCAAGAGCCCTCTATCGCAAGTTGAGCACCCCATGTAACATGTGCCTCTTGATCTTCTAATGCTATAAAGGGAAAGTAACTTTTTGCTGGCATAGACCCAATTTGTCCATAACGAACTGCATTAGGCTGCCATTTAGACCAATTGGATTCCATTAATAAGTCTTCTAATCGTTCGCTTTTCAGTCTACCTTCCTGACTCCACTTACTTAAAATCCTATGTAATACAAGCTCCTTACCGTCCCCATCCTGAAAGGGTGTCATTTCACTCAGAGAAAAACTCGATAATAATTCTATATCCGCTCTTTGACTTGATTGATTTACAAAAGTCGTCTGACTGGCTACGCTTACTTCTCCCTTTCTCCATGATAGTTCATGAATTAGCAAGTGCCCTCTTCCATCTTGTAAATAAGTCTTAATAGAGGTTATATCATCTTGCTGCTCATATTTTTGCTCGGTAAAATAACATCTTTCAACTGTTTCACTATTACGTAAGGTTACCCCTCCCGCATATGCTCCAGGATAAGCATCTCCCACTAGTTTGATTTGAACTAAACTATCACCTCTTATCCCTTTTGGCTTTTTTACAAGCTGCCTCATTTTTACTGGAATAAGTTGAAGTTCCATCTGTCCTGTTCCTAATTTCAAGTATCTTGCAAGCATGTCACCTAATTGATATTCTTGATACACTTCTCTTTGAAAATCCTGATCCATTACGTCTCCCCCTGTACTTCTACCTAGGCTTTTACAGCTCCAGTCATAATATCCTTTAAATTACTTTTGAATATTTTATTAAATCCTGTTGGTACTTACAAATAATTCATCCCATATACTACAGAAGTCACTGTCATTATTTGTTTTAAAAATCACTTCTATGTTTTCTTGTTGCAAATCTATTCTATCCGTAGGTATTTCGTAGGATTGAATATACATCTGATCTACTTTTTTATTTAATCTTTCTTGAACAAGAAGTTTGCCATTAATCCATATATCGAATACCTCTTCTTCATCATTTCCTCTATAAGTTACATTTAAATATTTAGCTTGTGCATTCCATTTTAGGATGTATCTAAACCACCCCTTACCCCTAATAAAACGACATCTATGTCCTTCTATTCCTGATGTCTGTGTATTATCCCCTCGAATTTGATGTGATAATTCATATTGATCATTTCCTACAGGGATGCAATCTATCATATCTTTAGAGCGTTCAAGTTTAGTTTGAATTTCTTTTTCTATTTCTGCTTGTTCCGTTGAACCTTTCTCAATCAGCTTCCAGTATATCCCATAACGTTCTTTGTACTCACTAAAATAAGGTCTAAAAGTTAGCTTCTTATCTTCATCAGTACCCTGAAGTACAAACTTCATTTCATTACCCACTCTAATCAATCTATCTGACAGACGTTCTAGCCATACTTCTACTGTTTCTTTTGCTAAAAGTAAGTAATCCTTAATAAAGAAATCTTTTGTTGGTATGACAACATTTACACCTGTCTCTGTGGTTAACATCATTTCTTTTCCCAATTCTGCACATAGTACAATAGGCCCATACATGAAGGCAATAGAATGCGGTAAATCTGGGAGTCTTTCATAATGCACACTCGCACTAAATTGAATTTTTATTTCTTGGCTACCATATAGCTCCATGTATCCATATTCATTTACTACATTATAAGCTATTTCTTTTCCATCTGCTGTAACCTTTGCTTTTCCCTCACTCCACCAAGGTATTCTAAAATAAATTTCAACCTTTTGATTCCCTTGTACCTGTATACGTAATTCAACATCTTCTACATCTAATAACTCTGCTTTCATATCTAATTCTATATTTCTTTCTCCCCACTCCAAATGAGAGCTTAGATAACGATTAATATAAATTGCCTTTTCATCATGGAAATAAATACCATCACCTAACTTTGTAAAATTCTCCATCCCTGTACCTGTACAACACCAAAAATGATTATCTGGAGAGCCAAAAACTTTAAAATAACCTGATGCCATAGGTTGAAAATAGGTTGTCATTCCTGTCTCTGGATTTTGAGAAGATAGTATAGCATTCAACCACGTACGTTCATAAAAGTCTCCATACTTTTTATCTGCTGTAATCTCAAAAAGCATCTGTGTGAGCTTTAACATATTATAGACATTACATGTTTCACAATTACATGCCGTTCTTTCACGATCTAAAATATTGGGCTCTCCAAAGTGCTCCCACTCACTATTTCCACCTGTACAATAAGTATGATTTGAAGTAACAATATCCCAAAAATTTTGAGCAACCTTTAAATAATATTCTTCCCCTTCTACTAAATAACGTTTTAATGCACCTATAATTTTAGGAATGGTTGCATTAGCATGTAACCCATTTAGTATATCTCTTTTATCAAATAATGGCCTAAATAAAGTTTCTTCATCGAACTTCTTAGCTGCCTCTTTGAAATGGCTATTTCCTGAAACTTGATATAACTCATATAATGCAGCATTCATTCCACCATACTCTACCTGTAATACACGTTTATGTATCTCTTCACTCCAACTACTACATCTGTTATAAACCCATTCTCCTAAATCTATGAGTATTTTATAAGCCGTTTGATTTTTTCCTAATTGATAAGCTTGTAATAAGCCTTCAAATAATTTATCCATGGTATACCAAGGCACCCAAGCAGGATGTTGGCTTTCAATTCGATCAAAAATTTCTTCTGGAGAAGCAAATAGAAAACCATCTTGCCTTTGACATAATCTAAGTTCATCACATATATAATCTATCCTTTCTTTTATTTGTAATGAAGCTTGACTTGCATAGGCTTGAGATAATGCACCTAAGTAGTGTCCCAGTGTATGCCCTTGAATTTCCGTAGCTTCCCATCCATTATATCTCATAGCTTTTTTAGGTAATCCTGCCGTCTCTCTAAATCCAGCTAATAAACAATCTGGCTTAAGAAATTCTAAATAATTCACTTCTCTTTCATAGGCATTTTTACAATATGCCTCTGTGACTTTTATATCCGCTAAATTAAACGCTTCTAATTTATCCCTTTTCTCTTTATAACTCATTTATCGTATCCACCCTTTACCTTTTAGTGATATTTTAATACTATCTTTTTCATAAACTTGGGTAAATGGTGCAAAGATTGATAAAGTGTAAAAAGGTTAGATGTTCCTTTTTTACTACAGATATTTATTGCTTTTTTACACTTTTTATAACATTTGTACACCTTATGGCTTCATTTATTGATTTACATCATATCAAATTATATAATTAATTAAACAATTCTTTTATTTTTTATGCTTATTATTTCTTATACTGAATTATATAAAGCCATTTAAGTTCTATCTAGTGTTAAAAGGTTAGATTCTATAAAAAAAGGAGGGTTATATTTAAATGAACGTTTTTAAAATATATGCTGACCAGCCTCTTTGCTATCATTTTACTGGAAAATTTGAGGCTCCAAATGCCAACTGGATTCACCAACATAGCATTTTAACTGACTATGAGCTTATTGTAATGACTAAAGGGACATTATATATTTCCTATAATAAGCAAAACTATACTCTCTCAGAAGGCGAGATGCTTCTTCTTCCACCACTGGAAGAACCTAATAATTATCGCAATGGGTTTCGCCCTTCCGAGTGTTCATTTTATTGGTTACATTTTGCATGTCATCATCCAGTTAACTCTCTATCTGTAGTTCCTTCTTCCCTTACAAATCACGCTTCCTCAGTTACTTCTAATACAGTACTCATCCCGACACAAATGTCACTTCCACATAGTGAAAAAGTCATTGTTCTTATGAAACAATTACAAGATGCTATTCGCTTAAAATATACTTCCTTTTCACTAGACTATATGACAACTATTATTCTTCTTGAAATCTATCACCAATTTTTATTAACTACCTCACATACACCTCAAAAAGAAGATAAACAAAAGCAAATCTTTAATGATATCATTGATTACATCAAACAAAATATACACACCAAATTAACTGTAACAGCTGTCGCTAAACACTTTGGCTATAATGAAAAATACCTCTCTCATATGTTTAGCAAAACTTCAAATATTTCACTTAAACAATTTATATTAAAAAATAAAATTGATGCTGCAAACTTTTTACTTACAGATACCAATCAATCTATTCAAGATATTGCACTTTACCTAGGTTTTACTGATTATCATAACTTTATGAAATGTTATAAGAAAAATACTGGATTAACACCCTCTGAATATCGTAATGCCTTTTCGAAACGGTTACTTTACCATAAATAAAACAAGAACCCATCATAATAGCATTTTCTTAAAATAAGCTATTATGATAGGTTCTTAACCTTTAATTATATATCTCTAAACATTTAAATTAACCGTTTTATTATCTTTTAACTTTTTAGTATAAATTATATAGAAAGTTAGATTAATTAAAATCCCAAATATTGTTGCTGTTGGCGCAGCAAGTCCAATCATTGTTAAATCGGCATTTGGCTGAATACTCATTAGATAAGACATAGGCAAACGAATGATAAAAGACTGTGCGATCCCTTGTAACATAACAAACCAAGTTTGACTATGTCCATTAAAATACCCCATAAAACTAAATAAAATACAAGTTACTACTGCTTCTATACTAAAGCCTTTTAAATACTCAACAGCTCTTAAAATAACATATGGATCTTTTGTAAAAATATAGGCAAGCGCATCACCTTTAAAGAATGCCAAGCCTGCAATAATTACCCCAATCCCTGCACCCATAGCCATCCCACTAAACATAGCTTTCTTGGCACGCTCTTCTTTACCCGCACCTACATTTTGTGCCACAAAAGAGGACATAGACTGCATTAATGCTGCTGGTACCAACATAACAAAACTTACAATTTTACTAGCTACACCATACCCAGATGACGCTTCTAATCCTAATCGATTAATAAATGCACATAGTGCTAAGAATGATATCTGTGTCAAAATTTCTTGAAATGCAATAGGAATGCCTACTTTAAAGAAATTTCTAATTTCACGGTTAAAGCCAATATCTTTTCTCTTTATCGTAAAAGGTAGTTTTTCTTTACGCATAATAACTATAGATAAAATAACACTAACTGCTTGAGCTATAACAGTAGCTAAAGCAGCACCCACTACATTCATATTAAATACTGCTACAAAAATTAAATCTCCCACAATATTTACCACACATGCAATGGCTACAAAAATTAAAGGTAATCTTGAATTTCCTAATCCTCTAAAAATGCTACTAATAACATTGTAGGCAATAATAAAAATAATACCGCCACCGCAAATACGTACATAATCCACTGTTAAATCAATGGCTTCTTCTGGTGCCTGCATTAAATGGGCAAGCGGTCTTGCAAAAATAAACATCCCTATTCCCACTATAATCGATATGACTGTAAAAAAACAAATAGCACCTCCAATAACTTTGCCTATAAGATGCTGCCTCTTCTCTCCTATGTAACGCCCAATTAATACTGTAATCCCCATTGAAAGTCCTGCTACTGTAAAAATAATAAGATTAACAATATTACTTCCTGTAGAAACAGCTGATATACCTGATGTTGTCCCAAACCACCCTACAATAATAATATCTACTGCACCATACATAGCTTGTAAAACAAGTGCTCCTAATATTGGAAACATAAATTGAATAAGTTTCTCTAAAATATTGCCCTGTGTAAAATCATTTATATTTTCATCCACGACATTCTTATTCCTTTCTTTACAATCTTTTGCCTACTCCTTAAGTACAGATAGTTTCAGATTTTTATAATTTATTCTATATTTTTTAACACTCAATATTCTATCATATTTTTTATGATCTATTAATCATTTATTCTTTTAAAAACATAAAGAAAGTGATAAATAAATAATGGGTTGATGTAAGACATAAACTATTAAAGAATGTCTTCCTATATATTCAATTACCCCAATTCCCTTTTTATATAGATATCTCAGACCATCTTTCTTAGCGACAATCTGATATAGAAAATAGCCTGCTATAAATAGAAAGCACCAAGGAATCAAAGAAAAATAATCCGCTGAATAAAACTCTGGTGCTGTAAAGCCTATGTATGTCGTAAAATACCCTTGATATAATATATCGGGTAATCTAAAAATAAAATCCTCTCCAAATCCTATATATCCATTATTCACCTGTTTCATTAAGATAAAAAGGAACATACTTAGTAATAAGCCTCTTCCTTCATGTACCCTTTTTAAACTTTTCTCTAATCCTATCAAAATCAGATTACATGAGCCAATCAGGGTTAAAATACCAAATACAATACGATTTTCTGGCATCAAAATAACTGTAGCAAGTGTGATTACACTTCCTATGACTAACATATTAACTCCTCGTTTTAATGGGTGATTACCTATACTCCAACAAAAACCAGATAATAAAATAAATGTCCAGCAAATACTTTGTTGCCACACATAACCTCCTGTTGACTGATACCATTTCCACTCCATTCCAAATAAATAAACCAAATCCCATATAAGATGATATGCTATCATACTAATTAAACTTATCCCACGAATGCTGTCTAAGATACGGTATCTCATAAAGTTCCCCTTCTTTCTTTTGAGTTAACCCATGATTAATTTTTTCTTTTATTAGACCTTATTTTTATACTTTTAAGTATAAACTATAACACGACTATTTTTAATATAAATTCTTCTTTATGCTCGTCATTTTAAATTTGCTAGAAGCAATCTTTGAAAACCGAATAAAATTATTTCCTCGTAGAATACTAAATACAATCTCATAATGAAAGGAGTATTCCAATGAGTCAATTCAACTTTGTTGTTTCCTATCTAGATTCTAATGGTGGAAAACATGATGAAACTGTCTCTCTAGATAGTCAAGATTATAAAAGACACTATGAGGACAATCTTTCTGTACTCATGCAAAATTATCCTCCAGACCAAGCAGAAACACATATTTTGGCAACTAAAAAACACTATATTGAAGAAACCATTGCAAATAAATTTGGTGGAAATACACCATTAGAATATGATATGGCAGAAATAATTAATACTTTAGACCGTGATGTAAAAGGTGTTCTATAATAAACAAGGAGTAGTTTCTATTATTTAGATTAACTACTCCTTGTTTATTTCCTAAAATCTTCTACATAAGTGGTGCTAATACTTTAAGGCATTTGCCCATCAGTACCATACTTAGCTTTTCTTTCTTTAAGTCCTCTAGCTTAACTTCTTGGCATTTTTCTAAAGTCTCTTTAAAGTCTTTCTTAATATCCTTAATCGCTGGTGCTTCATATAAATAAGTCGCACACTCAAAATGATGATATAAACTTCTATAATCCAAATTAATCGTTCCTACAACAGCTTTTTGATCATCACTGAGGAAAACTTTTGCATGAACAAATCCAGGTGTATATTCATAAATCTTAACTCCGCCTTTTAATAAAGCTTTATAATGGGTCTTAGCTAAGGCAAATGCATATTTTTTGTCAGGTATATGAGGTAAAACAATTCTCACATCTACCCCTCTCTTAGCTGCAAAAATTAGTGCAGTCTCCATCTCACCATCTAAAATAAGATACGGTGACATAATATGCACATACTCCTTAGCATGGTTTAGAATATCAATGTAAACCATTTTTCCTACATGCTCGCCATCTAGTGGGTCATCTCCATACGGAATAACATATCCTAAATCTTCTTTTTGATTTACTGCACTTGGCGTTGAGGAAGATATTGCCTTTATTTCTGCTTCTTCCACCTTACATGATTCTTCTTTATGATAAATATTAATCCACTGACTATAATCATCCTCTTGTTTCTCATCAATATTCCACATTTCTAAAAACATTAAGGTAAAATTATCTACTGCAGGACCTTCTAGCATCATACCCGTATCCTTCCAATGCCCAAATGGATGTATTCTATTAATGTACTCATCTGCTAAATTAATCCCACCATTAAAAGCTACTTTCCCATCAATCACTAAAATCTTACGATGATCTCGGTAATTATAGTGGGTAGATACAAATGGCATAATAGGTGAAAAGACCTTACTTTTAATCCCTAAACTTCTTAATTTTTTTGTATAGGAACGTGGTAGTTTAGCAAATTCACATGTTCCATCGTATATCATACGAACTTCTACCCCTTCTTTTACCTTTTGTGCCAGAATACTTAAAATGCGTCCCCACATATACCCTTCATCTACAATAAAATACTCTAAAAAGATAAATTTCTTCGCTCTACTAAGCTGTCTAATCATTTCCTCAAATTGTGCTTCACCTATTGGATAATAGGTCGCCTTTGTTTCTTTATATACAGGAAAACTCCCTGTTTTTCTAATATAGTTAGCTATATTATATAGCTCTCTTTCTTCTTGTTCTAAATAACTGAGTAACTTCTGATCATCCTTTGTAAATTTTTCTGTATGTTGCTGTAAATGTACAAGACGATTCTTTATAGCCCTATGTCCAATATCCATCTTTACAAATATATATAAAAAGATTCCTAATGCTGGTATGACAGAAACTAAAACAAGCCATGTAATTTTTACTGATGGATTATCTTCTGTGTTAAGTAAATAAATGAAACTCGCCACATTGAAGATAACCACTCCACCTAGGAAAATATGAACATAATGACTTAGAAATCTAAACACACTAAATAAAATTAAAAATTGTATTACCAGTGAAACAAGGACAATCCCAAAACGCCCAAATATCATGTAGAGCATACCCTTTTTACCTTTTTCTAAGAGTAAAATACTATTATCCTTATAACTATTTTCTTTTTTCATTTTCGCCCTCCTTCCCTAATTATACAAAAATAACATGTTCATTTGCAAAAAGTATGAATATCTTATTGACAATACTCCAAAAAAAATGACTTATTCTATCATTAGTGTTTTCGGATTCTCGATATCCTAAGCATTTTTTATCACATATTTTATTTCATTTAATCTTAATATTTTACTCCAAATCATATTCTACTATTTTTTACAAAAAAACTGCTCATGTGTGTTAAAGCTTCATGAGCAGTTTTCTACTTGATATATCTTTTATTAATATGTCTATTTCATTACTTTTCTTCTAAAATCCATTCGATAAGCACTTGAATATGGATTTGCATTGTATCTAATACCTCTAAAGTTAATGTTACATCCTTAAATAGTAAATTTTAATTACAAAGAGGGTGCACTAGCACCCTCTTTCGTTATTAGTTATTGATAAATTTATCTTCTTCGTTATTCCAACTATATAATTTTCTAATTTCTGCACCCACTTTTTCTGATGGATGTTCAGCTTGAAGTTTACGCATTGCTTTAAAGTGTACTTGTTTACCTGCTGGAGACATATCTAATAAGAACTCTTTAGCAAATGAACCATCTTGAATATCAGCAAGTACTTTTTTCATTGCTTTCTTAGTTTCTTCTGTAATGATTTTTGGTCCAGTAATGTAATCTCCATATTCAGCTGTGTTAGAAACTGAGTATCTCATACCTTCAAAACCACTTTGATAAATTAAGTCTACGATTAACTTCATTTCATGAATACATTCGAAGTATGCATTTCTTGGATCGTAACCTGCTTCTACAAGTGTTTCAAAACCAGCTTGCATTAATGCACTTACACCACCACAAAGTACTGCTTGTTCACCGAAAAGGTCAGTTTCTGTTTCTGTACGGAATGTTGTTTCAAGAACACCAGCTCTTGCTCCACCGATACCTGCTGCATAAGCAAGTGCCATTTCTTGAGCTTTACCTGTGTAATCTTGTTCAACAGCGATTAGACAAGGTGTTCCTTTTCCTGCTTGATATT
Source organism: Cellulosilyticum sp. (assembly GCA_015058045.1). Classification (GTDB taxonomy): domain Bacteria; phylum Bacillota; class Clostridia; order Lachnospirales; family Cellulosilyticaceae; genus Cellulosilyticum. The sequence continues at coordinate 28,998 of SVDC01000009.1, forward strand.
CGCTACGTACTGTATGACCTGGTGCTTTTGGAGCGATCATTGTTACGTCAACATTTGCTGGTGGTACGATACATCCATAGTGAATGTTGAAACCATGAGCGAACATTAACATATTGCCTTCTTCAAGGTTTGGTTCAATATCATTTTTATATAAATCAGCTTGTTTTTCATCATTAATTAAAATCATGATAATATCAGCAAGTTTTGCTGCTTCTGCTGTATTGTATACTTTAAAACCTTGTTTTTCAGCTTTAGCTTTTGATTTAGAACCTTCATAAAGACCAATGATTACATTGCATCCTGATTCTTTAAGGTTAAGTGCATGTGCATGACCTTGTGAACCATATCCGATAATGGCAATTGTTTTTCCTTGTAATAAATTTAAATCACAATCTTGTTGGTAAAATATTTTTGCTGACATGTTTTTTCCCCTCCATAAATAAGTAATAATCTTTTTCTTTGTACTTATTATAATTGGGAAGTTTATGATTCGGTATCAACAAACCCGTCTATGGTATCAACATTTTGTTGACACCAATAGCTAAAAAAAATCAATTTATCTTATGATCTTGTCCCAACCATTTTAGAACATAATTGATAAACTGCTTCTCTTTCTGACTTAAGTTATGACCTTTTCTCCATGCTAAAAATATGGTACGGGCATAGGTTTCATCTGAGAAAGGAATAATAGCCACTTGCTCATCTGCATACTCTTTCGCTAAATAATCTGCTGTAATCCCTACACACCAGTCTTTTTTTGCTGCATCCATAATAATGGAATCATCACTGGTTTCAAGCAAGATACTAGGCGTAAGCCCTCCTTTAATAAAACGATTGATATTCCCTGAGAAAATGGAGTACTCATGTCCCTTTAGTGCAAGAGGCACACCATTTAAATCTTTGTATTCTAGTACCTTTTTCTGAGCCAATGGATGCTTTACATTCATAACTGCACAATAATGGTGACTAAAACAATACACCATATCAAATAATTTTACATCGATTGGCAAGGGTAAAAATGCCACATTTAATTGTCCTTTTTTTAGCATTTCATAAATAGGATACTCTGGATACTCTACAAAATTTAATCGAATAGTTGGATTTTCCTTATAAAAACTTTTAATAAAATCAACAGATAAATATTTTAGCACTGCATAAGTAGATGCAATTCTCAAAGTAGATACTTCCTCATCTTCACTATGCCCTATATCCTGCTTAATCTTACCATATTGATCTATAATAACTTCTGCATGTTCTTTTAGTTTATCTGCTGCTGGCGTGGGAAAAAGACCACTAGACGAACGAATAAATAATACTTCTCCCAATTCTTCCTCTAGTTTACTAATAATCCTACTAACTGCTTGAACTGATAAATACAAATCCTGTGCTGCCCTATGTAAACTTCCTAATTGATAGACCTTAATGAAACATCTTAAATTACGTTCATTCATAAAAATCTCCACTTCATTTTATAGTTGTCCATTTTTAAATTGATATCCATCACTTAATCTATTGAATTTTCTAACTTAAACTATATCATGATTGGTATAAAAAATATAGATTTTACATAACTTTTATAAACTCTAGCCTGACTCATTTTCTAAAATAATAGTAAAATCTATTTATTTCTAGATTTTACTATGTTTTATTTAGTTGACACCTCAACTATTTAGATGCTATAGTTTAATAGTTGCAATGTCAACTATTTTATAACAAAGGAGTTCACATGAAGCAAAGAACCGGTAAACTTATTTCTATTTTATATAGAAAAAGTCAAATCTATTTAGGTAGAGTTTTAAAATCTTATAATGTAGGTGCTGCTGAAGTTCCTGTCCTTCTCTCTTTATATAGTAAAGATGGGGTGACTCAGGAAGAATTAGCGACTCATGTATCCCTTGATAAATCGGCTATTACTCGAATCCTTCAATCTCTTTTGAGTAAAAACTATATTACAAAATCAAAAGATGAGAATGACTTAAGATGTAATCGTATTTACTTAACCAAGGAAGCTCATGCCATTAAAGAAACTATCTATCATGCTCTAGATGATTGGAACGCTCTTTTAATGCGTGGCCTTGAAGAAAATGATCAAACCAAAGTCTATCATTTACTAGAATATCTAGTAGACAATATTAAAGGAGAACACAATGAAAACACAGACTAAAGAAAACCCTCTGGGCACCAGACCGATTAATCAACTATTACAGCAATTTGCGGTTCCTAGTATTATTGCAATGCTTGTTAGTGCCCTATACAACATTGTAGATCAATTCTTTATTGGACGAAGTGTTGGAGCGCTTGGAAATGCTGCAACTAATGTTGCTTTCCCGCTTTCTATTTCCTGCGTCGCCATTGCTTTACTTTTTGGAATCGGTGGTGCTTCTGCCTTTAACCTAACTATGGGCCAAGGTAAAAAAGATGAAGCCATCCACTATGTAGGAACTTCTGCTACCATGCTATTTGGATGCGGACTAGTTCTTCTTATGATTACTCAGCTTTTCTTAGACCCCTTACTTAAACTATTTGGCTCACCTGATAATGTATTAGAATACGCTAGAACTTATACAAGAATTACCTCTATTGGTTTTCCATTTCTTATTATTGCAACAGGTGGTGGTCACCTTATTCGCGCCGATGGTAGTCCTAGATATACCATGGTTTGTAATCTAATTGGTGCTGTAATCAATACCATTCTAGATGCTGTATTTGTATTTGGTTTTAATATGGGAATGGCTGGTGCTGCCCTTGCTACTATTATTGGGCAATTCGTATCAGGTGCTATGGCTATCCATTATTTATATCACTACAAAACAGCTAAGATTACTAAAGACATACTTATTCCTCGAAAAAAATATGTTACTAAGATTATGTCATTGGGTGCAGCACCTTGTATTAATCAGCTTTCTATGATGATTGTTCAAATTGTTATGAATCAATCCCTTACCTATTATGGTGCCTTATCTGTCTATGGTGCTTCTGTTCCATTAGCCTGCGTTGGGATTATTACGAAAATTAGTCAACTCTTCTTTGCCTTTATTATTGGACTTTCGCAAGGGCTTCAGCCTATTGTCAGCTTCAATTACGGTGCAAAGAAATATATTAGGGTTAAAAATGCATACTTAAAAGCAATACTTTATGGATTTATCATGTCCTTCATTGCCTTCTTAACATTCCAAGTTTTTCCTAGACAAATTATTACGCTATTTGGAAATGGCTCAGAAGAATATTACCAATTTGCAATTAAATATTTTAGAGTTTTCTTATTCTTTACCTTTGCTAACTTCTGTCAGCCTATTACCTCTAACTTCTTCACAGCTATTGGTAAACCTAAGAAGGGAATTTTCCTCTCTTTAACAAGACAAATTATCTTCTTCTTACCACTTCTCATTATCCTTCCAATGATTATGGGAATTGACGGTATTCTTTATGTAGGACCTATTGCAGACTGCTCAGCTGCTATTGTTTGTGCTATTATGATCCTCATTGAACTTCGTAAGAAAGAATATAATCAAACAGAGCCTAAGTTAGCACCTAATACACCTTAATTTTTACTTGGAGTGTATTTTGATAAAGATAGAAATTATTAATAACAAAAAACGGAGATATCTCACTAAGAAATATCTCCGTTTTTTGCTTATAAACTTTATTCATTTATTCTTATATTAGTTATACTACCAATACTATATGCTTTTAGTCAAAGCTACTACGCTTTAATAAAGACATAGGTTGTCTCATTAGAATATGCATCTTCAAATCGATAGCCTAAATGATTAAACGCCTTAATTTGTTCTATATCCTCTATTTTATGTTCTGCCATAAAACGGACCATTTCTCCTCTTGCCATTTTGGCATAAGTCCCTTTTTCTTTAACTTTACCATCCACGACTTCACCAAACACACATGTTACAAATTGAATCTCGTCTGTTAAATATGGCTCTATACATTTACTGTATTCCTTAGAAGCTAAATTCACAATACAATTCGTCTCTTTAAATAATTCATTTGCCATCTTATCTTTCCAAAAAGCGTATAGATTTTTATGCCCGTCTATACTTAATTTGGCCTGCATCTCTAATCGATAAGGTACCACGCCATCAAAAGGCTTGAGCATTCCATAAAATCCTGAAAGAATTCTTAAATGTTCTTCTATATAGTGATAGGCCTCCGTTTCAAAAACAGCTGGTGCCATATATTGATACTGTATCCCTTCATAAGAAAGAATAGCCGGTGTTAGGGCGGCTTCTAATGCCATTCCTCTAATACGCTCTTCATTTAATTTTGCAATTTGATCATTACATTTCCACATGGCTTTAAGTTCTTCATAATTCATTGTCTCTAGCTGTCCAAGTATTTTTTTAGTATCCTCCAAGAACATAGGGAGGTTGCCATAATCTAATGTATCTAAATCCTGATTCATCTTTTTTGCTGGTGATATGATGATTCTCATGTTGTCATTCCTCTCTTATCCTTATCATTTTATGAGTCTCTCTTTATAATCAGCATACCTTATAATAGCCTAAAAACAAACCCTTTTTTATCTTAAATATCCCTCTCCTTTACAAGTATCACACTGTCCCATCTCTCCATTGAAGAGACTTGTGTCATTTTTGAAAACTCACCAATTTTAAACATACCTAGCTTATTTTAAGTCCTTTCTCTTTAATCTAGATAACCACTTTCCTCAAATAGCTCCATTGGTCGCCTCTCTAATAATGCTGAAAAAGTGATCTCTGGATGCTTCTTTATAAAACTTTGCATGATTCTAAATCCAATAGTATAGCCTGCACACCAAGGAATATCATTCTTTTCATCACCAAACATATATTTAGGATAATTCACATCTGTCCTTGTAATCAGCTCACTATAATGATTCTTCCAAAGGGCTTCTTCGCATTCTGATGTCATATCAAATAACCACTTTGGCTTAAGCTCTGGATAAAGTGAAAGGGCAAAGCTATCTGCCTCACCATCAATCAGTAGCGATTCTATAAACTGATTTTTAAGCTCTCCACCATGCATACCAAACCAATAATTTCCCCATACATTATGATGATATTCATGGGCAAATACATATAAAATCCAGTCATAATACCCCTCTACAAAAGGATTTACATTAATAATCATATTCCCAAAAGTACTTGCACCCACCACACCATTCTGACGTTCTTTCACGATTTGATTGGTATCAGATAAAGGATAGATAGCAATATACATTGGATCATCATCATAGTTTGGTAAAGCTTTTGTGACCTTTTCCATTTCTAATTTCAACTGTTCTAAATCAATGGCTTCCATTAATTCTAACTGCTTCTTTAATGTCTCTATGTCTTTAATAGCCTTTGGTTTTCTATCTGATAAATCCATAGGGGCATACTGACAAAGCTTTCCCCAATAAGGAGCAATTGCATACTGCTCCCATAATGCTTCTATATTTTCATTATCATTTTCCACTGCCAAAATATAGTCTTTAAGATTTTTATAAACCGCTAAAATTTCAATATTCATGTTTCCTCCATATATAACCTATCATCAAATTTTTTTCTAAACCTTCTTCACTACTACCATATAATAAATTCATCATAATAATCCCTCCCTAATATTCTTATCACTAAGTTCTCAATCTCCTATTCGATCCATCCTAGTAATGTGATAAAAATTTCTTTATTTTCAGACTTATATTACCATGCATTAACTGTAAGCACAATTCAATCGCGCCTATTAAAATATAAAAGAAGTCAGAACTCCTACTAAATAGGTTATCCTGACTTCTTTTCTATATCGTCTTATCTTTTTATTTTCTAGATTGTTTTAACTTATAAAGCTCTTGATCCGCTTGTTCTATAAATTCCGGAATAGATTCTATCTGCTCGGTATATTTTTTATATCCAATAGTTACTGAAAGTTTATATGGTTTTTCATTAACTCTTGCAAGATTATGATTGATTTGCTGGCATAGTGACTTGATGTCATTTTCATCCTTCACTTCACAAACTATAATGAATTCATCTCCCCCGTATCGACAGGCAAAATGCTTTTCATCCTTACAAACTTGCTTTAATACAGCGGCAATCTGTGTTAAGGCCTTATCCCCCTCAATATGTCCATATTGGTCATTTATTTTTTTGAAATAATCTACATCAATTATTAATAGATATAACGCTTTACTATGATCATAGCTTTTCATTTTATGTAATAAATACTTCAAAAACTGATTTCTATTATTAAGTTGTGTAAGTGGATCAACCGAAATCATCTGACTCATATTATTAATATATACTTGCAGTATTGTAATAGTCATTCCTACGCGAAATGTAGGGATTTCTAAAAATAAAAATTGTATTAACACAAAAACCAGTGGTGCCATAATAGAATATACAAAATTAAGATACTTAGATTTATTAATATAATTTTCTTTTCTCAATGCTTTTTCTAGTGCATGTATAAATGTAAATACAACATAACTATAGATGATTATAATCTGTAAAATATACCATTCCCCTAACTGATACATATTATTTTCATCTATATAAAATAACCATCCATTTTTATAAGTTCCTACTGCAAGTATAATCAAAGCAATTACTGGCATTCTACTGAGACATCTGTATTTTTTATTATATATAATTTTTGATTCCAACTCTATCTCAACATATAAAAACCATATATATGTCCCTATACCACAACATAGGTGATATAATATTTTTACCAAATAACTTATAGATACTGATGTTTCCAAGTAACCACTTTCAATTAAAATCCCTATTGAATCTAATGTAAAACAACTCGTTGCAAATACGATAATCCACATAAATAACCGTTGTGATTCCCGCTTATCAATACCTGTATAGATTTTATACATAATCATCATTTGAATCCAAATACAAAAGATATTGATTTCTAGACTTAACATTTCTGCCATTTCTTTCCTCGCTTAATCCTATCAATTTCTTTTAGTACACCTACATTTTCAATATTCAAATTGTATATTACTACACATAATAAGTAAAATTAATATTTACAATTTTTTACTTGATACTAATTATTGAAAACAACAAATGATAATGACTGTATTACCTTTTTAAATAAGGTGATTCATCTCTAAGCAGCTTCCTGCTTCCTTTTTTGAGCCTTGTACTTTGCTTCACCTTTTAAAATGTACAAATAAAATACGATCCCAATTATTAATGAAAAAGTATCTGCAATCGGTTGTGACCATACTAATCCTTTTGCGCCTAAAAGCCTATTTAATAACATTAATAAAGGAATTAGTAAAACACCTTGGCGTATAACCGACAACATAAGAGACTGGAACCATTTTCCCATAGCCTGAAAGATGGCATTAAATAAGTTGGTAAAGCACATACCTGGTGCACAAAAAATCCATGTTCTTAAGAATGAAATACCAATCTCTATGGTATTTGCCTCTGATGTAAAAAGATATAATAGCTGTTTTGCAAATACTTCAATTAAACCTACACAGATAAGGGCATAAACTGCTAGTATACCAAATGCCCATCTATTAATTTCTTTCACACGCTCCAACTGATTGGCGCCATAGCTATAACCTAGAAGTGGCATAATCCCTTGTGTGAGCCCAATGGTAATTTGAATGGTAATCGTACCGATTTTTTGTACAATCCCAAAGGCTGCTACTGATACTTCTCCATACTCAGACATAAGACGCGTTAATACAATATTAGCACTACTACCTAATACAATAATCATAGCTGCTGGAATGCCTACTAAAATAACTTGCTTCATAATATCTGGTACAAAGGTAAGCTTTTTAAAATGAAGCTCAATCACCGTTTGTTTATTTTTTCTAACCATCATCAGAAAATACAAGAAAGAAATCGTATTAGCAATGCAAGTTGCAATGGCTGCACCTTTTGCCCCCATTTGCATACCTTGCACAAAAATAGGGTCTAATAAAATATTTAAAATACCACCTAAAGCCATTCCTATACTCGCTTGTTTTGTATTACCCTCTGCTCTTATTAAATGTCCCAACATCAATGCAGCAACGGTTGGTAATCCTCCTATAACCACTGTCCAACTAATATAAGCACTTGTTGCATTAAAAACAGCTTCGCTCCTAGCACCTATACCTTGTAAAATAGGTGTCATACCAAGTTTAATGACTATAACGAGTAATAAAGTAGCACCTAATGCACCATAAAATGCAAAAGTAGAGGTTTGTTTTGCCTCTTCTCTCTTACCCGTTCCTAAAAATCGTGATATTGAGCTATTTGCCCCTATACCAAATAAATTTCCAACCATGGTAAGCAACATAAAGATTGGAAAGCTTAACGTCAGTGCTGCCACCTCTGCTGGATTATTGGTATGTCCTACAAAAAAGGTATCTGCCAAATTATAAAGAAGGGTTACCAATTGACTTAAAATCGTTGGAATGGCAAATTTCATAATCATTCTGGGTACAGAATGCCCTTCAAATACTGCTTCATTTTTTTCCATTTTTTATCTTTCTCCTTATTTCCTTTTCTTTAGTTAAAAAGCATCAAATTCCTATCCACCCTAGATATCATCTTTCATTATACAAAAAAAGACTTTGTATCAACTATTTCGTAATACAAAGTCTCTTATCCAATCCTCTATCTTAATTTCTAAGAAACACTTGCATTGTATAACTCAATAAAATATTCATTGTCTTTTAACAGCTCATCAAAAGTTCCTTGTCCAACAACTTTTCCCTGTTTAAAAACAATAATATGATCAAAATTCCTTATTGAACTTAATCGATGGGCAATAGCGATAACTGTTTGATCTTTCAACATCTTAGTTAGCTCATTCATCGTGCTTTCTTCTGTTAAATTGTCCATTGCCGAAGTCGCCTCATCTAGGATGGTAATTGCCTTTCTTTCAAAACATAATCTTGCTATGGCTAGTCTTTGTCTTTCACCACCTGATAGAATCATACCTCTTTCCCCTATTTCTGTCTCTAACCCTTTTTTCATATTCTGATAAAGAGTTAATAAACACATTTTTTCTAATGCTTTAACTTGTACATCATCTGATATATCACGGTCAAATACTAGATTTTCTCTTAATGTCCCATCAAAAATAGGTGAATCCTGTGAAATGTAACTTAAATGGTCATATAAGCTATTTAAACAGATTTCCTTTAATTCTTGTCCATCTATTTGAATGCTGCCTGTATCATACTTAATTAATCCTGCAATCAATTTAACTAATGTAGATTTCCCAGAGCCACTTTCTCCTACAAAAGCTACTTTTTCGCCTTGTTTAATCGATAGATTTAAGTCTTTAAATAACCACTGATCCTCATACTGAAAAGACAGATGATTTATTTCAATATTCCCTCCTAGAGTCGTTAGTTCTTTCCCTTGATTAAGTTGAACATCATCTTCTAACTCTAAAAAGTTTTCAAATCTATGAAAAGAAGCTTTATCTAACTTATACTGCACATATAAAACATTAAAAATAGCAATGGGTGTATAAGCATTATCTATAAGCGAAAGTAATGCCACTATAGCACCTATAGAAAGTGACTTTGTATACCAAGCATAAAGTAAAATCCCAATATTTAATAATGCTACAAGTAGTGCAAATACTGTAAAAAATGCCTCGTGAATCATATTCATTTTTACCTTGGAACGTACAATCTCCTTTTTTGCAAGAGATGCTTTACGTATTTCATTTGGAAACTGCTTCTCCATACGAAATACTATCATCTCCATAAAGCCCCTCACTAAATAATGATTCATCTGTTCCTCATTAGTAAGAATACGTTCTTTAATCTGATATAACACTTTTAATAAGACATTCGTAATAATAAAAATAATAATATAACCACCTAATATAGCAAATGTAATGGGCTTACTCATTTTCCATATAAAATACATACTAAAAGCAATCGTTGGCAATAGATTTCTTATAACACAAAACCAAAAATCATACAACAAATTTTTTCCTGCTCTAGCACCACTTTCAATACGTTGTGTCAACTTGCCTATTCCCTCTTTTTGATAAGCTAAATAATTGATTTTACTGATTTTCTTTAGAGCTAATAATTTAAAATCTAGATAAATCCCCTCTGCAAGCTTCTTACTTGGATATTCATCTAAATAATTCATTAAATAATTTATTACTAAAATAATCCCATATGTGATAATCCCACTTAAGACAATAGATTCTTCAGCTAAACCATCCACAACTTGCTGAAAATAATCTACCTTAAAGTTGGTTAAAAAAGCATTGAAAATCCCTATTGCAATATAAACAAACACTAATCCTTTATTCTTAAATAAAATTTCTTTTATGTAGCGCATCTTTGTACTCCTTTGGTATTTTTTATTTTCCTAAGGATCAGTACAGCTGCGATGTTAGCTTATTTTATTGGTTCTCAGCACAATCTGCTAACAGTATCTCAACTGTACTGAGTTATTAATTCGAATGAAGCCTATTAAATTTCTCATTATTGTTCCTCACTTTACGCCTTTTATATTTAAATCATAAAATTTATAGTACCATATATAAGATGACAAATAGAACCAAGCTCCTACACCGCTCTCTTCTTCCTAAAATCTATCAATAAACTGGTTTATTTTGAAACTTGTCCTTTAGCCATTCTACTGAAATGGTTCATCACATCTGTAAGTATTAGTATGCTTTCTAAATGCACCCTCTATATATATAGAATTTTCACTACATTTTAGGTTATCATATTACACCTTTCTTTACAATATAAAAACCGCCTAGCTCTCTTGCTTTACTGATGAGAGTTAGGCGGTTTTTACTGCTTCATTTTAATATTGTGATAAAGCTTCAGATAAAGCTAAGATCGTTAATGATTGTCCATATGCCATAGGTGCAATCTCCTGATATTCTCCTTTCCGTCCAACTGAAGTTACTGTAACACTTGATTCTAGTTCTTCTGTACATATAACTCAGTCCATGCTGGATAAAATCCTGCATGAAACGCAACATTTTGTGATGCTATATGTGACATGGCTGTTCCATAAAAAGGCAATATACCTCTCTTTAATAATTCATTTTTTAATAAAATAACTAGCGCAGTTCCAATATGTTCTCCACGATACTCACTCAATACATCTATTCCTATTTGCCACATTTTCATGCTGTCACTGCTTGCACCTGCCATCCCTAATATTTGACCTTCTCGTTGTAATGATACCCCTATACGATCTGGTGCGCTCTGACAAAAGGCAAAAGCTTCATGAAATCTTAAATCACCACGAAATCTCTCTATTTCATTTTCCTCATACCATACAATATCACCTTTTATATCAGGCTGTTGTGTGATTTCATCTGAAATATAAAAAGGATGTGCAAGTCCAACTCGGTAACCATATTCATGCATCTTACAGTCTAACTCATGTAAGTTACCATACTCCATAAACCATGCAGCATTGCTATTATGGTATTTCTCACGACACCAGTCTACAATGCTTTTTTCTCCAGATACTAATAACTTTCCATGTATACAAGCAATTTTTAAAAAACAGGTATTATCATCAGTATACTTTCTTCTATTCATTCTTGGCTCATAATACGTAAAAATATGCTGATGATTCTTCACCTCATTTACACTACAACAAAAATCATCTGCTAATTGCTGATTAAGTATTTCTTTTATATTTTCCATTAGTACTTCTCTCTCCTCTCAAATTATCCTTTTCAATCTTATTCTCTATCTATATGTCTTCTTAATCATGTATCTCTTCTATATAGTATCATAATTTTCTATATATTAAATCAATAAAATAACGCCAAGCAAAAAAGCTATTAAAGTTAGCGTCATTCACTCTAACTTTAATAGCTTTTTGTATCATCACTCTTAGTGGCAACCATGCTCTCCACATTGATGTTGGCCTTCTCCGTGCTCATGATCATGATGATTACAATGTACATTTGGATTATAACCAAGATTTCCTGCAATTAGTGCATTTACTGCTTCATCTGCATTACCAGTTACCCCACCATAAAGTTTAATACCAGCATTGGCTAAAGCTGTTTGTGCACCACCGCCAATACCACCACAAATTAATACGTCTACACTATTTTCTGCAAGAAATCCTGCAAGTGCACCATGACCACTTCCCATTGTTGGAACTACCTGTGAACTAATAACCTTATTATTTTCAATATCGAAAATCTTAAATGTTTCTGTATGACCAAAATGTTGAAATACGTTTCCATTTTCATAAGTTACTGCAACTCTCATTATATTCGCTCCTTTTTCTTTTATGATAGGTACTATAGCTGTTAAATCCATTCTTTTACATGGTTTCCCACAATAATGTCTCGCCGTTCCATCACAAAGCTGATAATTGCCGCCTGTAATACATAATGCTTTACCATTAACCATACTATCAGCCATTTTGTACCTGGCTCTATCATACATCTCTGTGACAGTGGTTCTGGAAATATTCATCTGCAAAGCACATTGCTCATGAGTCTTCTTTTCCAAGTCAATAAGTCTGATGACTTCATACTCATCTACCGTTAACATCACCTGCTCCTCAGATAAAATACCATTTGGCACAAATCTATCATAGCACGGCTCATGACATATTCTTCGACATTTGCTGGGTCTGGCCATTTTGGCACCTCCATTTCCGACATATGTCGTAAATAGTATAGCATTCCAATTCAGATAATTCAACTCATTTTTAAACATTTAAACTTATTCATTTTATTGTGCACACCTATAGTTTTAGCATCTAGTAAATTTCTCTTATACCTCTAGGTGCTACCCGTTCAATTACTCTATCAAACATTTAGCAAATATTTTTATGCCTATAACGCCTCACTATTAGGACTAATTCCCTAGACCATCCTTTTTAATGAGCCTTGCAATAAATTTCTATGGCTCTAGCAGTAAATTGACTACAACCTTCTCCTCCAACAGTATCAATGTTCTTTGTAAATTCACCACCACTGCTATACATCTGCCCAAGCCCTGCAAGAATTTCAGTGGTGCATGTATAATAATGCTCTGTAATATAAGTCTGTAACTTTTCCACTTGATGCTGAACTTTTTCACTCTCTACCTCTTCTTCCATCATTGTGCCAAATTCCCTAAAAAGACTCATTAATCCTTCATTAATATAAGAGAAATCTTTTTTGCTTCTTTTTTTATTTTTTTCTTCAAATTCTTTATAGGCATTGGTATTACCCCATTGTTCCTTTGCTCTTTTTGTATAGTCATCTATCTTAGATGTATCAAATGCTTTAAACTCCATAATATAAGTCCCTTCTTTTTTCATTTTTTTAGCAAGAAGAATTAAATCCTCTATATGTTCCTTTTTTAATGTTAGAAGTTCAATCTGTTGGTCAATAGCTTTTTCTCTTTCAAAATTTTTACTATTGATAATTTCACTAATCTCTTTTAATGAAAATTCTAGTTCACGAAATAATAAAATCTGTTGTAAGCGTTCTAACTCCAAATCATCATAAAGTCTATAGCCTGCCTGCGTAACAGTAGTGGGTTGTAATAACCCTATTTCATCATAATAATGTAATGTACGAATACTTACTCCTGTTAACTTGCTTACTTCATTAACTGTTAACATGCCACTTTGTCCTTTCCATCCAAAATCCTTCTGATTGCCTGAGTATTTCATCGGCTGGCATAAGTGTCGCCTCTCCAATCCCTATACCATGTTCATGAGCCAATTCATCTCCATATAAATATGCATTCAATTTTATCTAAACAAATACTTCTAACACTCATATTTTTTCTCCCCTCATATACTCTATTTTACTTAGCATACGCTATGACGTAACGTGAGAGTCAAGTCTCCATTCCTTTTTTATTCATGATCCCTTTTATTCTGATTAAACTCTAGTCTATAAATAAAAATATGCCTCATCATGATAATAAGCTCATTCTTAAAGAGCTTTATCCTAATGAAGCATATTTTTTATATTACTCTATCTATTTATTACTACATCTTCTACAATTTGCTCAGGTGTCAGTCTATTGGCTTTTAAAACTTCCTCAACCTTATAGCGATCAATAAATTCTTTTCTGAATCCATAGTTATATACTTTCATATCACTTGAACCATAAAATCTAGCAATCTTCTCACCAAATCCACCATCTAAAATACCATCTTCTAAAGTGATTACCGCTTCATGATTTGCTTTTAGGCTTTCTAATAACTTGGCATCTATTCCTGTAATATATCTTGGATTAATGAGTGTAGGCATCTCACCAATTTGGATTTTAATTGCCTCTGCTACTTGCTCACCTAACTGATAGAAGTCTCCTAATGCTAAAATTGCAATTCTATTACCCGTTTGTTTTACCTCATATTGATTTAATTGACTATAATCAAACTTTATATTAGCACCTGTAGAAATCACACCATTACATGGGATACGAATAGCTACTGGATGCTGATTTTGCTCAATACTCCAATCCAACATTGCTAAATATTCTTCCTTACAGGTTGGCGCAAGGTATACCATATTCGGTATATTAGAAATAAGTGGAATATCAAAGATACCAAGATGTGTCACATCACTCATTCCATATATAGAGGCCGTACTAATTAAAAGTGTGGCTGCATTACCATTAATACATAAATCCTGTGACATTTGGTCATAAGTTCTTTGTATAAAGCTTGAATGGGTCGCAAATATAGGCTTACCACCATTAGCTGCTATACCAGATGCAAAAGCTACTGCATGCTCTTCTGCAATCCCTACATCTACAAACTGTTTGCCCGCTTCCTTACGTTTATCTTCTGTAAATCCCATAGAAGTTGGTATACCTGCTGTAATCATGGTTACAGTAGGATCTTCTTTCATCTTTTTCATTAGAAAATCACAAGTGAGTGTGCTGTAACTTTCACCAGTAAAGTTTCTTGTAGACTCACCAGTTTCTATATTAAACGGCATATGCCAGTGCCAATCCTCTTTATTCTTTTCAGCAAAAGTATAGCCTTTTCCTTTAACCGTATTAATATGCACCACAACTGGATGTGTACTATCCTTTACTTGATGAAACGCTTCAATTAACTTTTCTATATTATTGCCTTCTGCTACATAAATGTAATCTAAACTCATTGCTTTAAATAAGTTGCATGGACATTCCCCATTACTCTCTCTTAAAGCTTTTAAGTTTTTATAAAGTCCTCCATGATTTTCAGCAATAGACATATCATTATCATTGACAATAATAATAAAGTTACTTTCAAGCTCTGATGCAAAGTCTAATCCTTCTAAGGCTTCCCCACCACTTAAAGAACCATCTCCAATAACCGCAATGACATTACCCTTTTCTCTTTTTAAATCTCTCGCTTTAGCTAGTCCAGATGCAAGGCTTACAGAGGTAGAAGTATGGCCTACAGTGAAGAAATCATGCTCACTTTCTTTTGGATTTGTAAAACCAGATACATCTCCATAATGTTCTTCATATAAGAAAGCATCCTTTCTACCTGTTAACATTTTATGCCCATAACTTTGATGTGAAATATCATATACAATTTTATCTATAGGTGAGTTAAAGACATAATGTAGTGCAATTGTTGCTTCTACAAAACCAAAGTTTGGTCCAAAGTGTCCCCCACGTTTACTAAGCTTTTGAAGTAATGCACTTCTCATTTCTTCAGCTAATATATTTAACTCCCCTCCACTAAGCTTTTTTACATCCTCGGGTCCATTAATCTTTTCTAGGTACATATCTGTTCTTCCTCCTGGTGTATGTTCATCTTTTCTAACTTTAGTATACCATTAGTATCTACTTTATAGTTTAAATTTAAATTGCTTTTATGTTTTATTAATGAAATATTAAAAATCAAATATCGTATCCCCATACTATCTTTAACATTATTGAAAATAAAATAGGGACTATGTCTTATAAAAAATCTATAAAACATAGTCCCCATTAATGTAGCCTTCATTCTACCATGTATTCTTTTAAACCTATTTTAGTCAAAACGATTAATTTTAAAGAGTCTCATTCTTGGATCCTCTATACCTCTATAGAGTTTGGTTAACATCTTAGCACCTAAAACATCAAATAAAATACCATTTGCACCATATCCTAAACAATACCAAAGCTGTTTGTGTTCTAAGTCACTTCCTACAAAGCCTAAATTATCTGGAGTAGAAGTAAAGCATCCACAATAGCGGTACTCTATTTGAATATTAGGAATGTAAGGAAACATGTCTTTAAGTTTAGCTTCTAAAATCTCATATTTTTCCTCAGCCACTTTTTCCTTAAAGATATTTACTTCAAAAGGAATATCCTGTCCCCCTGCTATAATACGCTGATCCGATGTGGTTCGATAGTAAAAGTACGGATCATTATTATCCCTAATTAACGGTGTTTTTGGCCATCCCTCAAAGCTACTCACTGGCTTAGTCGCAATGTTATAGCTCACTGTTTTTATTCCATAATTTCTAGTGGAAAATGCCCCTGTATCATAGCCAGTCGCTAAGATAATTTTTTTAGCTTTTATTGTATAGCCATAGCTAAGCTCAAGCTCTACATCTTCCGCACCATAGTTAACTTTATTGACCGCTGTATTTTCATAAACACGTACCCCTTTGGCAGTGCTTATTTCTAGTAATTGGTGTGTGAAACGATAAGGATCGATTTGTGCACCACCTTTATGTGCATAAACACCTGCCGCAAGTTCAAAGCTAAAAGGATTCGTCTCTTGTGTAATAAGTTCTACCTCAAATCCTGCTTCTTTACGAATACGATATTCTTCTTCAAGACACCCTATTTCTGCATCTTTAGCTGTATAAATTAAAGTATCTTTTTCTGCATAGCCACATCTATTTCCATACTCCTGTATAATCTCTTTAATATCAGCAAGTGCCTCTGCCCCCATATGGTAAGCTTCTAAAATATCTTCCATAGGTATATAAGTTTCTACATCTCTTGCCAAACTATCTAGTTCATACTGAAGTAAGGCTGTACTTGCACATGTACTACCCAGCCCTACCCTTGATTGTTCAATGACTACACAGGGTATATCTGCTTTAGTTAAATAGTAACTAACAATCGCACCTGTTATACCACCTCCAATAATCACTACTTCTGTCTCTAGATTCTCAGTTAAATAGGGATATTGTCTAGGCACCTTGTTATTTTGAGCAAATAGTACATTTCCTTGTATATAGTGTAAATCCATATCGATTCTCCTTTTTAATAACTAACATTATTATGTCTAATCTTTAAAGGATTAATGCCCATTTATATGCCCTATTGACTAGATTCCTATTTTAATTGTCTTGGTATATCAGTCACCTAATGGATTGCTCCTAGCTTTTTTCCCGAATTTCCTTTACAAAAAATACATTTTATTTTATTTTTAATCTCCAAGGTTTTATATTTACCTTAAACAGCTAATCATTTACCTATAGTCCAAACAAAAGAAAGGATTTAACTGATGACCTTACGTACTTTAAAAATATTTGTGGCTGTAGCAGAAGAAAAAACTATGCATGCTGCTGCAAAAAAATTATTTATTTCTCAGCCTTCTATTAGTCAAGCTATTACAGAGTTAGAAAAAGAATATAATGTGAAATTATTTGAACGTCTTTCCCAAAGATTGTATATTACAGAGACTGGGCAGAAACTTTTAAACTATGCTTATCATCTACTGGGTACCTATGATGAAATCCATGACTTTCTTACCTCTCAAGGTAATCTTCATAGACTGCGTATTGGGTCTAGTGTTTCTGTAGGTACTTGCATGTTAAATGATATTGTAAATAAAATGAACGCACAAAATCCGTATACAGAGCTTTATGTAACGATTGATAATACCAGCCAAATAGAAAGTCTTATTTTAAATAATAGCCTAGATATAGGTCTTGTTGAGGGACTTATTACTAGTCCAGATATCCTATGTCAAAAAGTCTGCGAAGATGAACTGATTATTGTGGCTGCTCCTACTCATCCCTTATCTAAGCAAGAGAATCTTCAAATTCAAGATTTATCTAACCAAACTTTTATATCTAGGGAGTCTGGTAGTAATGATCGCAATCAGTTTGACCAGTTTCTTAGAGAGCATAAAATTCAAATAAAAAAAAGCTGGGTCTGTACAAACACACAGGCGATTAAGAATGCTGTCATCAATGGAAATGGTTTAGCCATTCTTTCGCGTATGCTTGTTTCAACCGAGCTTAAGCAAGGTACACTTGTTCATGTACCTTTAAAAGATATTTGTATCAAGCGTGATATTCGTCTTGTCTATCATAAGGATAAATATTTATCTGATGAATTCTTACGCTTTGCTTCTATCTGTGGTGTTACGCTATAGCACCACAGATTAAGTATAAGATTGTTCCTACAACACCTGAGCCTAAGATGACTTTAATAGCCCCTACTTTATGCTTAAATTTACGTAGTAAAAATAGTGATACTGCAAAAATACCTAGTTCAATAATACGTAAATTAGATAAGCTTGCCTGAGATAAAGTAGAATTAAATAGGGCCAGCATTAAAATAGAGACACCTGCTGAACCAATTAAAGCTACAACTGCTGGTCTCATAGCACTAAGCACCTTTTGTACACCAGTAAATGAGCGATATTTATAATAAAAATGCGCCAGTAGCAAACAAATAATAAATGAAGGAATAATACATCCTAATGTACAAAGAATCGCTCCAAATACACCTGCAAGTCTTGTTCCTACAAATGTAGATGAATTAATAGAAATCGGTCCTGGTGTCATTTCTGCAATCGTAATTAAATCCGAAAATTCCTCCATGGTCATAAGCTGATGAATATTAACTATTTGTTCTTGAATCAGTGGAATTGCTGCATATCCGCCACCTACTGAGAACATTCCTACCTGAATGAAAGCGAAAAATAATTTAGTCAGTAAGTTCATTTTTATTTGCTCCTTCCTTTTTGCATACACTAATAATTGCATCTGTAATACCAATGCCTAAGCAAATAAGAATGATGATCATGCCACTAATACCTAAGAAATACGTACTAATAAATGCAACGATCATTAGTGCAATATAAAATACTGATTTACCATTCCACACATTTTTTGCAAGATTCCAAGTCACATCAATAATAACAGCCGCTACCCCAGCGCGCATAACCTGAAGTGCCATATTAATATAAGGGTTAGTACGGAACTGTGTGTAGAATACACAGATAGTCGAAATAATAACCATTGGAGGAATAATAGTCCCCAGTACTGCAATAAGTGAACCTAATATTCCCTTCATACGATATCCTATAATAACAGAAGCATTAACAGGAAGTGGTCCTGGTGAAGACTGTGTAATTGCTGTAATATCTAGCATCTCATCTTCCTCTAACCATCCTAATTCTTCTACAAATTTCTTTTTCATAAGGGATACAATGACAAAACCACCACCGAATGTACAAGCACTCAGCATAAACATAGATTTAAATAGTATCCATAAATCTTTTGTTGTTGTTTCTCTTTTCATCTTCCTCTACCTTTCCATTTTTTCCATGTAACATTCTACTGAATGCGTGTTAATATGTAAAATACATAATTTTTATTCTACCGATAGTATTTTTATTATCATCTTCTATCACTATAAAAAACAGCAAAAAAATAGGACAGATTTAATCTGCCCCTATGCTTTTCTTTCTTTTCTATTGTTTGAGTTCAAACTGACGTTATTTTTTATGCCTACTACAAATGCTCCTCCATGTATTTTTACCCTAATGCCTCTAAATACCTTTTAGCTGCTTCCCTAGATAATATCTTCTCATAATAGCTACTACACATACGCATCGTATCATTTAAGGTGACTACCCCTATTGTCACACTTGTTGCTGGTGAGGCTGGTGGAATAAAAATAAGTTCTTCCATATTCTGATTCTCTAGTTTCCCAAGATTTGTAATACTAACACCATCTCTTTTTAAATAACCAAACATATTTTGTCCCACAAACTTTGCCGCTTTGCTCTCAAAACTCCCAAATGATGCAATCGTAGCTGCATCAATCAAATTAGCATCCATATTCAAATAGAGGGATAGCACTAGCATTAATTTTCGATTATTTTTCTTATATACTTCTACTTGTTTATGAACCTCTTTTGCCTTTTCTACAACATCCGTTGTCTTTCCTTTACATATCACGCCAAATGCTGTGGCATAATTCCCCATAGCACCTTTTCTATAGCAGGATAATTGTTTTCTTATATCTGATGCTATAATGATTTTCTTTGTTCCTGTAGCGATATAGGTCTTTGCCATCAGCAAGTCATTAAGAGAAATACTATTCTCCTTACAACATCTTTTCATATTTTTTAAACGGCTATTAGATACCTTCAACAGCTCATAAGCTACAGGATTTTCCTTTGTAAATCTTTCTGCAAAACAAGCATAGTCTTTATAGGAAACTTGTTGGTTTTCTTTACGCCATTTTTTATTTGCACTTTTTACTATGTATTTACTTATCCCTTTTAAATCACTATTAGGTGGCAAATCTACTATATCTTGAATCAAACATTCTTCTACCTCATTAGGAACCTTGCCTTCTTTATAGGCATCTGCAAATTCACTAACCAATCCCAAAAGGCATCTTCCATCTCCCAATAAATGATGGGCAATAAATACAATCGCAAAGCTAGTTTTTTCAGGATATACAAACACCCTCAATAACCCATTCTTAAATACATTCCATTCTTTATTTGCAACTCCCTTATAATCTTCCCATAAGGTATCCGTATTTTCTCTTTTTTCAATAACGATCTGTGAATCCTGAGATACTGCATAAAAAAGCTTTCCTGTTTCTTCTTCCAGACTAATTAAGCTTCTCAAAAATGGATGCGCTTTTGCTAGCATGTTTAAACTTAGACTTAATTTCTCATCAGTATATTCTTGTGATAATCTTGCCATCATGCCAAAGTGCATATTGGGGCACATAAAATGTGCACGCTCGGATTTAATATATTGTTTTTCCATATTTTATTCACCCAGCTTCCTTTCCTAATATTGCATAGCCCTTAAAATCATTTATTAGCTTTCTTTATATTGTCTGTTCTTTCAGTAGTACCTTACTTACTCCTTTCACTAATAACATGAATCTATAATAGTGTCACTAATTATATAAATATTCTAAATATTTTTTGCATAAAGTGGATGACATCCTTTTCATCATAATCTATTAACGCTTTTTTCTCTCTTTTGATTTATAGCTTCTTACCTTTTTACTAGCAGGCTGTTTTCTAATAAATTTAAGATATTTACTGATTTTCTCATCCTCTTGAAGTGCTTTAATCGTGTTTAATCTTACTGCCAGTTCTCTATTAGTATATAAGGCATGAATATGCTTGTGGCAGTCTTCACAAATCAATGAAATATGTTCTTCCTTGCCACCTTCTTCTCGCGGTAATAAATGATGCTTAGTTAAAACTATATTTTCTCGATAACATAATTCACATTTTCCTTCCATAATGCCTCCTTAGACTTTTAACCTTATTATGTCCAAGGGATTAATTTGTATCGTTGGTATATATATCATTTATTATAGTTCCCTTTTCGCCTCTATAATGGCATCTTTAACAGCTTTTTTAATAACAAAATATATATCTATTATTGTGTCCATTTTCTCCCTCCTGGTGCAAAAAAATGAAGGTGTCGCGAAACGCGATACCTCCTTAAAAATTAGGCATATTCTAGCTCATAAGGGAGAAAAAAGTGTTTCTGGAAGAAATTCTTTTTTCGGACGACTGAGCAGATGTATTTTTCGATAGCCCCTTCTTTTTCTATTCTTCTTTTATAAATATACGAATCTCACATGTATTTTTCCCTGAATCACTATAATCTGTTTCAAGAATCACACCATAAAATGTTTTTCCCTCATCCTCATATTCCTGTAGTTTTTGTGATTTACTTTTACTTATTTCTCCTAATTCATTAGCACAATCATCAGTTACAAGATAAGTCTCTGTCTCATAATCATACTCTAAATAAACCTCATCCCCTTCAGAAACACAATCCAAATGTTCCTGTCTTGATGTACCCATGAAATCTTTCTTTGAGGTTTTTATTAAACTCACATCCATATGAGGTACTTTCTTTAATTCCTCTTTAGTAAGCTGTTTATAAAACCCTAGTCCAATTTGTATTTCTTTATTATGCTCATTCACACGCTGAATAAAGCCCCTTACTTGTCCATTCGGATCCTCATAATATGCTTTCATCATACTTTGTAGGTTATTCTGAGGAATATAACCAATGCACTGGTTATGATAAATCACTTTGATGGCATGCTTATCATTTAGATTGTTTGGTTCAAATTCAAAATAGAGTGCCTCTTCAATCTTAACTGTTGAAATATCAAAGTTACACGCTTTTACGTTCTCTAGCTCTACATCATAAGCGCTCTCTTTAAGGTAATGATCCTCATCTAGAAATGCAAATTGGTTAATTGAATATCTATATTTTCCATAAACTCTTTCTAATTCTCGTAATTCCTCTCTTGTTTTTTCAATCTTATCATATTGATATTTAACTGCAATTTTTTCATTCAAATAACTTATAAGCTTCTGGATGTTCTTAAGCTCTCTTTTATCCACATAAACTATTAATGTTTTTGGAATAAGTGCTCCTGAATATGGTAAATAACGTATATAAACCGCATTATGATAGTCTGTTATCTCATAACTTACTTCCTTAAGCTGAAAAGCATACAGTTTTTCTGTATCGTAATCCAACTTCCATTTTGTATTGCTATAACGCTTTTCAGTGTATTCAAGATAATGCTCATAAAAGTCAATGGATGTACTTGTATCTTCTAGATGATAACTTTTTCCATTCTTTATTTGCTCTGCAATACTATTGTCAGCAGGCTTTTTTGCTATTTTAGTTTCTATAATCTCCATATTTTCAGAAGTTAAATTTTGCTGCATATCTATACTTACTTGAATATCCCCAATGAGTTGTTGTAATTCGGCAAGCGTCTTTTTCTTAATCTCCCAAACGTTTACGCCAGCTTTTATGATTTTAGGATAACAACTCCTACAGATAAATTTGCCATTATATCTAGCCATTGTTTTCTGAAACGCATTTGTCTTATTCCCACAAATGGGACAATCTTCTGTTTTGAAAATACTCATAATTTGATTCCGTCCTTTGCTAAAACTTTCTGCAGCTAGGCCACTCTCCCTAACTTAACATAATCATTTATACATCGCAAGCTAAGACACCTATTTACCACTTTTTACTTTTCTCTGATTTATAAAATAAATCATTGTAACCACTATAACCCATATATCACCAAGTAATGATAGGATTTCCTCTATATTTGCCATTTCTAAGCGAACAATATGAATATAGCTTGCTCCTATCATAAAGATGGTATAACTTAAAGCTGCTGAAGCACGATAATTTTTCTTTAATAAGGACATTACCCCCAGTACCCCAATACCTAATTGGCAAGCTCCCAACTCCATAATCATGATTTTACTTTCTTCTCCTAACTGCAATAATGCCATTGTGTATGATGAATTAAAGAACTGCATTGCTCCTGTTGTAAATGCTCTTACGCCCACTGACCAAAATATAAACCACTTGCAAAGAATATCAACAGACGCTTCTTTATTCTTTCTCTTTTCAATAAGCCAGCATACAAATGGAAGCACAAACATAACTACGCAAATATAAATCGTATGAAACATAGCTTTACACCTCTCTTTTTTCTAAACTTTTCATGCCTTCAATCATGATTTCTAGTGCCATATCAAAACTCTCTTTAATAGGTAATGACGATCCAAAAGCACCTTTATTAACTAGTAAAAAGAAACCTTCTATAAAACTTCGTAAAATCCTAATAAGGTGGATGCTGTCGTTCTTACTGATATTTAACGAGGACATAATACGCGTGTAATAAACAGACAATTGTCCTGTTGCCACTTTAGAGGCTTCATCTTGATTTTTGTGATACCAAAGCATTGCTTCAAACACATCAGGATTCTCTATGGCATAGTCATATACGGCATAACACATGCTTCGAATAGCATCATAACCAGATACCCCCACCGCTGATATTATAGATGTTAGTTAATCGCATTAACTTTGTCAATTATTTTCTAAATATTCATTAAAATTATACAATGCTTAGCTTTATAGCCTAAAAATAAAATCTCCTATGTGTCTTGATATTCAAAACACATAGGAGATTTTATTAACTAAACGCAGGTTCTATATATTCTTTAATAAGCTGTATTCTATCCTCAGCATTTGGAACAAACAGTGAGGTTAAAGCAATGACCATATCCTTTTTAGCATTAACATAAATGACATTGCCACCATCTCCCACTGCTGCAAAACTTCCTTCCTCTTCATCTATAATCCACCAAAGATAGCCATAGGAAAGTTGAAATGCTTCACAAAATGACTGTTTACTCGTGCTCTCGTTAATCCACGCCTTAGATACAATCTGCTTATCTTGCCACATGCCATCGTTTAAGTACAACTGCCCGATTTTTGCCATATCCATAGCTGTTAAGTTAAGTCCCCAACCAGCTGTATTCACTCCATTTAGTCCTGCCACCCAGCCATTGATATTTTTCTCATTATAAAATGCCAATTGTTCTTCTACACTCTGAAAAATAATGGAGCGATCTACCTTTATCTCTAAAGGCCCAAATAATTCTTCTTTTGCAAAATCTAATACAGATTTTCCTGTTACCTGAGTTAATATCCCACATAAAATATCAGGTCCTATAATAGGTGTATAGCGAAATGTACCTTTTGGACTACCACCTAGTAAATCAAGCGCCGCATTTACCCAGTCCTCACTGGAAAAATAGGCTTCAAAATCCTCATGTTCATATTTATAAGGTGCAGTCATTGTAAGTAAATCCCTGATGGTAATTTCTTGAATATTTTCTTCTCCTTTTACTACTGAATACTCAGGAAAGAACCCAAGAATCTTCTGATCCACACTTTGAATCAACTTTTTATCTAAGGCAATACCTATTAAAGTTGAAACAATGCTTTTTGTCACTGAAAAAATATGGTTCTTTGTATCCCTTGTACTATCATTCCAGTAATTTTCATAGATCACATGGCCGCCTTTTCTAACCACTACCCCAGTAGAATTTTGATAACTTTCACTGATAACTTGCTCCATCTTTGCCTTTAAATGCATACATCATGCCTCCTGTATTAAAATTGGGATTACTGATGAATGGGCTCAATGGGCACATAGATTTCTACAATATGAATACAATCTTCCTCCCCCGTAGGTTCATTACAATATACCTCAAATGGATAGGTATTTCGTGGCACATATCCACTACAAGTCAGCCACTCCTGATACATATAGTTCCATGCATCGCCATATTGATGCCTGTAAATTTCAAAATGACCAACTGCATATAAACCGCCTTCTAACTTCATACTGCCAAGGATACCATCTTCTTGTATCCTTTGATTTTTGGGTACTGTAAGACATAAGCTTGTACGAAACTGTGTTTCCTCTGCAAACTCTGGATTATCATGATAAATAGCAAGTACCCAATAATCTTCTTCTAAAAGCTTCTGTTTATTGGCCTCTTGAAACAAAGTTTGTATAAGCCCTTCATATGCCTTAGCCAATGTCTCATATGTCCCTATATGTCTCACATAAGCTAATTGTTTCTCTTCTAATGTAACGATTGTTATGTTGCCTTTGATAGGAAACTTATCATGAGCCCATTCTTTCTTCACCGTGGTTTTATTGTAATCAGATAGCAAAAAAGAATCTTTGCAATTCTTGCTATATGTGTCTCTATATTCACGAGGCGTCATACCATAATAATGCTTAAATCCTCTTGAAAAAATAGCTGAATCGGTAAAACCCAGTTCATAAGCAATATCTGTTACATTCATATCCTCACGATGTGCAAGTAGAAACACTGCCCTCTCCATCCGTATACGATTTACATAATGGGCAAGAGGCTCTTGTAATATGCTTCGAAAAATACGGCTAAAATGATACTTAGAAAACCCTGCAACATAAGCAAGTTCCTCTATGGACATGGATTCTCCAATATGTTTTTCTATATAATCTTGTGTTGCATGGATTCTTCTCATATATTCTTTTTGATATGATTGATTGACCATATAGTTTCCTCCTATAAAAAGCAAATAATTGATAACTTGTTAGGAATTTTATTTGCATCGGATTACACCGATAAATTTCTTCGCTCATAAAAAAATACCTGTTATGCTTTTATAGAGCACAGCAGGTATTTAGCACTTCACTGAGTGTAGTACAATAGGCATCTATCATTTCTTTAGTAAGCGTAAACGGAGTATATGTGCGAAGCACTCTATGTAATGGCTTAACAGCAACCAAGAAACCTTCCTCACATAACAACTTATCTATTCTCTTCATCATTGCCTCATCCATATAATCTTTAAATTCAATGCAATTCATCATCCCAATTCCTCGAACTTCGTCAATACATTGATGTTCTTTCTGTAATTCTATATAACATTGGCGTAAATATGCACCATTTTCCAATGACCTTTCTATTAGGTGTTCCCTTTCTATAACTTCCAGCACTTTATATGCAATGGCAGCTCCTAGTGGATCATTTTGGTGTGATTGTGCATAGCAGAATGGATTGCAAAATATTTTCTCAACTACATGTCTCTTCATAATAACTGCACTTACAGGATAACCATTTCCAAGCCCTTTACCTGCAGCAATAATATCTGGTACCAGATTATAATGCATGTATCCAAACCATTTTCCTGTACGCCCTATACCCGTTGTCACTTCATCTACAATAATAAGTGCATTTAGCTCTTTCATCATTTGATTAATGGCAGTAATAAGGTTTTGTGGGGGTAGCTTAACAAGACCTGAACTATTACCCGGTTCAAATAGAAAATATCCCACATTTGTCATATTAGAAATTTGACTTAGATAGGCATACCATTCTGCAACGGACCTGTCATTGTCATTTTGCCAATCTATTACAACCCAGTTATTGTCTGATATATCAGCACCTTGCCCATAAGAGGTAAAAAACTGATTCTTTAAACATAACCCCATTTGCTTTTCTGGCGAAATAAGCTTCTTTGCAACTCAAATACTATATTCTACAGCCTCACTACCAGAAGAAAGAAATACACATTTTCCATCTGGAAAATCAACTATTTCAAGAAGTTTTGCAGATGCTTTTTCAACTATTGGTGTACTATATTTATATCCTGCATGAGCTATTTTTCCTAATTGCTCTATTATCGTCTTATTTATTTCGGGATGATTATGACCTAAGCCCAAACACCAGCTTCCATATCTAGATAGACTTTTTTGTTTTCATCTATAACATAACAGTCTTTTGCAGAAACAATATGATCTAGATACTGAGGATATCCAGTTGTGTTCAATATATTACTCATACTCATTTCCCTCCATCCGATTATTTTAAAACACATAATGGTCTAATTAATCAAAACAATTATATCATGCAAAACAAAATATTTTATATATATTTTTTAACAATTCAAGTGTAGGATAAAAAAACTGTGTCACAGCCCTATAAGACTATCACACAGCGACCTACTTTATTTTCTTTTCCTATATATTACACATTGAATCTATCATAACTTTCATAACAATCTAAGCATAATTTTTTGTCTCCTACTAATCTAATCCAATTTGTTCCAGTCTTTTCTCCACATCCTTCACATATATAAGAGTCAAATAAACGTGCTCTTTCAGGTAGTTTAATCGTTGTTTCTTTTACATCAAACAAATCACTTGGCTCGTTTGCCTGATAATAAACACATGATTCTTCTCTAGTCATAGGCTGTGGTAAAGATTTCAAAACTAAACGAACGGATTTTCCTGTTTTTCGATTATAAAAGGAAAAGGCCTGTTTTCCTCTCATATGAAATAATAGATTTCCCTTACCAACACTACATCCAAGCATGACTTGAATCGCATCCACTCCACAAGCATCATTTTCTGAAATGCAGACAATCTGCTCATCATCTGAAAATTTAAGCTCCAAAAGTTCTATTGCATAAAGTGCTGCTTTATATCCAATAGTTAACCCTCCACAAATATGGCCATGAAATGCAGCACACTTTTCCCATAAAATTTCTTTGTTTTCCATATTTTATACCCTCTCCCCACTATGTAGTTTTAATCCTATAAAACTTTTTAATTAAACCTCCCAATATATTGAAACGATTGTACTAGACATAGTTTCCTCTACCATACCTGATATAGTATGAGAATCAATGACTTGCATCATCTTTTCTTCTTCTCCTGCTGTAAGTTCTTTTCTAAGCTTTGCCCTATCCATACTCCATGCTGTCATATCTTCTCTTGTCTTTAAGGATTTATGTACTTGCGTGCGATACTGTATCTTTGGTGAATACCCCATATTCCATAAGGTGGCAAAAATATAAATAAGCGCTTCATCTGACTGTGTCCCTTTCTCCAATCCAATAGAACCAAAAACCTCATCAAGAATACTATCTGTTCTTCTTGAATGTTTCTCCATAATACAATACTTACGAGAACAAGCAATCATTTTTTCAAAAGAACCATAATCTGAAATAGCAGGTGTCATATGGGCAAAAACAATATCAAAAGCCTTTCGAAAGCCTATTTCATCAATATCTACCCTTGCCCAGTCCTTCCAATAAAAATCTGTGTTTTTATAAGATAATTTTTTTTCTATTTGTCTAGCATACTCTATCATTTTTCCAGATAAATCAATCCCCACTGAATGACTAATCTTCTTAGCCATAGCAAAGGAATATCTCCCTGTACCACAACCTATGTCAAGACTATTCATTTCATGAGTAATAGAAAATTCATTATTTATCAACTTTAAAAATGGATCTGTTTCAAAATCTGGCACATCCATCTTGTAGTATTCTTTCGATACTCTATCCCATATTCGCTCCTCAATTTCACCATTTCCGAGATTCGATTTTTTCCATCGCTCCTTTATTTCATCCAACCTCATTTCTTTCCCCCCTATTATAAACATTCAAGCCTATTCTTTTGCCTTTCAATTTTATCAGGAAATGGGACGATTACAGGAATATTCCCATGATATATAATCTCAACTTGCATATTATATACAGCTTCTACAATATCAGGCGTAATACTATCTCTATCGCCAAAACTATAAACCTTTGAATCTTTTAAAAATAAAAATTTATCACAGTAACGAATAGCTAGATTAAGATCGTGTATAATAATAGCCACACATATATTTTGGCTACGCGCAATATCACAAATCACTTGCAATACCTCATGCTGATTTTTAGGATCTAGATTACTCGTTGGCTCATCTAAAAGTAAAAACTTTGGCTGTTGTGCAAGTGCTCTTGCCATCATCACTTTTTGAACTTCTCCCCCAGAAAGCTCCGACACGTTCCGTAATATATAGTCACTTAATCCCATCTGCTTAATAATACTTTTTACAATCTGCCTATCTTCTTCTGTAGTATCCCACTTAATATAAGGTTTTCGACCAAGTAGCACTGCATCAAATACATTCATATCCATCATCTGTGCATTTTGTGAAACATAAGCAATATTTTGTGCAATCATTCGATTATTCATCTTAAAAATATTTTGCTCATCAATCTCTACACTACCATCTCTTACAGGATATATGTGGTCAATACATTTTAGTAACGTACTTTTCCCTGCACCATTACTTCCAAGGATTGCTACACACTGACCAGGTTCAATATTAAAACTTACAGCATCTAATACATATCCTCTGGACGTATTGTAAGTATAAATAATATTATCCACTTTAACCACGTAACTTACCTCCTTTGAATAGTAAGAACAAAAACATAGGGCCTCCAAGAAAAGAGGTTATAGCACCAATAGGTAATATAACTGGCGATACAATCGTACGTGCAAATGTGTCTGCGAGAACAAGTAATAGCCCACCAGCAACTGCTGAACAAGGGATAAGATAACGATAATCATTGCCTACAAATTTTCGCATAATGTGTGGTGCAATGAGACCTACAAAGCTAATAATACCACCAAATGCAACAGCAGCTGAGGCAATAAGTGAACACACTAACATACTTATTAACATTACGGCCCTTGTATTGACCCCAAGACTCTTTGCTGTATCTGCACCACTTTCCATGGCATTATAGTTCCATCTGTTTATCAAAAAGAATATCATGGATAAAATAAAAATAATAAAGAGTATAAGAAGCTCAGTCCAACTGGTACTTCCTAAGTCTCCAAAGGTCCAAAAGACAATAGCACCTATCTTAGTCTCATCAGCGAAATATTGAAGCAGTGTACTACCGCCCGAGAACATACAGCTCAGTGCTGTACCCGCAAGAACAAGCCCACTAGGACCAATATTTTTTTTAAATTGAGAAATAGCGAGGACTACAAAAGTAGATAGGGTTCCAAAAATAAAAGCACAAAATGTAACAGTATAAAAATTTTCAATAACTACTGCTGTAGCTGCAGAAGGAGAATTCACAGTTCCTCCTGCAAAGAATAAAATACCTACAGCTGCACCAAAGGCTGCTCCCTGAGATACGCCCAAGGTAGAAGCCGAAGCAAGAGGATTACGAAGCACACATTGCATGATTGCACCAGAAGCTGCTAAAAGTCCGCCTACCAAAATGCCTGCTGTAATTCTCGGTAGACGTATCCCCATAATAATCGTCTCTGCTTGCTGCGTACCATTTCCTAAAATGGTACGCAGCACCTCATCTACTGTTATATGCAAGGTTCCTACCCCAGTAGAATACAGTGCAATCATAACAGTTATAATGGTTGCCAAAATAAGAATCATTCTTTTTCTAAAAATATACCTTTCATACCTTCCTAAATGTGTTCTACTCCTACTATTTACATCTAATCTTGCAACTTGTGTATTATTCATATCATTCATACTTAATCCCCCAATGTCACTTTACTATACGTTACAGAATGTTCTTCAAGCACATTGAGAAAGTCTGGTTCACCTAAAAACATATCAAATATTTCTGAAGCCTTTGCTTCAAAATCCACATCATTAAAAGCATCTGGATAGAGCATTGCCCCAACATAGTATGCTGTTACAAGTGGAATTTCAACATTAGAATAATGCCATGTAGAGTTTGGCCATTGATATAATTCTCCATTTTGTACTGCTTTAAGCTGATTAAAATATGCAGCATCCATATCATAATCTGCTTCAATCATTTCCATACTGCCAGCATCAAAAAAAATCATATCTGGATTCCATTCAAGAATCTGTTCCCTATCTACTAATAGTCCCCCTGATTTCTCTGAGATGCCTACTGCAACATCCCTTACATTTAATACCTTAAATACTGGATAATTTGCATATACCCCATCAATGCTATGACTTCCACTAAAAGTTGCACCTGCTGCTAGAATAGTTGGTTTACTTTCATCTGAAATATCTTTCGTTCTGTTTTCAAGATCTGTAAGACACTCTTTCATATACTGAATTAGTGTTTCAGCCCGCTTAGAAACGCCACAAGCCTCCCCAATAATTCTTAATGAATCATTATATTCATCACTGAACAATGCTGGAGAAGTAACTGCTATTGTAGGAATTCCTGTTTGACTTTGAATATCATCTGCAACATCTCCTGTATAGGTACAGATAATCAGTTGCGGACTACATGCAACAATCTGTTCTGCATACCATTCCCCAGCTCCAAGAGCATCATTTCCTACATGAGGAAGGTCTTCCCATAAAGGTGCACTGATCCATGCATAGGCTTTAATTGGGCTATCTGCACTTTCACATTGTGGGATTCCTACTGCTCTGTCTGCAATGCCAAGATATGTAGTCATACGTGGTGCATTACCTAATGGAATAATGGTTTTTACATTTTTAGGAACCTCAACTTCGCGTCCATAACTATCCGTAACTATAATTGATTCTTCTGCTTGCTTATGTATAGCTTTGTCTTCATCATTTGTTGTATCCTGTTGTTCAATAACTGGACTATTTACTGTCTCTTGTGTTTTCTCAGCTCCGCAACCACCCAAAAGGCTACACATCATTAGTACTGATAATACTAAACTAACATTTTTTATATACCTCACACTCATCATCCTTTCTAGGTATCCCTATTCAAAAACTTTAAATCTTGATGAATCTTCATCACTTTTTATAGTCTATTACTGTCCTATATCATCTATAAGCCCCCTCTGGGGATATTGCATTGGTATAATTTTCAATTCCTAATATCACTGAGCATTCAAAAAGGACATCTATGTGTACGAACCGTACATAGATGTCCTTTTCCACCAATCTAAATATCATGTAATTTTACGTTTAATTGATAAACAGCTAATCATTTATCATCTATTTATTACTCTACAAATGTTACGTTTCCTATCATTGTCCTATCATTAGATGCCCCTGAGGTCCATCCCACTTGATGCTCACGCGTGTTGTTGTCATTATCATTGTAGCAAATACTAAGTCCTAGCTCTAATGTGCTATCCACAATGATAGGATTTTTATTAATGAAAATTGAAGGATCTACCTGATCCACATATATAATCATTTCATAATTAATCACACCATCGTTACTTTCTATTGCTAACTGAGTATTTTCTTTATTGGCAGCCACAGAAAGTTCACCTTCCTTAGCTCCTACTACCCATTTTACAAACTGCTCTGCAGTACCTTCCCTTGAGAAATCAAATGCCATTTCTAAGCAGTCTGCATTATACCATTTTCCATCACTTGGGATTTTATTCTTTATGACATCATCACGTATAGATGCTGCAATATAAATCGCATTTGGCTCCTTTTCATTCCAACCAATATATGCGGTTCCTGAGAAATCCTCCTCACTTAGAAGCCCATCTCCCACATCTTTTATCTGATTTATCTTTATTTCCTGGCTATCTCCCCATTCATCCAGTTTACCGTCTAATTTAAGTTCAATCTGACTTGCCTTATAGTCTATTCCATTTTGCTTTCTAGCTTCTACATTTAACCACTCAGGATTGATAATAGAAGTAATAGACACCTCTTTTTCTTCTCCAGTTAAATTAACATATAAGAAGTTTGCTATTTGATTAATGAGTTCTTCATATCTTGTTGTAAATACATGTCCAAGTCCTTCCATTTTGTAAAGCGTATTTTTAACACCCTTTTGATCTAGCTTTTTCTTAAGCTTTTCACTATCTGCAAACTTAACGGATGTATCCTCACTTCCATGTAACATAAGACAAGGTGCATCTTGACTAGATACTTTACCAAAGGAGAGATTTCCTCCTGCAATATCTATTACCCCAAAAGGTGTATATGTATTAAAGACTGCATACTCAGATTTATTACTATAAGCCACATCAATTGCTAATAATGCACCAGAAGAATAACCACCTACTGCTACAAACTGATTATCTACGCCATACGCCATGGCATGCTCAGCAATCCATTCTCTTGCCGTTGTTATGTCACTACATGCTTTTTGTAAAGCTGAATAGTTCCCTTTCTCTGAAAGTCTATAATTTACATTAAAAACTACATATCCAAGCTTTGAAAGATTGATGGACACACTTTTAGTGAGTTCATCTGTCTTCTTATCTCCTCTTACTAAACCACCACCATGCATCAGCATAACTGCTGGACGAAGTGTCTGTGACTTACTTACTTCTGATGGCATATAAACATCCAAACACAGTCCATTTGTCTCATCATATAAAACATCCTCTACAACATATGGCTCTTCCACCACTTCCTTGGCAAACATCCCCTCATTACTTACCTCAAAATATGACACTTCCCTGATTGGCTCAGCTTCTGCTAATTGACATCCATAAAATGCAAGTGTGATTCCTATAACTGCTACACTACAAAGTATTTTTTTCATATTTTTACCCTCAAGTCCTTTAGTTTGTTTTATAATTGATTATGATAATAACATAAATATTCTAAACAAACTTCAAACTTAATATCATATTAGGTTGAAAATTAAGATTTATTGTCATATTAATAAAGGAGATTCATTTATGCATCCATTTAGTAAAGAGCATACTGTTCGTGCTTGCACAAGCCATTGTAAATCTCAGTTATCTATGCCCACCTTTGAAGTATATGATGATTACTACGGAATGGGACTTCGTTCCTCTGGTGAATCCTTAATATTCACTCTAGATCAAATTTATCATGTTCAGCCTGGTGATATTGTCCTCATTAATAAGGATTTATACCATCGTTCTAAATATATCTCTGAACATGATGTACGCTCAAAGAGAGTGCAGTTTAATGAATTGGCTGCTCAAAGTGTTATAAACTGTATCGGAATAGAAGATTTTAATAAGCTCTTTGATCATGTCGTAATCCATTTAAATCGTACATATAAGGATAAAGTCAATCATATCCTGTCTGAACTCATCCAAGAATATGCCACACATGATCGCTATTCAATGCACATCCTTGAAAGCTTACTTTGTCGTCTTATTGTGACCCTGCTACGAAGCATAGATGAAAATGCAACGCTTCATACTTCAGAAAACTTTAATCGCATCAATAGCATCATTGTAGCTGCCTTACGTTATATAGAAAATCATTCTTCTAAAGATCCTTCTTTAGAAGATGTAGCCAATGCTATTTCTATTTCTCCTAGCTATTTATCTAGGCTATTTACCAAAGAGTTAGGTATTAGTTACTCAGAATTTTTAGTAAGACATAAAATTCAAAACGCCCAGAGATTACTGGTTAAAACTCATTTATCTATAACTGAAATTGCAATCTCTTCAGGCTTTGGAAGTAGCAACTATTTTTGTTATGTTTTTAAAAAATATATGAATATAACACCTTATCAGTATAGGAAAGAAAAGACCCGTAAAGAATAATAACCACTGTGTCCTAAATAATAAAACTAAAAAAGCCCTATGGGTTAAACACACTTTTTCTATGTGTCTAATCCATAGGGTCTATTTTATCTTTTTATATTACTTATTTCTTTCATCCCAATAATTGCACTCAGTACCAATAATATCTGATGTAAACTTTGTTCCATCATTTTTCTTATAATGTACTGTTGCTTTATAAGCATATTTAAGTCCTAGATATAAAAGTGGCACATTGGCAAATACAATTAGAATATTACCTAGGTCAGATATTGCCCATAGGTTACCTAAATCTATTCCAGCCATTGAGCTTAAAATTCCAAAAACAGTAATTCCTATACCCATAATACGAATGGCATTGATGAACATTTTCTTTTTTGTAATTCTAGCTGCTGCCATTTCAGAAAAACTAATAAATCCAATTAAACAAGTAAATGCAAACAAGCAGAAGCATACTGTGATTAAGAAGATAATAATTGAATTAAATAATTCTCCACCAGGTGTTAACACTGATGCTGAAGTTAAAAATTTAGGAAGTTTATCGAGTTCAAGCCAAGCACTTGCATCAGCACTTGTCCAAAGATGTGCCATAACCACTACAAAG
This sequence comes from Cellulosilyticum sp., assembly GCA_015058045.1. GTDB lineage: Bacteria > Bacillota > Clostridia > Lachnospirales > Cellulosilyticaceae > Cellulosilyticum. The sequence continues at coordinate 64,418 of SVDC01000009.1, forward strand.
CCTGTTAAAGTACAAATCACCATTGTATCTAAGAATACACCAATAGCTTGTACACACCCTTGCTCACAAGGGTGTTCTGTATTGGCAGTTCCAGCAGCCAAACTAATTGTACCTTGTCCAGCTTCATTACTCATAAGGCCACGTTTAATACCTTGTGCAAGAACAGTCCCAAAAGCACCTCCAAAAACAGCATCTGGCGTAAATGCGCCACCTAAAACAGCTTTAAAGAAATAAGGTATTGCACCTAAATTCATCAGAATTAATAAAAGTACAGTCACTACATAAACAACTGCCATAATAGGTACAGCTACATTTGTAACCTTTGTAACTTTTTTAATTCCACCAAATGCAATATAAGTTGTTAATAGAATTAATAAAATGGCTACAATATAGTAGAAAGGAGATGTTGTAGAAATACTCGTACCTGAAATCATTTCTCCCATCTGACCTACTGAACTTACTACATTATATCCTTGTGCTGGCAAACAACACATTGCATAAACAATGAACATAAAGGATAAAGCAATTCCAGCCCAAGCTTTATTTCCAAGAAGTCTTTGCCCGTAATATGGAAGACCCCCTACAAAATCATCATCTTTTTTTTCTTTAAAAATCTGAGATAAAGTAGCTTCTATATAAGCTGTTGCCATCCCAAAAAATGCAGAAACCCACATCCAAAATAATGCGCCTGGACCTCCTATTGAAATCGCACCCGTAACACCTAAAATATTACCAGGCCCTACTCTCATAGCAGAACTTAAAAAGAATGCACCGAGCGATGAAATGCCCATCTCATCACTTTTCTTTTTAGTAAGTATTTTTAATCCTTCTTTAAAGTGTGTAATTTGAATAAATCCGGTCTTGATGGTAAAGAAAATACCTGTAGCAACTAGTAATATAATTGCTAAGGAAAAGTTACCTAAAATTGGAATGTTTGCATACCAACTGAAGTTTGTTGGAAAATCCCATAAAAAATCCGAGATTGGGATTACAAACGAAAATACATTATTAATACCTTGAAAAACACTTTCCATTACTTATCCTCTTTCATATCTTTTGTAACTTGCTTATTATATCAAATAATGACATGGTTTGTATAACACTTTTTATGCAACCTACTCAAATTTGCTTTTTTAGAGTAGACAAGATCTATATTTGATGATTTCTTCCCATGGTTTTACTCATCTTAAGCTCCATTAACATAAAAATAATGGCTATGAAATAGCCCCAAAGGTTATAATCTTAACTCTGTATTAAAGTCTATCTATTGGGTTTCGCAAATAGTTCAACTCAGCTTCGCTAGATTTCACTATATTGCTACGCCCTATGCCTCCAAAACAAAAAGATACCAATTAAGCGCAAGCTCTTATTGGTATCTTTTTGTTTCATCTATCACATTAATATCTACTTGAAATAGCTTTCTTTTGGGCCCAAATATGATTCTGGTAATTTCACATCCTGCCTAAATAACACGATTCTCTCCAGCACAATTGCTGGACTCATCCCAAAAAATCTCAGAACATTTCTTCCTGATTTGCAGTTTACCACTACATTTACCAGTTTAATGTTGTCCATCGCCTCTCTAGACCATTGTCTACTAAAGAAAAAAGGAATCTCAGGTTGCTTTACTGTATTTATTATTTGCAATTCGTCATCATTCATAGCAAACCCAATATACTGCTCTCTTTGAAATACTACTGGTGTAGTAGGTGCTAAATAGAAACACAAGTTATATATACCGCTTTCATTTGTCAGGAAAGCATATTCAACATAAGGGCGATTCTCCCTATTAATAAAATCTGCAGTACATGGATATACTTTAATCGCACTACCCGTTCTTCCATAAGGCGACAAAACTAAAAAGCTTCCATCCTCACTATCCCATTTACTGGTATAATGACTTGCTTCCATCGCAATATATCCGTCTGTTTCTAAAAAGACATTCGGTACTATTTCTTTATTTTCCGCCTCTACTCCTATATTAGCAACAGCATGACAGCTACTTTTTACTTGAAAACTCCCCTCACTTTTTCCTTTCAGCTTGTCTCTATGAATCTTCAATCGAATTCGCTCTCTAATCCTAACTTCCCCAGACATCTTAGAAAAACTAATCCAAGGACAATCCGTACATATCTCAAATAGAAAAGGTTTATCACTTCCATTAAAGATATCAAAATCTATAAATTCTACATCCGGACGGAGTGCGTCCTTCCAAACTTGCGGATGGTTGCACCAAGTCAGTCCTGTCATATAGTGCTCATCCTCTACGCGAGCAACTAACATTCTAGGTTGATTCGCTGGAATAATGGTATGTAGAATCGGGAACTTACAATCCTCGTCATTCCAGTTTGTAAAGCCCATGTGCTCTGATAATCCGAACCCATCATAATAACCACCATCAACACTGTGATACTCTTGCACTAAATTCTCATCCACCTTTATACATTCCATAATCTGATCTGCTAAAATATTCGTTTCCATACGGTTTTGAGTAGCAAAAAGCTTATTTTTTCCTGCAAGGATCCACGTTTTCATCAAATTCGCTGTCCCACAAGCTGGATAATATAAAAGTGACATAAAAGCGGATAAATATTCCTTTGCACATTTCTTTTTCAATGTCTGACACAACTCCAGAATTTCTTCCGAAATACAAATAATCTTATCCGCCTCACCAAAATGTAACGGGTGATAGACATCTACATTCATAACTTCATGCTTTCTTTTCGCAAGGAGACCTGTATACTTCCATATTATCTGATTTATCGTGTCTCTTTCCTCTTCTGTAAAGGCTGCTGCAAAGTGTTTTTCCACCCATTCTTTCGTATATTCCACAGTAACTGCGCAGTCTCTTCCTCCCCATTTCTCAATATCATAAGCAAGATCTAAAAAGAAGGACAATCCATACTCCTGGGTTCCAATATCTCCAACATTTGTAACCCAGATTTCACTCACACCGAATTCGTAAGCCTGTGTCATCTGTTCCCAAACCCTTGGCAAATAGGTAGACCCAATCCATTCATAGGAATAAGCCCCTCCATGCATATCCATATGGTAATACATTCCGTATCCACCCTTATGACTACGCATCTCCTCTGTAGGAAGAGTTCTGGTACATCCGTAATTATTGTCACTGAGCATAAGAGTGACTCCATCTAACTCTGGGTCATCCTTAAGGCCCTTTATTTCCTCATTCCCATAAAAGAACTCTTCCACCTCCGAAAATAATACAATTTGTCTTGGTACCTGATTTAAATCCTCACAAACTGTTTCTCGAATCAGTTGATTCTGAGTTTTTAGTACATCTCGGAGGAGATTAATATTGTCCTCCAAAGTCGCCTCCTGACCTAAAATTGCACTATCTCTTTCTCCACGCATTCCCAGAGTAATAACGTTTTCAAAAGCTTTATTACGAAGCAAACCATCCTTCCAAAAACGTGTTACACCCTTTTCGTTCTTACGAAAATTCCACGCATCTCCATAAATAGAATCCTTCCCTCTAAGAAGCGTATATTCCTCCCCACTCCTCATACACGGTTCATGGTGTGAGGTACTCATTACTACTCCTAACTCATCCGCTAGCCTTGCACTCTCTATTCCCGGTCCATCCATACTGAAGTTAGAGTTCCACATTGCAGGCCACAAATAATTTCCTTTCAAGCGGAGTAATAACTCAAATACTCTCTCATAGCACGCTGCATTAATACCTCCAAAATGCTTCTGCGCCCATGTTCCAAATGCTGGCCATTCATCATTTATGAAGAATCCTCTATATTTTACAGATGGCTCCTTTGATACCATATTGTCTTTTTCGGTCAGAAAAGCATTCTTTCTTTTTGGAGGAATTACATGATTCCAATTTACTAAAGGGGAAACTCCAAGTAACTCAGATAAGTGATACAATCCATATATAGTGCCTCTCTTATCACTCCCCGCAATCACTAATGCTTGTTCAATTCCATCAAACGGCTTGCTTACCACTTGAAAACAATACACCTCTCTCTTACCTCGGATAGCTGAAAGGTTAACTACACTCTTTATTTCCAATGATTCTAATATCGGGCTAAAACCAATGGTTCCATAAATAACAAGATTCTTACAGTTTTCTCCCTCTTGATAGATTCCGGGGTAATAATCTGTAACCAAAGAAATGTCTTTGCGAACTTGACTTGCTACTCTTTTCACACCAGATAATGCCTGCCCTTCACATACAAACATACAATCTTTTCCAAACTCTATTCTATTCATATGTCCCCTCCCTCTAAAATCATATCACACTAGCTTAATTAACATCTTGTTTCGGTGATTTTGTCATGATCCCCCACCAGTAGCCCATTTCAAAGGCATATTACATTTCTCTAAAAAAGCCGGCATATGGTATTCCATGAATAATGCACTCTGCTGCATCCTCAATATCCTCATAGTCCAATTCTTCGCCCTCTCGCAAAGCACACTCAAACTCATCAACAATATTCTCAACCAACCCCATATTAATGAATAACGGAAGCATTTCTAAATTTTTATCATCTATGCTAGTCTCGCTTCTATATCCCGATACAATATCGTTAAAGTATTCCTTCATAAATTCTCTGCGCTTTTCGGCATTCTTTTCCCAAGCAATCCATCCCACTCCATGAGTCCAGAGATTTGCCAAGTCGAACATATACCAACAGTAACAGCAATTATCAAAATCAAAAACTGTAATTTCACCGCTTGAGTAGTCAATGTGATAATTACCGTCGCTGAAATCAAAATGAACTAATCCATAGCATTCAGGTGTTTTTTCAAGCTTTCCAAATTGCTCAAATAATTTTGCTATCGCCTCTTTTAGATTGGTATATTTATCCGGAATAAGGGTGGAGATATAATCCATATTGTAATGCTCATTGTAATCAAATCGTTTATGCTTTGGTATGTATTTTTTTGAAAGGTTATGAATTTTCCCGATGGTTTTTCCTGTATTATAGAAGTATTCACTAAGTGGTACCCCTTCTCGGTATTTGTAACCATGGTCTGAAATAAAGTCACCTTTAGCATAGTTGAATAAACACACATATACTATTTCATCTTCAGTAAAAAAAGTAGTTACAGTGTTTCCCTCATTTGATAAGATCACATCTGAAACACTTGCTCCATTCTGAGAAAGGTAATGTACAAACTCTATTTCTGCAAGATAATCCTCTTGTGTTCTGTCAGCTAAACATGATAATCGTAATACATATTTAGTGCTATCATTGCTACATATATATACTAGATTCCGTCCTCCATCATGTGCTTCAATCTGATTAAACAAGTATCCATCAAGTGAATACGCACGTGCAATCTCTGAAAGCAAACCATTTTCACATAATTCAATCAACCTATCATTTATCATCTACCAACATCTCCTTAACGTTTAGTTTGTTCATTTTTTTATTACATTATCTTGAAATATCACCGTTTATTTTTAGTAGTAGATTGTATAACAAGTATATAATCATTTTAACCAATGTCCAACAATATAGGTCTATTAAGGTTGCTATACCTTCCAACTAACCTTTTATAAAAAATAAGAGTTTATCCATTGTAATCCTTGGACGCCACCAAGCCCTTGCCTGTTCAAACTCCACATAATCTGTGTACCACTTCCACGAAATATCGAACCCTCCATCATCTTTTTGGATTTTTTTAAGATTCTCCCGTTCTATGTCTATTAACTCTTGTATATCTTTAGTGATAAATTCTTTAAAGATCCCTGGGAAAAAATCTGATGTAACATATACATATTCAACTCCATATTTCTCTATATCCTTACATATTTCATTCTCAATTCTAGTGCATAACAATTGATGTACTTTTTCCAGATTAATAATATGCTCAATTCCATTCTCATGAAGAAGTTCATAACTTAACAAGAAGCATTTAAGGGCATCTCCATTAATCTCCACATTACTTTGAAGAAAAGAAAAAGCCGCTCGCACAATCTCTTCATAATATGTTGTGTTTTCTCCAAAGCATACCATAAAGGTAGCAAGGGATACCGTTGGATTATATCCATCTATACCATCGCCTTCGCCCTTTTCCCACCAAATTGCATGAGGAAATTTTTTGTTACTATCGATTGCAAACAACCAACGTTTCTGTTCCTCATCAAACGAATCGTGCGATTTTAGATATTTGACAATGGAACGTACCATCTCGTTGTTTCTATCTAACGCACCTACTCTATACAACCATATAATTGCATCATTCGTTGCTATTGGGTTAGAATCTTTGTTCCAGTTATCAGCTTCCAAGCCATGTCCAAAACCACCATCTATATTCTGATATTTCGCTAATTCTTCGATCACACTTTGTTTAGAACCATTTTCAAAAAAATATCTGTAAATCTCTAACTCTAATGTTCTGGCATTCTCTCTAATAAAACGCTTTGCTTTCTCAATCTGCATATGTATCCTCCTCTTTTCTTTTGTAATCTATTACCACTTATAGGCTTCTATTTATCAGCAAATTATACTATGTTGCACTATGTTTTTCAATTATATTTTAAATATTCTGTATATTTATATATTTACACTTCACTAACGTAACCTATCTACTAACACTTCTTTTCTGCCCTCTATGCAAGCATCACTCTGAGTGTTCCTGACGTAAATAACCCGATTGTACTTAACAAAGATACGCAAAAAAGGTCCTACTGAACATTACATTCAATAAGACCTTTTATATCGGACTTTACTACATATCCCTCTATAACTTTGTATACGATTCTAAATGTCATTTTCTGACTTGCTTTCTATTGACGTTATGCTTTTTTCAGGAATACGATTTACCGAACAAAAATAACGATATAACTCCATTACTTTTTCTTCCTGCTCTGTTCCAACTGCCTTACAACATATTTCAAATATAATACTATGCATAGTTTGATTTTGTAAATATTTAAACGGTATCCTCCCCCACTGATTCGGAATCAAATCCCTCTTGAAATATTTCCAAAATGAAATTCTATTCTCATCAGCCAATATCAAATTATGTTTTTGATGAAGTTTTATCTGTCCATCTTTGCTTTCTTTTCCCCAAAACAATTCATGTGCCATAACTATCCCAATGATAGATCTTTCATCCTCTTTCCCCTTTTCGCAATCAGTTAGGAGAATTGCAGAGTTCGGCTGAATATTTGAGGGTATTCTCGGTTGACCTTTCATATCTCCGCTTAAGATACATCCGGTATCAACATATTCCAAATCTTTGATTTCTTCTTCTGAAATATCATATACCATTTGCGATTTTAATGGAATTTTCATTGTACATAGTCGGCTACGATATTCCTTTTCAATTATTCGTTCTCTTACTTTTGTTGCCTGCAGACGTTCCTCATTTAACGTCTCCATTTTCTTTTGAATTGAATTATCCTTTAATGTCAAATACTGCGGAAAAGCGTCAGGAATCAAAAATAATTTCTGCCCTTCTGCAAAACAGACAGTGATTTTATTCTCAGAAACCTCTGTTATTACACCTTTTCCAAATTTTTTATGCTTTACTGCTTGCCTTAATAAATTCATATATTCCCTCCTTAAAAGAAAAGAGCTTTTCTTGTACAACACATATGTGTCAACATTCCAAGCCCTTTTGTTATTTTAGTTTAAAATTAACCGTTATTCATCTAATGGTTCTTTGACCTACTCTTGTCTTTCACTTATTCTAAGCACAATTTCATTCATATCTACCTGTAATTTAATCTTATCGCTCATAATCTCTGGAATATCTTTCACAGTAAGTACATCTCCAGTTTTCATACCATCAACATCAATCGTGATTGTATCAATCATATTATCTGGTAAAGAAACATAGGGAATTTCCATGAGCATTTTTTCTAGTTGGCCCCCAAACTTTTCATCACCTTTAAGAAAAATATGAATGACACTATTGACCTTTTCATCTGTCGCTAATGCCTGAGAGCTAATGTGTAAAATTTCTGTATTTAATGGGTCCAAATTTTTTTCCTTGATTTGCACAGGAATAATCTGTCCTTCTACATTTAACAAAAGTTTGCTTCCTTCACGCTTTTGACGAATCAATCTATATGCTGTAGCTTCTTCCAGCTGAATAGAGATTGCCTCTGGAAGGTATTTACCAAACACACTTCCAGGAATCATTCCGAGACGTCTCATTTTATTTGCCTTTACAGTAAAATCCCTCTTTTGAACATTAATATTTTCCATTTGTTATTTCCTCCTTGTATTTGTGATTTATGTTTATTTGCCGCGTTAAACGTTACAAACAACAGTCTGAACAATTACTCCCTTTCTTTCAAACCTATAAAAAAAGAAGAGCTCTCCATACAACGCCACTAAGCGTAATATCAAAAGCCCTTCTTTAAGACAGTTCTTTTTTATTTCATTTAATTGACTAAACATAGTATAACACAAATTATAATATAAAGCAAATTCAGAAAATTCTTTTCACAAAAGCTATAACATATTAGATTTTTCCACACAACTTATACCTATACATATAGTATAAAGAGATGTACAATTTCATCCTCTGTCCAAGTGTTAAACGCAATGTATATGTTGATGTTCACTTATATTATTTTCATGTATATGATTTTCACTATCTCCACTATGGATATGAATATGCGTATGTACATGGGTATGTTCATGGGTGTGAACCATGTCCCCATGACTGTGTTCATGAGAGTGTATGTGCTCATGTTCATGAGTATGTTGTAACTCTATCGTATCTTTTACCATGAAATAAGTGCTAATTATCATTATAAATAATACAACATAAAACTGTATGCTAGGTCTTTCATTTAACAGTAATATACTAAATGCCACTCCTAAAAACGGAGCAATTGAATAATAAGCACTTGTTTTAGCTGCACCTAGCTCCTTCTGTGCCATAATATAGAAATGAATACTTAATCCATAAGCAACAAATCCCAGAGCCAGCACACATAGTATCCAATAAATTGCAGGTATGTTTTCCCCTATAATAAGTGCAACAATCAAACTGCCAAGCCCAGAAAAAGTCCCTTTTATAACAACAATTTCAACTGAACTTTTATTGCTAATCATTTTCGTACAATTATTTTCAAATCCCCAACACAGACATGCACCAAGAACAAATACTGAACCTTGATTAAAAGTAAATGAATCTACACCTTCAAAGCTTAATAAAATACTGCCAATCGTAACCAAAGTAATTGCAAACCATAACTTCTTAGAAATGACCTCTCTAAAAATAAATAATGCAATGATGGATGTGGCAACGATCTCAAAATTATTAAGCAAAGATACATTGGAAGAATTTGTCATGGAAATACCTAACATCAGCAAAATTGGAGCCAATATATCCAATAGTACCATTGCAATAGTGTAAGGTAACTCATTTCTTGTTAAAGACGCCTTTTTATCATTGTGTCCTAATTTATTTTTGATAAAACCATATATGAATAGCCCTAACCCTGCCCCTAAATACAAAAAAGATGCCATCATTGTCGGTTCTACATCATTTAGCAATACTTTTGACAGCGGTACATTTATGGCATATAACGCAGCCGCTAATAGTGCATATATTGTTGCAATATTTTTTGTCTTCATACCACACCCCACAAACTTCAAATTCTCACAACACAATCATATTAAATCCTTACGCATAATGTAATCTATCTGCTCATCATCGCCCATAAAGAAAGAATGTGTTCCAATTTCATAAAAACCATTCTTTTTGTAAAAACGAATGGCGTTTTCATTCTTCTCCCAGACACCAAGCCAAACATATTGCTTCTTACGTTCAGTTGCCATAGCAATGGCTCGTTCCATCAAGTAGCTGCCGAGACCTTCTCTCTGAAATTCACTTAAAACATAAATTCTCTCGATTTCTAAAGAGGCATTATCGTTAATCTCAGTCTGCGATGGTGCTTCATTCAGTTTAAGATAGCCTGCAAGCTTCTCTTTGAAATACAAAAAGTAAAATACTGAATGACGATCGTTCAATTCATTACTAAGTTTTTCAACATCAAAAGCGTACTTTAGATATGCATTCATATTCTCCATTGTATTATGATGTGCAAAGGTTTCGTAAAATGTCCTAATTGACAATTCACGAAGAACATCCAAATCCTCTAATGTGCATTTTCTTAAAAGTATATTCATTGTCTTTTCTCTCCTTTACTAACTTTTCTATCGCTTGCTTCTATTCTACTACACTCCCCCTATCCATTCCATGATATCATTTGCCTAATTACAATAAGTAGGGGCGTGTCATCCACCTGTCATAATCACCAAAGGAAGACTATGTGAATCAAAAGCTTGCCCTTTTGCCAGCGATGGAGGATATTCCAACAATCATAAAACGACTTTGGGGATATCTCTTTGATTATCATTCAAAAGATCAATTAACCCACTTCAAAAAAGCACTACCTCTATTTTGATAGTGCCTTTAATCGCTCTCTTCAGTTGGATAAATAAAAGTTTAAGCTTTAATAATTTTTAAGACGGATACTCTCTATCAGGTTCTGCTTTCTTAACTTATAAACCGCTCCAAATGTCACCGCCAAAATGATCAAAAAGATACCCACAATACTGGTTAACAATAATCCCCACGGAACTTGGTATAAAACAGGTTGCGCCTGGCGTATCACAAGATTGATCAGATAGGGAATCAGAATACCAAGCGGCACTCCCCATACAGTTGCTTTCAAGGTACATATCACGCTCTCGCTAAGTAACATCTTCTGAAGGCCTTCTGTTGGCATGCCCACGCTCTTTAATATGGCAAACTCCCTTGCCCTTATCATAACATTGGTTGATAATGTACTAATCACGCTAACCAAACCAATTAACAATAATACGCCTACAAATCCATAAACGATAATCTCCACCATTACAATGGCAATATTCAACACTCGAATCATCGTATCTACTCTGCTGACTCTCACCGTAAACCCTTCTTTTGCATAAGAATCATTCGTAAAAGTTGGAAAAAACTCTTCGCCAACTGATTTTGCATACTGCATATAAGCCAGTTCATCCTCCGGGTTACAGTACCAGTCGTAGAATCGAAGCTCTGCTTCCGGCAGAACCAATCGAATTGGGCTTTCATTTAAGGCAAACACATGAGTTGGAACCTGATTTTCCATTAAGAAGGCATCAACTGATACTGTTGTCATATCACTATCTGCTTTTTGCAGTACAAGCTCTGTTAGTTCTTCCGAAAATGGTACGATATGCTTTAGCCTTCCATTATCATTGTATCTGTAATAATTCAAGAGAATATTACTTCCTATCGGTACCTTTGCTTCTTCACAAATCTTCTCATAGCTTGTTTGGTCAAGCACAAGAATGTCCACCTTAAGCTCTACACTATCCTCCGTGAGCTGCTCCATTGCCTGCTGCATCTCTGGCGTAAGATATTGCATCTCCATATTGACATGATAAGTTCCATTATCACCGCCAACACCTGTTATCTCGATATCGCCATATTCTAACAATCGCTGTCTTACCAGTTCTGCCTCTTGACTATAAATGGGCTTTGAAATGATTTCTTCAGTTCTTCCAGTCTCTTCATTTACTTCATACGTTCGATTCGAACAATAATCCATCATCACGTCATCTGTTCCAGGGTCCATATATGCCTTTAACTGCTGTGCTTGTAACACCAGACTTCCTGTACATAACAGTAATAATATACCAATGGCAAGCGCTCTGATAGTCGGTTGAAAGCTTGCTTTATTTCTGGTCATATTTCTTTCGGCAAGAATTCCCTCAAAGCCAAAGCATCGCTTAACCCATTTTTTAGTATGTACCACTATGGCTACATTAGAATCTTCAAGTCCTCTAATACAGGAAAGTGCCGTAATATTTCCTGCTTTTTTCGCCGGTTTATATGCCGCATACAAAACCGTAAAAAAAGAAAACAATGCTGAAACAATTAATGCCCATGGTTTTATAGAAAATGACAACTCCATTGTAATAGGCCGCATAATAATACTTTGCTGCAACTCATTCATCTGGGCTACAAAGTTTCCTGTAACCTTCACTCCAAAAAATGCGGCACCCAATCCGCTCACCATTCCTAATGGAATCCCTAAGATACTAAGCCAGATACTTTCAAAAATGACAGTTTCTTTGATTTGTTTTGTCGTACTGCCTACGCATTTTAAAATGCCAAATTCGTTCATTCTCTGATTAGCACTGGCTTGAAAGACATTGGAAATCACGGTAACAGACATGACAAAAATTAATCCCGCAAAAAAAACTGCTGGAATCAATAACAGGCTTTGATATGCCCCACCATACTCTCCGTATCTTTCTCCCAAAAAGGAAACCAACATCGTATTGGCACTTGTCACAAAGCAGAATACCGCCGTAGTAAGTGCCGTCGATAAAAGAATTGCCAATATGGCACCTATAGTTCTGTAACGATTTCTCTTAATCTGATTCCATGCTAATTTCGCTGTTATGTTCATGGTTTTATCACCTCATCACTTACAATCTTTCCATCACCTATGGTAATGATACGGTCCGCCTGAAGTGCAATCTTTTCATCATGGGTAATTAGTAATAATGTCTGATGATATTTTTGATTGGTGTATTTTAATAACTCAATAATCTCCTGACTCGTCTTGTTATCCAGATTTCCCGTCGGCTCATCTGCCAAAATAAATGCAGGGTCGTTAATCATGGCTCTCCCTATGGAGACTCTTTGCTGCTGACCGCCTGACATCTGTCCCGGTAGATGCTTTGCGCGATTTTCCAGCTTGAGCATCTCTAATATTTCCTGCAATTTTTCCCTGTTTTCTTTACGCTGATCCAACAGCCACGGGAGCATGATATTCTCTTCTGCCGTTAACGTCGGAATCAGGTTGTAGAACTGATAGATCATACCAATATTTCTTCTGCGAAAAATCGCCAGCTCACTTTCATTCATATTCCCAATCTCTTGTCCCTCAATGCGCACAGAGCCAGAGGTCGGCACGTCTACTCCACCAATCATATTCATCAGCGTAGATTTCCCAGAGCCTGATGCCCCCACAATCGCCACAAACTCTCCCTTTTTCACAGAAAAAGAGACATGGTCTAAAGCGATCACTTCTGCTTCTCCTGTTCCATATCTCTTGGTTAATTCCTTTACTTCTAAAACAGTCATTTTTTTCACTCCCCTATTATCTTCATACTCTCAATATAACAAGGTAAAATGACTCTTTGGTGACTATTATCTATTTTTATGTGACAATCTAGTCACATTTTCTTTCCAGACTACTATTTTATCACTTGAAAAACTTCAGCAAGAAAGTTGCGCCCTTTCCGTTTCCACCAAGCTCCACATCAATATCTCCGTTTTGCCCTTTCATAATAGATAATGCTAAGGGCATACCGATACCGAATCCATTTTCGTTGGTTGAATTCTTAAACCGCTTAAATAGTGCTGCATACTGTTCTTTTCTTAACCCTGTTCCACTATCTGTTACAGCAATCCATTCATACATCGGATTCACACCACTGTCTATGGTGATAGTTCCGCCTTTTGGCGAATGTTCCATGGCATTTTTCACGATGTTGGTTAATGCCTCTATTGTCCATCGTTTGTCACAACAGATTTCTACATTCTGCTCCAAGATGGCAGATTGATTGTTGATGTCGAGCATAATTTCTATTGAAGGCATAACCCCTTGCATCAATTCCGATACTTTTACCTTTTTCGGTGCAAATGTAATCGCCTTGGCATCTAGCTTTGCCATCTTTAACAAGGCACCTATTAACCACTCCATCTTAGATAAAGAAAACTTCATATTCTGCATGAACTCCTGTTGTTTTTCCGGCTCAGCATCCTCTAATAAATCCATCATAATCATCATGGAAGTAATGGGTGTCTTTAATTGATGAGAGATATCTGCCATATATTCTGCCAAAATATCTCTTTCCGCTTCTGTCTGTGTTAACTGCTCATTTTTACTCTGCACAAGGGAATAGATATCATTTTTCAATATACTGAATGGACCTTCCTGATTATCCCTGATATCCGTATTCTGTCCGTTCTGATAACCCTTTACTGCAGCAGATAACTGCGCCATCTCTTTCTTGCTAATCCACACGATATCCCATCCCCCTGACTGTTTCAATATGAATCGCATCACCCAGCTTTTCACGCAAACGCTTCACATACACCGTCAACGTATTATCTTCTACGAAGTTGCGATCCATATCCCATATCTTCTCCAGTATCTGCGTACGAGTCAGAAGCTTTGATTGATTCATGGCAAAAATCAGCAAGAGTCTATACTCTAATGCCGTCAGTTCTACCTGCCTATCATCCACATACACCTTTCCTGCGTCTGTATGAATCGCAACCCTGCCAACCATCATGACCTCTTGGTTCGTTCCGGCTTTCTTTTGTAATGTTCTCTTCACACGGGCCAATAACTCTCTTATGCGAAATGGCTTCACTATATAATCATCCGCCCCCTCTTCAAAGGCTTTCACGATTTGCGCTTCGTCATCTATAATGGTCAAAAATATGATAGGCGTGTCCGTATTTTTTAATTTCCCACTTACGTCAAATCCATTCCCATCCGGCAACTGCATGTCCAAAATGGCAAGCTGAAATGACTGTGTCTTTATCTGTTCTGACGCTGACTGCACATCCTGACAATGTATCACTTCATAACCTTCATTGGTTAAAGCATATACAAGCCCAGAGGCAATCATAGTATCATCCTCTAATAACAGTATTTTTCCCATTAAATACCACCTTTTACGCTCTCTTTCTTATTAAAAATCCATATTTTTACCGTACTCTCTATTGCTTTCATTCTACCATACTCCCCTTCTCAATTCCATGATATCATTTGGAGAATGGTTTAAATACAACAAATGCCGCAGATTTCTCTGCGGCATTCACATGATACATCTAATGCTTCTATCAGTTGACCTATACTGGTTGGTCCATATGTTTCATTTTAAGGGTGTAAATAAATTTGCATTTAAATACTCCAAAATCTTTTTATACGCATTTGGAATATATTCAAACGCTCTTGAAAAAGGGTCACAAATCGTTATGCAAGCGTAATCTGCTGCTCCTTGACTGGCTATTTCCACACCGCCACATTTTGGTTCAAATCCATCAGGTAATATGTAAGCCGCCACATAGCCTCTTAATCCGAAGCGATTTTGCTGTTCTGCCGAAACAAACGGAAAATCCCATCCAATCCTTTTTGGCTAATGAAATATGTTTCCTATTTCTATAAGTTTGGGGATTTCAGGATATGCCTGATTCATTTCCCATTTAGAAATAGTTTGTCTTGAAACAGAAAGTCTTTCTGCAAGTTCCTCTTGTGTAATATCATTTATCTTACGTAAATAGGTTCTCACACATTCTCTTCCACAAACCATTTATATATTGGGACTAACTCCAAGAAGGTATTACATGATATTTGTTCTACATTTTCCCAATCACTCATCGGAATTATTTTCTGAAAGTAAATACTTCTATAATTGTAAATCTCCTCTAATAATCCCTCATAATTTGATGTGAACCTCTTTTTATATTGCTCTCCAATAACATGTAGCGCTTTATCCGTCAGCACCTTCTCTATCATGTCAGAAAATCTTTGGGGATTATCATCTATCTTCGCTCGTAGACTCCTCATCTGTGCGGGAGTAGCAGAGTAATATCCCATACCAATCCTAATTCCATACGGTGAAAACTCAATAAAGAAGGCAGGAGCCGGACATTCATTTGATTGAAACGTTACCCATAAATTCTCTCTCAAATAAGGTTTATATCCAAATCTTTGGTCATTATAGGGTCTGGAAATACTCTTTTTAGGGTTTATATCTATATTCACTTTCTCATGCAGCCTATTACCCACTGAAACAAATAAATCATTTACAAACATATGTATCTCTCTAAACACCTCTTTTTGCTGCATATACCACTCTCTGGAATTATTATTTTGAACCTCTCTCAGGACGGATACTATATCAGAATATTTCATAGTTCAATTCCACCTCTTTTCTATAGTTCAGATACGCTTTATTCTAATTCACTCATATCAAAATCAATATTCATTAAACCGTGATAATAATTTCCTCTCTCTGCCACAAATTTGTATACACAATAATCTGGATCATCAATGCCCTGTGGATAATATATAATATCCCCCTCTTTCCAAATCAAAGCTTTTGTTTCATGGTCAGTACATACCTCTATATGTCCTAGAAACATCACACCTTTATAGGATTGTTCGTCACAATAATAAATACTACATTTGCTATTTTTCAAAAATTGTTGTGTCCTTTTATTAGAATAATTAGTGGACATATAGTGGTAAACGCCATCTTGCATGCGCGCAAACATAGCCTTAACATTCGGATATCCATTTTCATCCATTGATGCCACAAACACATTTGATGCCTTTGCTATTACAGCTTTAATCTCTTCCTTTTTACTCTGTTCCATGCCCTTTAGCTCCATTCTTAATCATCATTTTACAAACTAAATTGTTTTTTCCTTCTGCACTAGATTATCTAATATCTTTTCCAATGCCCCCTCAAATGCAACTATCTCTTCATCCGTAAAATCTTCATAGAATATCCGACTCATTTCATCAGACACTTGATTATATTGGTCCCTTAATAATTTAGCTTTTGCTGTAAGAAAAGTTCTAAGCATTCTTCTGTCTTTAGTATCCGGCACTCTCTCTAAAAAACCTTTTTCATACATTCTCTCAAGCATACTTGTTAATGTTGTTTTCGCAAGTCCTGTACGCTTTGCCAGTTCAACAACGGGAAGTCCATCTTCCTGCCAAAGCACATACAAAATTCTTCCCTGCGCTCCATTAAATTCTTCTATCCCTGCCTTTAGAAGTAGTGCATCAAAAATTCTTCCCTGCACTTGCTTAATTTGAGTGATAAGAAATCCACCCTTTGTCTTTCTCATACAACACCTCCTATTACAAATAGTACTATATAGTATTATTTTAATCCAGTACATCTGTAAAAAAATATAGAGGGATTTTACGCCCTCTATAAACACTACTCTATTGCTCCTGCATCTATAGCTGCCGTTGGAATAAATAATGCCTTTACATCTGACAGATCCTTTCCTATCATTTCCACAAAATACGCTTTAATTTCCTCTGTTTCTAAACCTGCTGATGTTAATAATACTCTCATATCTGCTCCTATTCTACCCAATTCATTTCCCTATCGGAAATTCCCATTTTCCGACATTCAGCACATACATAATCTTTTTCTGATTGATTGCCAATCTGATATTTCAATATTTTATCTTTGAAAACAATGTATTTCACATTCTTTAATCAATACCCCCTCATATACTTCCTGCTTCTTCCCTTGAATTGCATTATTTCCACAACTATGTACTTCCTTCACTTCACTTAATGTCAATTCATCCTTTAACAGCACATCCATAGAAACATGAAATATTTCTCCCAATATTAATAATTTTTCCGTTTCCGGCAATGCAATATCTGCCTCCCACTTGGATATGGACTGCCTGCTTACATTACATTTTGATGCAAGCTCTTCTTGGGTCATGCCATTCGCTTTCCGTAATTCTATTATTTTTTCAGATAACTTCATAAAAGATTACCTCCTGCAATTATTGATTTTATTGTAAATAATCTTTATCAGATTTACCACCAACTTTAGAGTTCTTTTTTGCAACCAAGAGTTGCCACGGGCTAAATTTATTGAGAACCTTTGCAGCATAAGTCGTATAACACGAACTACAATTAGTGCCTCAAACACTAATATCTTCTTTTACATTTTCTTGTTTTTTACTATTCTTCACTCCTTTCTTATTGTTAATAATTGAGAATCATCTTACCTATTTTCCTACTAAATATCTCCCATTCTCAAAGCTATGTATTTATCAAATGCTTCTATACGATCTAAACGCTCACGTTGTCTTTCAATATTATATCTACTCATAAATGGTTCTAACCACAGTGTGTATCCCCTCCATTCAAAGGGTTCATACGCATAATTAGGAAAATCAAATTTCTCATCCGCAACCACATCCACCAGTGTTTTTTCTACTACAATTCTTCCAAAATGATCCCTTGCCCAACCGTTCGTTTCAATAAAAGGTTCTACGATATAATCTGATAAAACCTCTTGTGCTTTGTTCCAATGTTTGGAAAATATCTCAATATCCAAATCATGTGGTATCACATCTATTCCACGCACTGCGTCACAGGCTGAACCAGTTAAAAACCAAATAATTCCACTCTCTTTGCATATTCTAGCAAATTTCAATAAGGCATTCTCCCAGTCTCCTTTATCAAATGCATCCGGCATTAATCTATTAAAATTCTTTATAATCTGCTCTGCTTTAGAAATATGACCTTGATATTCTTTTATATATATCTTATCTTGTTTTTTGTAAAAAGCTGCTTCTATCTGAGATGTATGCAAACCATCATCTTCAAGTGTTAATTTCAAAATATTGTTTTCATAAAATGCTTTTGCGTTCATATGATACCTCCATTTTTTGCTAACTAACTTTCTTTGATTCCATAACAACTCTATAGCCCGCACAACAGAATTTATACTAAATTTTAATGTATATGGGCTAACCGAACTCATGTTATCATTTTGTTATCACAGAAACGTTATCCTGTTTTTTGTAAAGAAGCAATTCTTTTCTGCCAAAGTCTATATATCAAAAGTGGTGAAACCTGAAAGTTGTCTCTTATTACAAATATCCTATATCGTAGCTTCAAACTCATTTCTTAGTATTGAAAAATACAATCTTCCGACATATTCTCCGTTCATATAAAAATAATCCCTTAATGTTCCCTCATATACAAAACCACATTTTTCTATTACCCGTTTAGACGGTGTATTAATAGTTTTTGTACAAATTTGGACCTTGTGCAAATTCATCTCATTAAAACCGTATGCAATAACTGATTTTGTTGCCTCTGTTGCATAACCTCTACATTGAAAATCTGAGCCAATACAATATTCAATCTCAGCAAAATTGTTTTTATTGTCAACAAGAAAATATGCTATCTGTCCTATACATTCATCCGTTGTTTTTTCAATAATAGCCCAACGATAATAGTCATTCTTATCATAAGAACCGATATATTTGTCAAGCAATCCCTTTACCTCATCTTTAGTAGAGTACACAGGCTCAGAATATAATGATTGTATTTTCTCATCAGCAACCCAATATTTAAGCATTGCTTCATCATCTGTATATTCAAATCTTCGGAGTATTAATCTCTCCGTCTCTATTGTATTAGTGCCAATATGAGTAAGCATTTTTATTCCTCCATCAACTTCAAATTCATTTCTCAGTATTACTGGAATTTATAATCCTAATGTTTCAGCAAATATCTGCTTTAACACATCAGTAGGAATCTCTTGTTTTAGATAAATTTGCAACATTCCCTTAGGCGTTATTTTATAACCCGATAATACTTCCTTATACTCCGACACAGCCTTCGCTTCAATGTTAATATGGTCTTTGAATGGAATAAGCCTTATAAAAGATTCCCCAACATAATAACTTGGGAGTTTAGCCCACATAGTTTCCTGTGGCTCAGATGAAGCACTATCCAAAATCATCTTCCTTAAAGTATTGTACATATCAATGATTTCACTTGGATATTTATCTATATATTCTCTTACTTGCTCATGCATTTGAACACCTCCAAATTCAAATTTGTAATTCACGGTATATATATTGTTTCTTTCTTTAATAAATATTGAGACATTATGTATTTTAAGAGTCTGCCTCAATCTTTAAGCAACAATGCCAATACGCCATACATCCTAGGACCAATACTTGCTGCACAGCAGCTAGGCGCATCAAGTACTACTATTTTTTACAATTCTAAATTACTAATATAGGTTTCATAAAAATCTTTTCTAATATCTCTTGTAAAAAACAGCAATGGAACAAATAAGCTCATTACTTTGTAATATAACATGAATTACGCTCACTGCCTCTATCATATATCCGAACTATAAAAATTGCCAATACAGTACATAAAATATTGCTTACATAATTCCATAACATCTCGTTGGCAACCAATGTTTGGGAAAATGTATTAAACAGGCAATGATACAATACACATAGCCATAAACTATTCGAAACATGATAGATTGCTCCTAATACAAAACAACTTGTCAGAAGTCCCAACAAGAAAGAACCATGCTGTATTCCCTCTAAGGAATCCGCTATGTAAAAATACATATAATGCCACAAGCCCCACGATAGAAACGTAAGCATTGATGCCACCTCATAGGGTAATCTTTTTTCCATCGAGGGCTGAAATGTATATCTCCATCCGATTTCTTCTATTCCCCCAAATATAATTGCAGTAAGAAAAATAGTAACAAAAGAATAACCATTTATTCCATCTAATAGATTACCTGCAAACAACGCTTTTCCAAATAAAACAATTAGAAAAGCAAATACCATAACGTAATGTCTCATAAGTTGTTTTACTTGAAAAAATTGCACCAAAATCTGTCTGTAGCTTGCTACTATGCCTGATTTTTTAGCAACAATGCTCCCCCACACTGCTGAAGAAGTTCCGCCCACTGCTATACATAGTAAATTCAATATCCTCGGATACGCCATATCCGCGCAGTTCATGCAAAAGGGACACATACAAACCACTAAAATCTGTATCATCGCACCTAACCAATATACTTTTATCCAATCTTTATACTTCTTCTTATTCATATCGTATCCTTTTACCATATTCTTTATCTCAATAATTTTCATAAGGTTGCAATTCTATTTTGTCGCACAATGTAGATATATCCATTTTCCACTACCTCACAAATTTCTATTTGTAATTCACCATATATCCCCTAATCTCTATACAAATTTTTCATAGTTTACTCTAATCTTATTCCAAACAAGCTACGTGCTGTCTTATCCATCAGATTTTCATAGTCTTCATAACTTATCATTTCCTTCAAATCACCGAAATACTGCTGATAAACACTAGGTTCACCAAATGAATTGCACGCATAAGTATCCACTCCATCAATCGGATTATCGCTACCAAACATAACTCGCCCACTACCGTATCTGCGGATTACTTCCAATGTAGTTTCCACCGGAACCCATGTTGTATCTGCAAACAAGTTTTCTGCTTTATCCATCAGGTCAATAGCTAATGTATTATCCGTTCCTAATCCCATATGCGCCATTACAAACTTAAGTTGCGGATACCGACAAGCCATTTCATATACACGCATAGGACTGTCTATCATATCGTTTGCAGTATGTACAATCACTGGTAAATTATGCTTTAATGCCAAATTCAAATATGGTATCATTTTTTCATCTGAAAATGATAAATTTGACAAGAATGGATGCACCTTAAGTGCTACAATAATATCCCTATTCGTCGTAATCATTTCGTCTATATGCTCTGTCAGAAGTTCATGGTTTGGTTTGCACCAAAATGCTCCATAGATTTTTCCCGGATTCGATCGACAAAATTCAATAATCCGCGCCAGCGTTTCTTCCTGATTAACCTGCTTTTCTTCTGAGAGCTTTATCAAATTCTCTCCATATTCTACAGAATCTCCATTTGAAACAATACTAATATCTATCCCATATTTTTCCATTGATTTTAGTACCAATTCTTCATTCATTTCGAATCCATCTGCTTCTCCGCCAATATGTACGTGTGAATCAATCATAACTCTCCTCCTTTAAGAACATATATGTATTCTTCAAAAACCGTAAATCCTATTTTCTGTTTTTTTCTATCCACTTTACTGCGAAATCTACGACATCTCTTTGCTTCATCAATCGAACTATTCCATTTCCAAGTGTCACTTTTTTTACCGAATAAATGGTTTCAAAAGCCTCACCTATCTGTTCAAAATCTTCACCATCTACAAATAAAGTCTCATATGCTTTCCATACTCGCTCACCGTTTTCCATAACTGCACTATGTTCTATACAATTATGTTTTCCAGGATACTCTGCCCTTACATCAGCCAGATGAATCGAAGTATTTTTGTCATATCCAGTTCCTATAAGCATTACATAACCATCAAGTTCATATAATTTTCCAATCGGAGAACCTTCTCCAAAAATATTTGATATATCATGATTACTGGTAAGATATTCTGCATGCTTGCCCCATGCACAAACAGAACGAGCCGGATGATTACTTCTCATAGCCCCTGGCCATTTTCGGAACATTTCTGCAACAACGCCCATCGTATTAGTCGGTGTTATATCCTTATCATATGCCGGCCAATTATCTCTAATAGCCTGCCACCATTCCTCTGGTTCTTCCCAATGCACTCCTGCCGTCGGATCAAGGTTCTTCCAAGTCTGGCTCGGCATCATAATCGTACCTTCCTCACCAACAGATTCTAACAATGCCTCAATCACCACCTGTGGTCCTCCACACACAAATCCGAGACTGCTTAACGAAGTATGTACTTCTATGCTCTGTCCTTTTTCTACTCCTAATTCACAAAATGCTGCAATAATATCTTTTTTTAATACTAACTTTCTATCCATTATCACGTTTTTCCTTCCTAATTTATCAATTTAAAAATTTTAATTATGCCTTTCATGCATAAATTCTTAACACAATTTTATCAGTATATGAACGAGCTCTTTCCTTAACTGGTATCAGTATAATGAACGGTTACAAATTTCACAACAGGTTAAACGCGTAACCTATAACAAAAATCATAAGTGAAATTTGGATGTTTTCACCAACCTTATCTCAACATGTTAACTCATTTTCTAAAATTGGAGTAGCCCATCATTTTTATTTTCAGCAAATTCATATAAAATTCACATCATTAATGTTGGCATTTCTCCTTCCATCACAATGTTCTATGTGTTTCACTCCTCTCCATTTTTTCGCACGAAAAAAAGGTCCTACTGAACATTCATTTAGTAAGACCTTTTCTATTGGACTTAACTTCAAAACCACATAAACACTAGGTTCTTTTGAAATCACATCTTATTCGAACTCGATGGTAGCAGGTGGCTTACCTGTGGAGTCGTATAAGACACGGTTAACCCCTTTGACTTCGTTTACTCAATTCTGCCTCTGATTTACACTAATGGTCAGCCTTATTCATTTCCCTTTACAAACTACTAAATGATTTGCTCACAGTTACTCTTCACACTTGCAATAACACCCATAAGTTCTCTCACTTCCTGCATCCTATCACTAAAGAGTGTTGTAATACTTCCAAGACTTCTAAACGGCTCTTCCATTAACACCTTATTATCCTCAATCATGCCATTTGTCACAATGTAATCTACGATGAGCTTCACAAAATGTATCTGATTACTACTTAGTCTCTCTTCACTAAGGAATGCACTAAATGCTTCATTTGCCGCTCCTCTATCTAGACCTACAATCTTTCTCACAAGCTTGCCTACTGGCAGCTCCCCAAACTCTTTATCATACTCAGCCTTACTACCAAGTTCTTCCCAAAGAATGTGTTCTAGTTTCTTTAAGTCCTCTTTTGTGAGTGGCTTATTATTACGAAGTTTATAGATGGCTAAATCACTTTCATGAGCTTTAAGATATGACTCAACTTTCTTTCGATAATTCTTAAGGTCATTACTATTATACATTGCTCCATTTTCCACAAGATCTGTGACTTCATCTTTAAAATCTGTATAATAAATCTGTTGTTTCTTTTTCTCAATGAACTTAATGAGCTCTCTAAGTGCTTCTCTTACTTCTTCAAGTTCGAAGATGTCTGCACTCTCCCAGAACTCATCAGTCTGTACTTTCTCAATGATATACCTTTGCTCCATGACCTGTGGAATTGTGCCAAGCTTTGAAAGTTCCTCTGCTGTCTTCACAATGCTCTTAATTGGCCTATTTGCATTCTTACTCTCAAGATAAGCAAGGTCAACCGTATAGATAAGATAATCAAAACGCTTAGCCAATTCATCCTCATCAAGCCATGTAATAAGTGGTGCTATGTGCTCTTTCAGTTCACTTACTTCTTTTGTTTCAAGACATTGCCAAGGCTCATCTGCTCTATAAGTCTCTACATACTTTTGATGCAATTTTACCCTAAAACTTTCATCATTTAGATTTCTAATGGCTTGTATTAGCTCTTGTACTGTAGTTTTTCTGTATGTAATATAATCCTCTTCTTGATACTTCATCTCTTGAAGTGCTCTGACAATTTCTACTTTGGTGTTAAAGATTTTCTCTGTTAAGCTCTCTGCAATACCTGTTTCCATACCTTTTGGATTGGCTCTAAAGAAGTCAAAGTTATTACAGAAATCAAAGATAAGGAACTTGTCTTTATCTTGACCTGCTCCAAGTAGCTCCTCACAAAGCCTTGTTCCACGACCAATCATCTGCCAGAACTTAGACTTAGAACGCACTTTCTTGAAAAAGACTAGATTAAGTATCTCTGGAATATCAATCCCTGTATCCAACATATCCACCGATACTGCAATCTGTGGCATCTTCTCTTTGGTACTAAAGTCATCAATAAGCGTATCCACGTACTTAATACTGTAATCAATCTGCTTGATGAAATGTGAACCATACTCTGGATAGATGGTGTTAAATCTTTTCACAATGGCTTCTGCATGGCGACTATTCTTAGCAAAGATAATGGTCTTGCCAAGCTTATCTCCCCCCTCAACCCTGATACCATTTTCCATCAACTCATTAAGTACCATGTCGATTGTATTGGCATTAAAAAGCCATTCATTAACTGCTGTGCTATCAATGGCCTCATTAATCGTCTCATCCGCTTCAAAAGTCTCATCAAAGGCTTCTTTTTCCTCTTCACTTAAATCATCATAGTGAATGCCATCTTCCATAATCTTTGTCTTAATCTCTCTCGTTCTATAATCTACTAAGTACTCATCTTCAACAGCTTTTTCAAGCTCATAAGCATAAGTAGGCACACCGCTTTCTAGTTCAAAGATGGAATAGGTGTTTTTATCAATCTCATCTTTAGGGGTTGCTGTAAGCCCTATAAGCATGGCATCAAAGTACTTAAAGATGTCTTGATACTTCTTGTAAATACTTCTATGACTTTCATCAATGATAATAAGGTCAAAATGGGCAGGTGTAAAAAGCTTTCTCCCATCCTTACATTTAGCTTCATCTATAGCATTCATCATCGTTGGATAGGTAGAAAAAATCATACGTGATTGCTCTGGATTATCTTTGTGATCTAATAGATTACAAAGCGTAAGATTAGGAAGCAGATTGCTAAAATTCCTTTTAGCCTGTTTGACTAAAGCTTTCCTATCTGCTAGGAATAAAACATTTTTCACATAATTATGTTTCATCAGTACATCTACCATTGAAATAGCTGTTCGTGTCTTACCACTTCCTGTTGCCATGACTAAAAGCATCTTGCGATGTTTCGTCCTCACTGCATCACAAACTGCCATAATGGCTTCTTTTTGATAATAACGGTTAGAAATATTATCATTAATTTCTATCTGAGTTAATGACTTCTTACTGGTTCGTCTATCTACCATGAGCTGTAACTCTTCTTTAGTAAAGATGCCTGCTACTGAGCGTTCTGGAAATTCCTCTGCATCATTGGTAAAACTAATTTCAAAACCATTTGTCGTAAATATCAAAGGTCTTTGTCCATATTGATTATGTAAGCAGTCTGCATAAAGCTTAGCTTGTTGTGAGCCTACTCTTGTATCTACTGAGGTCTTTTTAGCCTCTACCACAGCTAAAGGCTTACTATTGTTTCCATAGAGTACATAATCCACAAAACCTGTTCCAGAAGCATTAGGCATTCCCTCTACTGGCACTTCTATTATGCAGTCTTTACCTATCTCCCAACCTGCTAGCTTAAGTTCTATATCAATGTATCTCTTTCTAGTTTCAGCTTCACTAATCTGATCTACCTTGAAATCATAATTTTGTGAGGTAGCAACTCTTTGTGCTGTCATTGCTGCCCTAAGCTCTTCATTTTCCTTACGAATCTCTTCAAGCCGCTTATCCTTACTACTTAAACGTTCATAGAGGTCTTCTAATTCTTGGGGTCTTGTACGCTTCTCCTTACCTGTTTGCAGTAAGCTCTCATCAAACTCACTAACAGCTTCTCCTTGTGAATAGCAATAATCAATCCACTTTACAAACTCATGTAGATTTCTAAGAGAAAGCACTGCCTCATCTCTTGTAATCATTGCATTGGTATGAACTGCTGTATTGCCTAGTTTAATAATGTATTTAATAAGTGGAAATAACTTCGGCTCAATAATCTGCCTAAAAGTAGACTCATGAATAAGCGTTGAAATATTGTCTTGATAAGGTACAGTTAAATCATTATCAAAGCTATATACCCACTTCACTGCAAGCTCAGTAGCCCGCCTTGATAAAATAGCACAAGTAGCAGGTGAAATGGCAAGACTCTTCTCTGCCTCAATACTACTGTCTGCAAATGAACTAAATTCTTTCTTAAACTTCAAAAAATCAAAGTTTGTACACATGAAATTTCCCCTTTACCTTTTTATTTCATGCTGTCCAACTTAGGTGCTTATCTATATGCCTCAAACTAATACATTCTACCTGTAAATTTCAACTAATAAATAAACCGGGATTTATAATTTTCTAATTTTATTGACATTTCTATTCATCATATGCCTGCCAAAATTTTTATATAAAAATGCTTTTACCGCAGAGATTTCTTGATGATGTTCTTTTAGCAACGCATCTGGCGAATCATAAACTCCAAAATCTTGATTAATTCCTTCACTCTGAATATATGTATTATTTCTATCAAAATCTATAATGGGATTTTTAAAATCTTTAACAGCTACACCGTAACCACAAAATGCGCCCGTACAATCGCTCTTTTTTTCTTGCAATTTTCTCAAGTATTTTTTATCAAGAATAAATGCCTCTAATTCATACCATTTATCCTCAAAATTAACTTCAACCCAACTATGAAATATATTTTGGGGTGCATTTCTATAAACAATTCCTGTCATTGCCCCTCTTTGTAATTCTTTATCAATTGTAAATCCATGTACTCTGCAAGGAATATTGCATGCCCTTAGTAATGCCATAAACAGTGTTCCCTTTGTATTGCATTGTCCATAGCCATCCGCCAAGACCTTTGATGCAGGAATATTATCATCAATATTGTATCCAAACAATATCTCGTCCCTAACAAAATTATAAATTGATTTTAAACGTTCAAATTCATCTATATCATTCCATTTTCTTTCCTGAATCAACTGTTGTATATTTTCATTATAATAATCCAATATTTTCGTTTCTTTTAAATATTTATCCATTATACCTCTCCACAAATATAAATTTCTTTTCTATAGATAATTATCTTCCCTAGTTTTTTAGTATAAATTCCAATTTAAGAAAAATTGCAATGCTCTTTAGCAATTTTTCTTACCGGAGCAATAATGCAACGCATTTTTGCTAGGTGCATTCCCTATTAGAATAACTCTCCCTTAAATGCTCTTTGCATTAATGAATCAAAGTTAGCTTCTAGTTCTTTAAGACTTTGCTCCATTCCAAATTTCAATTTGTCGACTTGTTGAACGAATTGAGCAAATTGGTCTTGTAGCTCAATTGGTGGTACAGGAATAATAAATTCTTTAATCATCCCTAAATTTAAATTCTTCTGACGGATGCCTCTTCTATTACTCAAAAAATATTTTTTCATATGCAAGAGGTTATAATATAACCAAACAATATTTATACTAGCATTAGGCATAATATTAGCACATGCTTGATTAGATGCACTATCCTTTTTCAAAATTCCCATTTTAAAGGCAGCGGTATCATACATTCCTACTAACATACTTCCTTTATTAAATAGCTTAGCAGAACTTTCTTGTATTGCTTGTTGAGTAATTTTTTCAGTTGATTCTTCTAAATAAAGCTGATTCAGTTCCCCTGCTGAATACCAATCAATATCCCCCATAAAATATTCTTTCTTAGTTCTAGATGGTGTTCCTCCACTTTGCCATGTTCCAACTTCTTGGAGCTGTCTGACTGACCATCCTTTTTCATTAGTAATCGTATCACCAAACATCTCGATAAATTGGGATTTAATAAGATCATCACAAGCTTGTATTTGTTCTTTACGCTGGTTAATAAGGGCTTGAGCTTTATCCAGAACATCTACTAGTTTTTTTTGTATATCATAGTTTGGTATTGGTATTTCAATACTATTAAGAGCACTTTTTGTCATCTTTCCTCTTGTTGTACCCGTTATTTTACTACTTAGGTCAGAGTAATTTAAATAATAATATAAGTATCTCAATACAATTCCTTTTCTTGCTGTAACAACATGTGCATGATTATTAACCCAACACTTTTCATTCATTATATAACTACACTTCTTATTAAAACTCCAGTCGCTTCCATCTTCTGCAATGCATAGAATTTCTTCATCAAATAAATATTCATCCACATAATCTACAATCCCATTTGCTCCACAATATGGATATAATCCATATTGTGTAATCTTTCTTCGTTCTTGATCATTTAACGGCTTTCTCTTATTATCGATATTATTGACTATATCTTCTAATCTTTTAAATTCATATCTAAACATCTTCCTACTCCTCCAACATCGCTGCAAGCTCTTCAATCCCTGCATTTACTTCCGCTTCGAGCTTCTTAATATTGGCAAGAAT
>SVDC01000010.1 GCA_015058045.1 Cellulosilyticum sp.
ATAAAAAGGCGATACCCATTTGGGTATCGCCCTCGTATACTATAATTGGTTCTTAGTGTTTTACAACGTTAGCAGCTTGTGGTCCTCTGTTTCCTTCAACGATGTCGAATTCAACTTCTTGACCTTCTTCTAATGTTTTGAAACCATCGCCTTGGATAGCTGTGAAGTGTACGAAGATATCGTCTCCTTCTTCTCTTTCAATAAATCCAAAACCTTTTTCTGCATTGAACCATTTAACTTTACCTACCATGTTAAGCGGCCTCCTTTAAAAAAATAATATTGCTAAAACACTGTTACGCAAAACGTTTTTCGGTCTTGCTAACTTTGTTACAAGAGGCCTACCTTCGTTTTTGTTTCAATATTTTAACTTACCTTGTTAGCTTATCATAATATCACACAAAAATCAAGGTAATTTAGACAATTTAATATATCTCCAATTCATTTGACTAGATTTTCTATTGCAATTTGTATATCATTTTTTTAGATACTTTATCAAATTTTATCTCTTTGTTTTAAACACTTTTATAGGCTTTATAAATTTCACATTCTATTTTTCCTATATTTTACCATTTATATAGGATGTAAATTTAGTAATTTCTATAATATTCTATTTATTTTTAGAATGGATAAGCTTTTAATTTTTGTTAAATAAGCTTATTTCTTTTCATATCGTGCGATATAATCACCATGCTTCTTTTTATAGTAAAGCATCTTACCACAAGTCATTTTTCCTTCTTTACATTTACCGTGTACACAAGTTGGTACAGCATATTTAAAGATAGTTGGAGAAATCTCCATACAAGCTTTCCACATCTCAAATGCCATATCTCTAATCTCTTCCTGAGCACGATCGCAAAGACGTTCTTTAAAGAAGCTAAATAATGCTCTTACATTCATTGTAACCTGAATCTTAGTTTCACATGCGTTTGGCAGCACATATCTTGCATTTTCAATGGCGACTTTTTCTAACTTAGAATAAAGCTTTTTATCTGTTTCTTTAAAAATAGCAACTAACTTATCACCTGTTACTTCATTACTTAAAGCTTCTTTTAAGAGTTGGTTTTCATAACCTTTTTCAAATTGCTCTTTAATTTGTTCTTTTAATAGTCCTAATGTTAAATGATTATAGTCTTCTTGTAATCTTTCCATCATCTTAATATAATCTGCTTTTAAAGCTTCATGTGCTGCAATTGGTTTTGGTATAATATACTCAAATTGACCTTCACTTACATAACGCTGAGATTTTTGAGAATAGCTACATCCAATTCTATGACGCACAAGCTGATGTGTTAATGAACGGCTTACACCCTCAATCCCAAAAGTAATGCTACTATGCTCTAAAATAGAACCATGTCCAATCTCTAAAATCATATTTAGGAATCGTTCTGCATCTTCTGGTGTTACTTTATCTCTTAAGCCTTCAATACTAGCTGAGCTATAGCATAGTCTGGCACCCCTTACAATATTTTGTTCAAATTCAGGTGTATGGCTTAACACTACTACATTTAATTTACTTTCCATCTGTATAACCTCTTATCCTTCCAGTATCTTCTCTGTATTTATGAATAGTAGAATAATTTTTGATTTACTATGTCTACCTTATACATTTCTTTCTAAAAAGCATCATCTTTTCTTAGCTTTTAAATTCATGTATTATTATCTTATCATAAAAGTAAACTACAAAACATATGAAACAGGTGGATAAATATGATTAAACTAATTGCTGCCATTAGTCAAAACAACCAAATCGGTCTAGCAAATCAAATGCCTTGGCATATTCCTGAGGACCTTGAATATTTTAAGCAAGTTACATCAGGTCATACCATTTTAATGGGGCGTAAAACCTTTGAAAGTATTGGTAGAATTCTCCCTAACCGTAGAAATATCATCTTAACACGTGATTCTAACTTTATAGTATCAGGAGCTGATGTAATTCATAGTATTGAAAAAGCTCTAGAACTTTGTAAAGGGCTAGATGAAGTCTTTATTATTGGTGGTGGCGAAATTTATTCTCAGTTTCTTCCTTATGCCGATATGCTTTATTTAACTCTTATTGAAAAGTATATCGAAGGAGATACTAGCTTTCCTCATTTTAAAGATTCCTTCAAATGTATTCAAACTACACCGGGTCAAACTACTGATGGTACAGTATTTGCCTTTACTATTTGGAATAGGAAATAGAAATATACTTATTAAGGAGGCTAATAAGGCAAAAAAAAATCCAATCATAGATTGGATTTTTTTTATTTATCTTTACCAGCTTCCTGACGAACCTCCTCCATTGGAAGAACCACCACCAAAGCCACCATAGCCTCCTCCACCGCCTCGTCGATTACCGCCTCCACCAAAGAAACTACTCCAAAATAGCACTCTTAATAGTCGACCTCTGTTAAATAAGATATCAATAAAAAGTACGGCTAAAATAATCCAATATACATATGACGGTCTTGTTCTGCGGTTTGTATTCGTTCCATTTATTAATGAAGTTCGTAATGAATGGGTTAAAGTCACATTATACTCCTTGGCAACTAAGTCGCCAAATTGACTATAAGCTTGTGCCAAGCCTTGTCCATAGGCCCCTTTTGAAAAAGCCTCTTGCGTTAACTCTTCCATAACCTGATGGCTTAAAACATCTGGAATAGCCCCTTCTAAACCTCTTCCCACTTCTACTCTCCATTGTTTATCTTGTACAGCTAGTAAGATTAATAAGCCATTATCTTGATTTGCCTGACCTATTCCCCAATTTCTAAAAAGCCCGTTAGCATACTCTTCAATAGGAATCCCTTCTAATGAAGAGATGGTAACCACTGTCATTTGTGCCCCTGTTTTTTGTTCTAGTTCTCTTCCTAATGAAATGATTTGACTTGCACTATTGGTATCAACTACCCCTGCATAGTCATTAAGATATTTATAAGCTGTTTGTCTAGGGTAATTAATGGCTGCACTTGTATAAATACCTAGACATAAAATCATACCAATGATAAAAAGAGAAGAATATCGCTTAAATGCCCTCTGCTTTCTCATTTTCAGCTAGAAAAATCCACTACTGGCGCATTTTGAGACTCTGGACTTGCTTCAAAGAGTGGTGCTTCTTCAAAGCCAAAAGCATTGCTAATAATACTAGTTGGGAATCTTCTTCTCTTTTTGTTATAACGCATTACCGCATCATTATAGTCTTGTCTTGCAATAGCAATACGGTTTTCAGTACCCTCTAGTTGCACGGATAAATCTTGGAAATTTTGATTAGACTTTAAGTCTGGATAATTTTCAACGACAACGAGCAATCTAGAAAGTGCATTAGATAAATCTGTATCTGCTTCTGCTTGGTCAGATAAGTTATTGGCACCTGCTAGCTTTGCACGTGCATTGGCAATATCCGTAAAAATATCTTTTTCCTGAGATGCATAACCTTTTACTGTACTAACTAAATTAGGAACTAAATCTGAGCGACGTTGAAGTTGGGTTTCTATGTCAGATCTAGCGGTTTCCACATTTTGCTCTGCATCCACCAAACCATTATACATTCCTGCCACCCAAATAATAAGAATCACAACTACAACGCCGATTCCTATAAGCCATTTCATACCTGATTTCATTATTACTCCTCCTTTCTATTCATTACCCTTATTATGCGTTGTGTCCTAATTAATTATGGTGCAAAATTTTAACAAATGCGGTTAATCATGACATCAAAAAAGAGGCTCTACAAGTTAAACTTGTAAAGCCCCTTTTATATACTCTATTTTTCTTCTCTAGATTTACCAGATTGTCTGTAGTTTCCACGTCCACCCTCTTGACGTTTTGGACCTTCTTGACGTCTTGATTGTTTACGACCTGTTTGTTTTACTCTACCATCTTGTTTTCTATTTGCTACTTCGATGTTTACACGTCTACCTTTAAGTGACTCACCGATTAAGCTTGTCATCACATCATCTAAGCGATTTTTTGGAATTTCAAAGAATGAGAATTTGTCTAACATATCTACACGACCAATTTCTTTTCCTTTGATTCCTGATGTTGCTGCAATAAATTTAACAAGATCAGATACTTGAATATTATCTTTGCGACCAAGGTTGATGAATAATCTTACCATATCGCCATCGATTTTATTTAAATCAAAATTGCTACTTCTTGTTAATTCTTCATCAGAAACTTCTGTAGAAGCACCCATTACCATTTTATCCATAGCAATTTTAAGGAATGCAGCTGCAACGTCTAATGAGTTTGCAAAGTTTTCATTTTCTACATCGCCTACTTCTTCAAGAAGTTTTTCAATTTGGCTGATGTAAGTGTTAAGTGTTCCTTGTTGAAGAACAGCTTTTACTTCATCTAATACGCCAGAAAGTTTATTTTCTTGAATATCTTCAATTGATGGTGGCTTGATACATTTAATTTTTGATTTTGTATAACGTTGAATGTCACGAAGTTTAACAAGTTCTTTACCTGCTGCAAATGTATAAGATACACCTAGGCGGTTTGCACGACCTGTTCTACCAATACGGTGAACATAGTATTCTTCATCACTTGGTACATCGTAGTTGAATACTGCATCTACATCATCAACGTCAATACCACGAGCTGCAACGTCTGTTGCAATTAAAATATCAATAAGTCCGTTTCTAAAGCGAGACATAACGTTATCTCTTTGAAGTTGTTTCATATCCCCGTGTAATGACTCTGCACTATAACCTCTAGCTTGAAGGTCTTTGCATAAATCATCTACACGTTTTTTAGTATTACAGAACACAACTGATAACTTGAAGTTATGTGCATCGATTAAACGAGATAAAACTTCTACTTTATTACTTTCTCTTACTTCAAGGTAGTATTGCTCAACAGTTGGTACTGTTAAAGCTTTGTGTACTACATTAATTGTAACAGGGTCATTTTGATACTTGTTAGCAATATCTAAAATTGCTGGTGCAAGTGTAGCTGAGAATAATACGAATTGACGTACTTCTGGTACACTTTCTAAAATGATATCAATATCTTCCCTGAATCCCATGTTAAGCATTTCATCTGCTTCATCAAGGATAATTTTCTTAAGACCATCTAATTTAAGAGTTTCTCTTCTTAAGTGGTCCATAATTCTACCTGGTGTCCCTACAATAATTTGAGGTTTTTTTCTGAGGGCTCTCATTTGTCTATCGATTTGTTGACCCCCATAAATTGGTAAAATACGAACATCTTCTTTGTATTTAGCAAGTGCAGCTAATTCTTCTGCCACTTGAATAACAAGCTCACGAGTTGGGCAAAGAATGAGCACTTGTACTTTATTATTTTTTGTATCAATGCCTTCTACTGCTGGAATTCCGAACGCACATGTTTTCCCTGTTCCCGTTGGTGCTTGTGCAATAATGTCGTTACCTTGTAAGATAACTGGTATAGCCTTTGCTTGAATAGGAGTTGTTTCTTCAAATCCCATATCTTGAGCGGCTTTAATGATTTGTTCCGATACGTCTAATTGACTAAATAATACACTTTCTATGATCATTACCTCTACAATCTAATTAAATTTTATAAGTGAAATCCGTCATTTCATTAATTTCCTTACATACTATATTGAATGATACTACAAATTCGATAAAATCACAACCTGTAAATTGTTCCTCTGACTAGTAATTATGGTTTTTACACTTGATCTTTCGGGCTATATACAGCTTAAAAATTTCTATATATGACTGAAATTTTAGATAATATTTTTCTCATCAAAAAAGATGTAGCCCCCACTACATCTTCCATATATCTCCAGTTTTTGTATCTATTTTTCTAAACTGTGTTTATATACCTTTTTAATGCTTCTTTTATCCTATATGCCATCTCCTCCACAAGTACCTCAGGTTCTAGTACTCTGGCATATGGTCCAAATGACAATAAATACCCATAAAGCCACTCATCAATAGGATATTCTATTTCCACAATAAAGTTTCCATCTTCTTGCACTACAACTTGCTCTTCCTCAAATTCATCAAAAACTCTATACGCCTGTGTGTTTTCTATCCATAATACTACCTTCTGGGTATCCAATCGATGTCGCTCATAACCCTGCTGACTTTCTTTATGTATCTGACTATATTTAAATGTTTCCTCAAGGCATATTAAGTGCTTAATTCTTCGTAATTTAAAAAAACGCATTTGTTGTCTTAAGGTACAATAAGCTTTTAAGTACCACGTCTTTTCTTTAAAACAAAGTTGGAGGGGCTCTACCGTCCGACTAAGCCTCTCCATCTTCGTATTATAGTAATCAAACCTAATACGTTTCTTTTGTAAAATAGCAGATTTTATAGCGTCAAACTTCTCTTTTTCAGTATGATCCCAACTACCAAAATCCACTGCAATCCATTCTTCTTCTTCACTACCAAAGAGTGCACTCAGTTTTCCTAGTGTTTCATTTTCTGATAAGTATGGTGCTACCTTTATCCCCTGTAATGCTGTTAAAATCTCCTGCTTTTCTCCTTCACTTAAATAAGATTTATTAAGTACGAAATTTTCCATAAGATGTATCCCCCCACCTTTTCCCTTATTGGTATAGATGGGAACTCCCGCCTCACATAAACACTCTACATCTCGGTAGATTGTTCTTGTGGAAACTTCAAAACGCTCAGCAAATTCTTTTGCTGTTACTTGTCTCTTATTTAAAAGAATATAAACCATCTCAAATAATCGATTGATTTGCATATGCCTTTCCTTCCGATTTATAGCTGTTAATAAACATTACTCTTATTTTCTTCTCGCTTCTTATCTATTAAATATATTAAGGATTAATCTTCAAATAGCTCATCTCTTATAATAGGACTCCCATGTGCCATACAAACCCATTGAAAAGGATAGGCGCTTAACTTATGTATAGATTGAAATAAAATCTGAGTATTCCAGTTCCATTTCACAGGATAAGGAATACAAAGCCCATCTCGCTCTTCTACTAAATCTCCTGCAAAAAGTACATCATCATAAATCAAACAAATATGTCCTTCTGTATGACCAGGTGTCTCTACAACTTGTATGCCACTTACCTCATCTCCATCTTTAAGGGGTCTTACATATTTAGGTTTTCTTGCTCTCATTATTTTAGCAATATACTTTTTAAAACTAGGTCTTTCCTTCTCTCCCATAATATAAGGTATTTCTGCCGTGCCAGCCCATATGGTTGCACCTGTTAGTTCTTCTAGACTTGCCACATTCCCCATATGATCCATATCAGCATGCGTTAAAATAATATGTTTAATATCAGATAATTGAATTTGATTTGCCTTTAATTCCTTAAGGATATTCCTTTTATTAAACCGATAATGTGTATCAATCAATACAAGCGCATCTGCTTTTACAAGATAGCAATATGCACCTTTTGTTGATTCCAACAAGTAAACCTGGCTGGTTATTTGTCTCACATATTTCACTTCCCTTAAATAATTTCTCTATTTATATCTTCCTTAGTGATTATACCCTTATTATATAAGCCGCCAATAGGTTGTCAACATTTCAAATTTTCATTTATACAATTTCTTTATAGCTTTCTATCTATCTTCATAACAGAAAAACCCCATTGCCGATATCTCTTGGCAATGGGGTTTTTCTGGTTGTCACTTTGCTAGTACACATATGCTTTTGATATAGCTTAATGGTACGCTTATCATTATACTACATCTTTTACCTAATACAATAGTCCTATATTCTATAAAATGTACTCTATTTTAGTTTGCAATTTATGGAAAAAACTATTGGGTACTTTCATAAAAACAAAAAAGAGGTTGCAAATATTGCAACCTCTTCGTCGGTTATGCGGGCGAAGGGAGTCGAACCCTTACACCTCGCGGCGCTAGATCCTAAGTCTAGTGCGTCTGCCAATTCCGCCACGCCCGCCTGACACTTGATAATAATAACAGAAAGTATCAGGCTCGTCTAGTCTTTTTTGCAAAAAAATATGCCCAGAATTAATTTCTAAATTTTAAACAACAGTTTATACAAATTATTAATCTTCTTCTTTGATATCGTCATTGTTCTTCTCTATGTTTTCTACTAACTCTTGCTCTTCCATAAAACAATTCTTTGTTAATGACTGATTTTCTTCTCCTTGCAGTACCTGACTCTTTTCTTCCCTAAATAATATGTATTTCTTCTCAAAATGTTCTTCTAATACCCCTTCCATTTTTTCCAAAGACTGTTCCACTTCTTCGGGAAATATGATATAGCTTGGCATTAATTTCCGAACAACTTCCATTGATGCTTCCGTGGATACATTGTGTGTCTTAAAGGTTTCCTGAATGTTAGTAGGCTTGTCTTTTTGACTCGTATAAAGAACCATCCCACCTCCTATACCTACGACACCTACTAGGCCTAGAGCAGTTACTAGTTTGCCATGGGCTACAAGCCATTTGGTAAAGCTAGGCTTTAAAGCCTCTAAAATTTTATTGCATAATGCCTTTGTTTTGGCTTGTCCCCCCAATTTGGTCTCAATTAAATTACGATTAATCTTTCCCTCCCTCTTCTTAAGACTAACAAAGAAATGAATAACTTGCTCATCAAACCGACTTTTATCAACATACATCTCCTGCCCTTTGATCCAAATAATAAATTCTAATGCCACTTCCATCTGAATAGCTCTTAAATAATGAAGCACTCTCTTCATATTTAAAACAGGCTTATTCGTTTCAGGATGCATTTCTAAAAAGGCGTAAACGAGCATATAAAAATCACTTTTTCGTATGCTTTTTTTATAAAATACTTTAATCAGTTCTTGTACTTTATTAGAAACCCTAATTTTGTTTGGACTCATACAGCTTATATCCGTTTTCAGTTTTTGATAATTTTGAATCACTTCATAGTTTTCTAGTGGATAGCTTCGATTAAATTTCAATTTGCACAAAGCAGCTTCACTTTTAATCTCGCTAAGCTGAATATGCTCTAAGTAGTAGTACTCTCCTTGCTCTACTAGATTAGTATAGATGTTTTGTTGACGCCCAGCTCCCCAACTCTGTAATTGTTCTAAAAATCTATTTAAATCTTCTACCTTTCTTAGAGCACTGCTAAATTTTTCATAAACCACCTGAGTATAGTATTGGTCTTTCCACAAAATAAAGCCTACTTCTTCAAATCGTTCCATCTGCTCCATCAGTTCCTCTAATCTTTGAACATCTTTGAAACTTTCTTGGATTAAATAATAGATAACCTGTTTACGTAGTTCTTCGTTGTTATACATTGCTTCAAATAAACTTTTATATACCTGCTCATACTGATGAACTTCATCTAGCACCTTATAAATGTAAGCATACTCTTTATTTCTACTACTAATCGTTAGTAGGTACAATAAAATCTGGATACAGTGCTCTTCCTGCTCTCTATTTCTACAATAATTTAGCTTAAATTGAAGTAATGCTCTAAGCTCATCCTGCTGAATCAATTGATTACGCCCTATTTCTTCTTGTAATAAGCTAATGATATATTCCATGACCTCAAAAAGTTCTTTTCGTATCTCATCTATTTGCTGAATTTGCATATCATTTAAAAGCTGAGTCATTAGACCATTTCGTATTTTAGGATTAGATAAGTCATAGGCTTTATGTGCCCTTAAACACATACTCATTTCAAATAGAACAATGACCCTGTTATAAAATGCTATGGTACGCTGACTTTTATCTTTCAGAGTAGCAGACAAGCTTTGTATCCAATGGTTAATTTTCTCCCATGCCATTTTATTTTTACTATAGTATATAGCACCTTTAATATAAGGTTCTTCTTCCACATTCCCTTCCATCTCAGGGTACTTCTTATGTACAAAATCAAAAATGAGTTCTTTTCCTGTCTTAGTAT
Organism: Cellulosilyticum sp.; assembly: GCA_015058045.1. GTDB lineage: Bacteria > Bacillota > Clostridia > Lachnospirales > Cellulosilyticaceae > Cellulosilyticum. The sequence goes on from SVDC01000010.1 coordinate 9,808, forward strand.
CATAACGCAGGGTATTTTTATCTAAAAAAGTAATTTGAATCCCCTTTTTAGCCTCTACTTTATTGGCATAAGTACAGATACCTAAGCCTTCTGTAACTTGCCAAGGCAAAACAGTATAAAGATGATATAATAATGCCTTTGCCATCTCTCCTAATTCTTCAATTGCCACATCTAATACAATGAAAATCTTCTTTTTAGAAATAGCAGCAATTAATGTGGCATAAATCAGTTTACAAAACACTTCGTTGGTTATACCTAATTTTCCAAAAAGACGTTCTCGCTCTATGAAATAGGGATTATTCCCATCATAAGGAACCCCTGCTAGAGTAGGTAGCTCTCGCCCTTCTCCGCTATTAAAACCGGTTTGAAACCCTGTAATCCCAAAAAGTTTTTCGGGCTCTTTCATAAAACGATGTTTCTCATATTCAGAGAGAATCAAGTTATGCATAAAGAAGGTGGAACGCATGCCTGTAAAATCTTGCGCCTTATAAACAGCTTGTCCTACAATAAGTTCGCCAGACTCCCCTGGCATAATGATCATATTAGGTGGATATTTAGCTTCATTTTGCTCCCCGACTTGCTGAAGCTCACTGGGAATATCATAGCTACATAAAGGATGAAGCACCTTTTTGATATAGTCTAGTTTCAGCTGAGATGACTTGGCAACAGTATCATAGCCATCTGTTTGATTAAATACCCCACCCCGTTCTCTTGTGTAGTATTGTTGCTCAATCATCCTATTTCACCTTCTCACTTTGAATGTAGCCTAGTTTATAAAGTAACCATAAGAAAGGTTCATCTACACGCATAGGTTGAATCACCCCTTCTAACCTTCCTTGTACTGGATTTTGCCCTAGAGAAGAAACTGCAAAATAACCTACATTATTAAAATGAACTTCTATGGCATCTAAGAAAGCTAAATCCACTTGCTCCATGAAATGATAGATTTCTCCGCTAATATTTTCATATTCATTCATATCAAAATAACCTTTATGCTCATAGTTTCTAAAGACATTACTATTAGGTCTTAAGTAGGTTGCATCCTCTCTTGCTAATTGTTCTAACATATCACTCTTGGTAACCACCACCGCTGTTGGGGTAGAAGTTCTACCATCCTCACGACTTCCAATAAAATTTTCCCCTAAAGTAACTACTACATCCCTAGACTCTTGGTATTTAGATGTAACGTCTCCTTCTACTGCCCCTTGGCTTAAAAGGATTTTGCTACGGATGCTTGAAAGCTGAAGTGGGTCCACTAAGAATAAAATTCCCTCTGCATTTTTTATATGATTGGCATACAGATCCAAGTAATCCTCCTCTACCATCCCTTCACCTGCCACATCAAAAAACACTAAGCTAAGAGGTGGCTTACTGGTATCTTTAAATTTAAACTGATAAATAAAAGGCTCTTGTTTTCGCTCTTTTTGAGTTGACTCAATTAAAACATTTTGAGAAAAAAGCGGGTCTATGTACTGCGCACGAAAACGTCTGCTCGTATCACTACTAATAGGCATACAAGCTGCATCAAAATTATGAGCTGTAACTGTTTCTAAGGTATGAATTAAAGAGGCCATATAGACAGACTTCCCAACCTGTGATGCACCAATAATAGCAATAATATTACTTGGTGCACGACCTGCTGAATAAGGTAAGTCGTTATGACAAAATGGACACAGTCTCTTTTTAGTTTCCACGTTGTATTTATCTCTTATGCTAATAAGCACCTCATCCACATAGTTTTTATTTTCTTCTGGAAAAAGTTTAGGATAAATGATTGCCTCCATTTCCTCGCTGCCTTCTAAGCCAAACTTCTCTAGATATTCATTAAGCTTTACATCCTCTTGAAGGCAATACTCCTCATCCTCTTCCTTGAAATGTGCTGCCCTAAAAACAACAGAATCTGGACTAAATTTATTAAAACAATGTGGGCATACAATTGGAAATTTCTTAATAACAGGTGTGTCTTCTTTTCTAATGCCTGCTAGTAAATTTTTAATAAATGACATGTTTGTGACTCCTCCCTTTAACTCTTTATAATTCGATAAGCTTCTTTATACGGTACTGCATCTGTAAGATAGATTCTAATATACTCATCTTTATCGACTTCTATTTCTGGTAAGGATTGCTCTCCTGCCTCAAAATCTACAATAAATTCAAAGCACATTCCATCTTTTAGGCCAACTGGAATACTCCCCTTCTTTTTAACATAGTTTAAATACTGCCTAGGTACAGGCACTTCACAAAACACCTGCATTTGTATGAGTTTACGAGAACTCCACAATTTCTTTTTTTCTTTAATTTCATAACGAATTTCTATTTGGTGACCAATAACCTCTATTTCATTAAGATGCTCTAAATCGTTTAGCACATAGCTTTCTGCCCCTTCTTGTATATAGGGACATAAGATATACTTACTCATGGCACTACCTAAATCTGGATCACTCCATCCTCCAAAGCGAGCATACTCATCTCTTGTATATTTTCTATAAGGTTTTTCCCACTGTATAGGCTGCTCCTCTAATACACTTTGTTTATAAATATAGAGATTTTCTAAGGTATTAGGCCATTTAAAAGTTAGCTTAACCTGCCCCTTCTCCACCTCTGCTTTAAGCTCTGTGATTTTAATGTCTCCATCCTGTGCCCATCTTACTTCCATGTAAATTGCCTCCCTAGCCTCATTGTTTCAATCTATTTTACTCTTTTATGCAGCTCTGGTCCCATGATAGCTTTCTTTAAAAGTAATACACCAAGTAAAACTCATGAGCCCAACACCTATAAAGAACCAATAAACAAGTCTTACTATTGGTGATGATAACCCATTAGTAAACAGATTTTCTGCCAAAAGACCACTTATACCCCCACTGATAAGCGCTCCTATCAGCATACCTTTAACGAGATACTTATTATCAAACATAATACCTAACCCCAATGCCATTAGAAGTGCTATGCCTATTAAGAAAACAACACGTAACACTTTATGTAATGAAGACTCTATATAAGCACCTGTACGTGGGGTAATAATGGTTCCTTTCTGCTCATCATATTGAATCATGCTAAATACCTCATTTAGCATAGTCGTATCGGAAGTACTGTAGTACACACCATCTGTAAGTTGTGCAATCTCTTGCAGATAAGCTTCTGCTGAAGGATCTGTATACATCATGCCAATAGTATAAACAGGAATATCATGTGCAACATAGTCCTGAACCAGTTTAGGTATGTTATAAGCTGAGTCATCCGTTGGTGCGCCATCTGAAATCAAAATCAAACTTGCACCTCTTCCTGTATTTTCAATAAGCTGATAGGATTCTTCCATCACCTTTGAAATTCCTGTTTGACCATCATTTTGAATGGCTAATGCACTAATCTTTGTTTTAAAAGCTTCTTTTTCCTCTTTAGTTGTAACCTCTGTAAAATCAAGTGCTAGAGTAGGCTCTTCATTAAAAGTCATCATTGCTACACGTTTAGTCCCTTTTAAGTGGTCAATAAAACTACTTATTGCTCTAAAGCGTTCTCCATTTGGGTCTGTAGTATCCATACTACTAGATCGGTCTACTGCAATGACAATATCTTGAATGGTTTTGGGTTCATTAATTTTAAGCCCATAGACTACTTGAAATAATCCTGCTATAATGCCCACCAACACTAATGTAGATGGAATCCATAATTTTAAAGAGGTTTTAAAGTATTGTTCTTTCCATCTATATCCAATAAGCTGAGGTGATACCTTCTGCGAAGCTACTATCATAATACCTATCATCATAGCCCCTACTCCAAAATAGATACCAACCTTTAGATAATCTGCTAATCCTAAGTGCAAAATAAGTTCTCCTAAAAGAAAAGCTATTCCCGCACCTATGATACAAAAGAGTACAGCTAACCCACTAAAACGTTTTGCTCCCATTTGATTGCTCCTTTCAACTCTTTTCTCTCTTAAACTTTCTATGGCTATCTTCTTTGTAATCCCTATATTAATCAGTCACTTTCTTATCTTACACATACTAATGAGCTATCTTCTTTAGAATATACATTCCAATAAGTTAGTTTTCACTATGAAAAACGTAGCCTTTTTCCTTATAGGCATCATAATAACGCTTTGCAGATTTGGTATAAACCAAGTCCTCTAGTCTAAAGCCTCCCATAATTTGCAATTTCTCTATAACATTATGACGCTGATCATGAAGGGTACCAATCTTATAACTACGGCTACTTTGATCACGTTTATAGGCATACTCAATAAACTCACTTTGCCTATTGCCAAGGAAATATTTTTCTATATATCGATGAGATGTCAAAGTAGTATCCAAATATACACAAGGCTTTGAGTTTTCCTCCAAGCTTTCATAAAGCATTTCATAGAGTTCACTTTTTGACACAATTTCTGTTTCTTCATAATCAACCATCATATTGGCTCTTGCCAGAAGCTCTTCTTCAAAAGAAAGATTAAAGTACTTTTCTTCTCCTAAAATTTCTTGGCAAGCAATTTTTCCTAATCTACTAATGATTGTCTCTTCACTCTCAGTCAAAAGCGAACTTCCCATGTATTTTTCTTCCAATAAAAAATGGCTACCTTTTGTCTGTTTCAAATTTTCTATCTGTTTTCCTATGAGCCTTTCATAATACTCCTTTACATTTTGAACCAGATACTCTTCTTCATAACGATTAGCTTCTTCTATCATTTCTAAAAGTAAGCTTTCTACTTGCTCTAATTTTTTTAGCTGCTCTTGTAAGCTTTTTTCAAAGCTTACAAGAGCTCCTTGCAGACCTTCTAGTACTATCAGTTTTAAAGATTCTAACTCATAGTTATATCTTGCTATATAGACCTCTTCAATTAAGTAGTCTTTTACCTCTTGCAGATACTTCTTATCTAATAAGCCAAAATTACCTCCTACACACTGACCAACAATTCTATTTTCTTTTTCTTTCACGTCTGCTTCAAACCGTTTCATTTGATATTGATATTTCTCTTTTTGTGCTTCTAAGGTACTATATGCCTCTGATTTTAGAAGCTGACTTATAGCAAAAGGGCCATATTCGGGGTGATGGACTAAGTTCCTTATCCAGTTTTCTCTAAGCTTTGATTCCTGTAAGGCATCCGTTATCCTTCTTTTTGCCACCTCTATAAAATTAGCTTTAAAAAAAGCTTTAGCACTCTCTCCATATAAACTCACTTCTACATCCAAAAAGGTATCCTGCTTAATAGCCTTAAAACTTCCTCCCCTAGAAATCAGACTTCTCATTTCACCTAAGCCTTCTTTACTAGGCATACAACGTTTAACTAAAGCTTCTATTTTACTTTCGCTTAAACCTACTTGATCTATTAAAGCATTTCCCCTATCTTGCCCTATCTCATAAGTCAGCTCTTTTTTATAACACTTAAATAGAGCATATAGCACCGTTAAGTAAATCCCTTGTCCCGGTTTCTTCACCTTTGCAAGTCTAGCTGTACAATAACGCTGCTGTGCATCTTCCTGAATATTCGTTATAAAAGTATTGTAATTATACTGCTCTCTTGCTTCTTCCAGCTCCATAGCTTCTTGTTGCCTATTTTTTAGAAGGTTAACAGTCACAATAGTTTCATAATGTGTTTTTCTTGCCTCATTAATCCGCTGCCCATTTTCCTTTTGATCTGATAAAAGATACACTAGTTGAAAAAGCCTACCATTATGTACTGTCATCAGCTTCATTTCATCCTCTAATAATTCTGTGGCTCTTTCATAATGATAGTTACTACTTTCATAGTCATTTAAGTCTTGAAACAAACTATAACTTAAGGCTTTTTGAAATGGCGTTGCATCTTCTTCTGTTGCATCCAGAAGTACAAATAAATCCATAAAAACTTGCTTGAAACTTTGCTCCAATCTATTTTTAAGAAGGATGCTTACATCTGATAAGATACCATTTAATGGATCACTCGCTTTGGTAATCACACTAATGTGCATTTGCTCCCAGTAGCTAAAGACCTTATTTTTTTCTGAAATACGCTGACTGAGTGCTGTTATCTTCTGATTAAGGACTTTTAAAAATGCCTCTTGCTCTAAGAGCTGACTTAGCTCTCCTCTATCTTTTAAAGTTCCTTTTTCATTTAAAGCAGTTTCATCTATAGGAATCCAAATTTCTTCTGGATTTATCTCTTCACTTCTTCTAGTACTTATCCCTAGATAAACAACGCCCTCACTATTATTCATACTTTCTGCTACTGCTTTTTTTAGCGTCTTAATATCTTCCTGTACCTGCTCACCTAAAAGTACAAAAACCAAAGGAGCCTTCATTCGTAGATTATGATGTCTGAGCACTTCTTCATCATAATGCCTCGCGAAGTCATCTGCATTTTGCACCAGTGTCTGTTTAATTGCTGTCATTATGCTCTTTCCTCCCTTATAGGCTTTTTCTTCTAAAAACATACTTAGGAAGCCTAGAATATAAGGCTTTTTTGCCTTATCTCTATGCTTCCTTCTAAGTTTTCATTAACTTAATTTCTTCTTAAGTGCCTTGGTATAACCTAAAATATCTCTATAGAATCCATAGATTTGCTTACCATCTACAATTTCATGAACTTCATCTTCTATTTCCTCACGTCTTTCCCCATAGACTGCTAAAATGTCATCCAATCTTTCCATAAGTACCGTAATGTCTTCGCTTTGAGTTAATGCTTTCACTCTCTTTTCTGACTTTCTAATCATAACGGACTTTAACTTCCCTTCTAAGGCTGTAAATCGTTTATAGAGTTCATATTCTGCATATTTATTAATATCCATCACATTGAGAATCGGGTCATAAAGCTCCTCTTCTTCATCCTTGTCATAAAGATAAAGGGCGCCTTTTTTATAAAGGGTCTTAGTATATAGCGATTTAACGAAATTCTCGATATTTTTCTCTTCCTCTTTAGCCCCCTCTACAACCTCTTTAAGCTGAACAATATATGCTTCCATAGCTTCGTATTTTTTAATTTCTTCTTTTAAAATTTGTTTTTGTAATGGATAACGCATAATTCCTTCAAATGCTAACTCTTCTGAGTAACTATTCATAATGGACTGAATCTCTTTTTCACCCTTTAAGCCATTTGCTACTTGTGCTTCAAAATCATTTAGAGCATTTTGAATGCTTGTAAAATTAGGTTTAGATAAATCAATGGCATACTGTGCAATCTGAGCCGCTAAATCAAAATCCACTACACGTTTTAGGATATATTGATTATTAAGACCTGAGTCTTCTCGCTTTTCAATGATATGGTAGCCTAGCCCTCTCTCAAAAAGTTCCTTTCCCTCTTTCATCAGTTCTTCAATACGTGGATTAGAATAGGTATCTCCCCATGCCCCTTGTGGAATAGGTGACGGCAAGCTTACCCAACTCTCCTTGTCTGACATAACCAAATGACGCCCCACACCCTCTCTGGTATAAATGGTTTCTTCATATAATTTTTCATATGCTTTGAGTGGACCATAAGCATAAAGTGGTACGCCATTACGAGTCGTTACCCAGAAAATACGGTTAGTTAGCTTACTTTGTCTAAGCGAAAACTTAGCGGCTGAATTTGGATATTTCTCTTGGAAATTTTTAAGCCCTTTATAAATGCTTGGTGTGTTAGCCGGTACTGAAACCATGGCATAATAAGGGAAGTTAAACTCTGAACTATTAGTAAGATAAAATAATGGCACTGCATCTCTTGATAACTTGGTTGCAATCTGTTTTTCCACTAACTCTACTAAAGACTCTTCTTCTCCATACTTCATCACCAAAAACTCTTCCATAGTCTTTGAAATCAAATCTGAGAACTTATCTGTAATAAAATCTGAAATAGAAGAAATAATATCAATTTCTGATTCATTAATCCACTGGTCTGCTTCTTTTAAAAGCATGCTGGTAAACTCAGAAACCAAAATACTTGCATCATATTCATCAATAACCTTATCAATATGTTTTGCCACATCTTTGACACTGACTACATTCCAGTGATAGGTCAGATTTCCCTTTTCATCCACAGACTCATTTGCCTGAATCAAAATTTGCCCATCTTTTTTAAAGATGCCATTTAAAGTATTTAAAATCTCCGTAAAGACAGCATAAAATTGATTATTTCTTTCGATTAAAAGCATTCTTAAATCTTCATAAGCTGCTATCATTTTTGTAAACTTTTCTATATCTGCACGTAAGAAATACTCAGAAACTTTACTGTCTATATAGTCATTTTTCTTTTTCTCCTTAGAGATAAAGGCCGATCTTGCATCCTGCATTTTTTCTATAGCATTTTCTATTTGATAATCTATTTGCTGAGGTAATTTTGCCAGTTGTTCTTTTAAGGTCACAATATTTGCCTCAATGGTTTTCACTAGGCAGAAACCTTCTTTGTTCACAAGTACATTTGAAGCATATACTGGTCCAAACTCTGGACTTACAAAGAGCCTTTTTATCTCATCGAAAACAGATTCTTTGAGTTCATTAGGCAGCTGCTGAGCTGCATGATTAAAGGCTTCTCTGGCCTTTAATAAGAAATTATTTTCTAGTTCCACATCTATATTTACAGCTTGCGTCTTAATCACATTATGATAAGAAAAAGCTTCTCTAGACTCAAATCCTGGAAGGGCTTCTGGTACATTTTGCTCAAAACGTCTACATACACTATCCATATCTAACCCGAGTCTTCTTGCCATATCCCCTACTTCTTCTTCCGTTGGCACAGCGCCAAACATCCCTTGAATACGTTCAAATACTCTAAATGCCATATAAGTAGTCATCTCTTCAATAGGTAAAATAGAGGCAGAAGCACCAATAATATTGTATTTATAATTTGCTGGAAGTGTGGCTTCTCGCATTTGCTTAATATTGGTTTCAATATTGCTAATATAATCATGGATGGCAAACTCTTCACCTGACTGTTTATCTTCACTTGCCATAAAGTTCGTGATATTTTCTGCTGTGACATTCATGCAGTAATCATAAGCATTATGAATGGTTTTACCCTCTGTATCGGTAGCTGAAATCAAGTGGCAAAGATCAAAAGGTGGCATGCCTGTATCCACACTTAAGCGTGTGCCATACTCTTGCTTAAAATGCTCTCTACGTTCTTCAATATTCATCCAATAATCTAATTCTTTTAATGCAGCGTATCCATTTTTCTTAATGTATTCCTGAGTATGTATACTAAGCGATGGGTTTGCCAAATTGACATCTGGTGTAAATAAGTAACCCATAATATCGGAACGGTCAATACCACTACCACCTGCTTCAAGGTCTAATATTGCCCTGGTAATGTAAGCAATATCCAAGAAACAGCCACTACCTGTTCCTCCTGAAAGACCTGTTAAGATAAAGATATAAATCTTTCTATCCGTTCCTTTTTGAAGTTCTTTAACCTTTTTTTGAATGGCATCTACTACCTGATTAATCTTCGTAAAAAGTAATAGTCTCCCCCCTTGTCTAACACCTGATGCCCCATTAATACCATCTGCAATATGAAGTTCCGGTGAAAGCCAAGAAGCAATACTTGGATGAAGTCTTGTGCGATTTTGTAGCATACTTCCAATCCCTGCTTCTGAAAGCAGGACAAGTTCATTTAATGGGTCCAGTCCTATCCCTTTATATTTCTTATTTTTATCTTGCTCATTGGTTTCAAAAGCTAAGAAATCTATATTGGCTGGTTTATCTAAACGCTTCTTAGTCATAGGATCCATTGGTAAATTAAAACGTCTGTTAATTTGATATTTTAAACGAAGAAGTGCATCAATTCCTGTTCCACCAAGTCCAATAACAAGCATAGGGTTATCTATGGTATCTACCCTAATCTTCTTACTAACAATACCTCCACCCTGCTGAATATCTAACTGTTGAATATGATCTCTAATAATTGGTTTCATATTTTCCTCCTATAATAAGTACTCTATTTGTATGGTTTTTCCAGTATCAGCTAGATTAATACTAAATCGGTCACCTTTTCTCACTTCTATACCTGTATCTGCTTTAACGATGCGTCCCGCTTTTTCTATGGCATAATTAGACCCATTAATCAGCATCACTTTATCTCCTGTCATAGCCTTTAATATAATCTGCTCCGATGCCGCTAGTTCTGGTGCAAACTGCAATAAGGCATGTAAACTTACCTTTCCCTTAAATACATTAAGCTTCTTATATTGTGGAGGGGTAAGTTTTCCTGTTGTATTATCTTTAATCTCCACTACCATTTGCCCCACTAAAGGCCTTGTTGACTCCTTAACTACTTTTAAAACAACAATGATAATTGCTAGCACACCCAAAATACCTAAAGCAATGCCTATCCAAACTAATGGTAACTTGCCTTCCTCAGAATCCCCTGTTTTATCCAAAGGCGAAACTGGTGCTACACTAGAATTGGTTTGTGTCCCCCCTTTACCTACTGTAATCACAATAGGCGTACTTTGCCTTTTATAACTTGTATCCTCCACTAAAACTGAAAGCTCATAGCTACCTTCTTCTTGCAAACTGCAACTGCCTTTAAACTGCTGAGCATCCATTTGCATATCTAACGTTTCTTCTTTGCCAGAATCTACATTCTTAAAGATTAAACTTGCTTTACTACTTTGATAAAGCCCCTTATCATCAATAGGATTGCCTTGAAAACTTAAGTAGGCATTGATATCTACTGAATCTCCCTTGGCAAACTGTGTATTTTGAAGTGGTTCTACTGTTACTTCAATATCATAGTTGTATATTAAATCAATATTGATTTGGTCACCTGATGCACCTTTTACATAAAGCTTCCAGTCCCCTTCTACTGGTTTTGCAAGCTTCAAAAGGTAATAAGATTGAGACGTATGTAGTGTCACATCACTAGATGGAATGGTCTTACTGTTACCACTTGGATCTTCTAATCTAAATTCTATATTGCCACTTGCTGTAGCTGAAATATTAGCTTCTAAAACATTATTATTTGGAATTTGAATCGTTACTTCTTCAAAATCACCTGTCCCTTGTAAGGTACCTAGCGTTTGAACCTTTAAATTGGAATGGGCTGCAAAAATTTGAGTCAAAATATCGGGTAATTCATTTGGGTCTTTTGTTGAAAAGGCTAATGCCCCTGTTTCGTCTGATATGTTTTTAAGATAGGTTTCATTAAGTTTTCCATTGTCATTTAAGCCAATGGTATAAATAGGGTAGCCTACACTTTTAGCTTCATCTAACATCTTAGCTAAATCTGTATCTATTATTTGATTATTTCTTCCTGCCACACCACCTACTGCATTATTACCGTCAGTAAAGAGGATGATAAGTGGCTTATTACCTAGAGAGGTATCTCTATTATTTTGCATTTCAATGGCTTTACCAAGACCAGCTGTAATATCCGTATACTCTAAATCTCTTGTAAGACCATCTACAAAGCCTTTAATATGCTCTTTATCCTGTTGATTTTCTACTGTTGTCATAGGATAAATAGCATTTACCTGCGCACCATAGGTGACCAGTCCTACCTGATTACCTGTCGCCCCTAGCATATCTACAAATAATTTAACGCCTTCTAAGCCTAGTTTATTGGGATCTGTTTCCTTCATGGAGCCACTAGCATCCATTACTAAAACAGCATCTAACTTGCTATTTCCAGTAGTTGCAAACAAACTTATCTGCATACAAAATATCATAAAGATTAGTATCAACATCCTAACACTCAATTGTTTTATTTTCATTATGACTTCCTCCATTATGTATCCATTTTAGATGACTTTAAATATCTTTCAAATCGCTCATCATTTCCTACAAGCATTTCTACTTCTTCCATAAGCTGAATCCTTAGATTTTCATCCTTAATCCCTGATTGCAATTTACATAGCCTTAATAACCGCTCCTTTGAAAAATAACTTAAATACCCCTGCATCTCCCCTGCATATTTGTTTAATAAGAACTTCGATTTTAAAGCTCCTTCTAAAATACTTGCCATGATTTTTTTACCCTTATGCTTCATTAATACTTGCTCTTTATATTGCACAATATAACTCAAGGTTGCATCATCGATCAGCGACTTTTTTAGCTTAGACACTTCATAAATATAATCAATCAAATAAGTATTACATTCTTCCTGTAATAAAGTTTTTAACTCTAATGGCATATCACTTCTTAGCTTAAAATGCCTTAAACAAATAAGCTTATAAATTCTAACTTCCTCCGTATCCATAAGCTTTCCTAAATAACGAAAACGATCATAGGCATCTACAGGATTACCTGCTTCCACATCTTGAATCGCCATACTCATTTGCTGTCCTAAATCCACTTTAATCTGATCAATATGCTCTTCCATAAATCGTTCTACTTCCTTTAAGCATAACTCTTTTTGATATTTCTTATGAATGAGTAGATTAAGTCCCAAACAAGCTAATGTAAAGCACGTTGCCATAAAAACCAGCTTCCAGTCTTTTGCTAAAACTAAAAAAACAGCATAAAAACCTATGATTACTAGCTCTCTTATTAAAAGCTGTCTCCATATTTTCTTTGCTGTCATCTCTTCTAATGTGATTTCTGCTATTTGATTACATTTTATACAAGGTTTATTTCCTAAATTAAAACTACCACAACGCTTACAACAGGTTAGATAATCCATCTCATAAGGAAATACGGGTAACTCTTTAAAATGAACAATTAATTGCTCTGTCATTTCTCTACTCCTTTAACAGTTCTAGAAGTTTCTCATTGATTGCTTGTTTTCCTTTGTTATGCCTTTTACAAATGATACATACAGCTAAATACTGTACTACAACCAAACTCATTGCTCCAACTATCACGAACATCCATATCTTAGGCATCTTTCACCTCTATCTATTTTTAATTCATCCTATTTTAGTGCTAAAACCAATATGAATCTTATAGCTTAAAATCTGAGTAGATTTACTTTAATAAATTATAAATGTAGATTTATGATAACCTCGAGTTTATTATACCTGTTGCATTTTTTCTTTACAATTAATTACCTCTTTAATTATATTAAGTTTTCTTAACATTTAGTTTATAATCTTTCATTTCTATTATACTCTATAACAAAATAGCCTTTTAAACTTTATCTTTTCTTTAGCATCTAGAAGCAAAAAAAGACATAGAATCCTCGATCCTATGTCTTTTTACATTCTCTTTTCTTCTATTATGAACTTTCTTATATCTAGGCATCAACTAGCCTACTATCTACTTATTCCTCTACTAGGGATTGATACCATTTCATATAAACTTCAGGTCTAAAATCTGCTCTTTTAAGAAGCGGATTCTCTTCAAACACCCCTCTATGGGCTAGGCTTAAATCAATGGTTGTCATATAGATTTCTTGTTCTATTCCTCTTTCATCTCCAAAAGGATAGCCCGCATAATAATAAACATCCTGCATTTTTTGAGAAGGCCCTATAATACTGCTCCCGCCCCAAAAATCATTGACCAAATCTTTCCCGCACAAATTAGCTGTTGCCACATAAACACCATTCATTAACACTGTACTCTCAAGCGTTGTTTTCCCTTTTACAAAACCCCTACTCTTGGCATATGCCGTTACATTAATTATGAGCCTAGCACTTTTGGCCGCATAATAGCGTGCTAATTCTGGAAAAGAATAAATGTCGTAGCAAATACAAATACCCACTTTCCCCCAAGGTGTATCTATTAAACAAGGCTGATCTCCAGCTGTCGCCCAATTAGGTTCATTTAAAGCTAAATGAATTTTTCGATACGTTTCATATGTTCCATCCGGTTTGATAATCCACGCTGAATTATAAACCGCTTTCTCAGATAACTCTGGCATCCCTATTACTGCATAAATACCATACTGCTTAGCTACGCTCGATAGCTCCTTAATCCGCTGACCTTCTATGGTTTCTGCATTTAACACTTGCATTTTTTCTTGCTTATGTACTGTCACATCATCATCATATCCTGTTAAACATAGCTCTGGAAAGATGACCATTTCTGCGCCACGTTTACTCGCACATGCCATATACCCTTTTATTCTCTCTAGGTTATATGCCACATCTCCCCACTTAGCTCTAAAATTGACAACTGCTAAATTGAGTATAGATTGCACCTATATCACTCCTGCCTTTTATATCTATCCTACTTATAATTTTTTCACTTATAGCAAGCCTATTAAAAGCATTATAGGAGATCTCTTTTTTTCCTTCAACCATAGTGCATAGAATTTACTAGAATCTTTTTATTTTATCCACATATCTAAACTAAATTCACACCAAAAACAGTTTTATTGTGAGTAACTCCGTGAATAGATGTGTATTTTGTGGATAATTTAATTCATCATAGTGTTTTTTAATTGTTATATATTTATTTAATCTGTGCAAATCGAAAAAGCTCCATAAGCAATTTGCTTATGGAGCTTAGGTAGAGCGGGTGATGGGAATCGAACCCACGTAGTCAGCTTGGAAGGCTGAAGTTCTACCATTGAACTACACCCGCATAAATTTGGCAACCACTTACTCTCCCAGTCAGTCTCCCAACAAGTACCATCAGCCGCTTAGGTCTTAACCTGCGTGTTCGGGATGGAAACGGGTGTTTCCCCTAAGCGCATCGTCACCAAAAATATTCTGTAGTTGTCTCAACCACATGAATCATAATACACTATAAAATGTCCTCCGTCAACTACTTTTTTGTTCTTTTCTTAAATTCCTTCCAAAACACCCACTTATAAACTGTTTCATCGGTACACTGATTATTCAATGGCACTTCACTAAATATATTTAAAGATCATTTAAGTACTCTTATTTTTAAATATATACTGGCATTGGATCTTTAATAGCTGAATTTTCCATACTATGCACCTTAACATCATCAAAAAAATTAAGTCTATAAATAAGAATCCTTACTTCTTCTCCTATTTTAAATTCTTGTTCATCCAAGTTTCTGTATGCTGTAAGTAAGATTTCTCCTACTCTAACTTTTAATTCAGTATTACTTCCTCTAAAAAATATTTGTTCTACAATTCCTTTCTCAGAACCATAAATCGAACCAACTTCTTCAGCCGTCTTCCCTACTTTTATAAATTCTGGTCTTATAATAGCTTTGCTATTTTTAACTTTATCAAAGCCTTTTAATCTTCCATAATCTTCAATCACACAAGGTTCTCCTAAAAATTGAGCCACATAAGGCGTCTGAGGATTTATATATATATCAGCTGGTGTACCGATTTGTTCAACTTTCCCTTGATACGTAATAATAATTTCATCGGCAACCTCAATAGCCTCATTTTGATCATGGGTTACAAATATACTTGTTATACCAAGCTTATCAATCATTTCCCTAAGCCACCCTCTAAGCTCTTTTCTAACTTTCGCATCAATAGCAGCAAATGGTTCATCTAAAAGCAAAAGTTGTGGATTAGGAGCTAATGCTCTTGCAAACGCTACTCTTTGTTTCTGCCCTCCTGAAAGCTGGTGTGGGTATCTTTTTTCAAAACCTTCAAGTCCAATCAATTTTATAAGTTCTATTACTCTTTCATTGATCTCACCTTTATTTACCTTATTAATTTTAAGCCCAAAAGCAATATTTTCAAAAACAGTCATGTGCCTAAAAAGTGCATAGTTTTGAAAAACGAAACCTATTCCTCTCTTTCCTGCTTCAATATTATTAACCCGCTTACCATCTATTATAATATCTCCACTATCAGGTGTTTCAAGTCCAGCAATCATTCTTAGAATAGTTGTTTTACCACTTCCACTTGCACCTAAAAGTCCAATTAGTTTTCCCTTTTCAATACCAAAACTAACATTATCTATTGCTTTAAATGCTTTAAAACTTTTATTGATATTTTTTAATTCAACATACATTTATTCCGACTCCCTCCTGCTCCTGTATTCAATTATATTTCTAAGGATAAGAATTACTATTGCCATTATCACTAATATGGAGGCTACACCAAAGGCCTCTGTTGCTTTAAATTCATTGTATAAAATTTCAACATGTAAAGGCAGCGTATTTGTCTTTCCTCTTATACTTCCTGATACAACTGAAACTGCGCCAAATTCTCCCATTGCCCTTGCTGCACATAATATAATGCCATAGATTAAAGCCCACTTGATTTTAGGTAAGGTCACCTTAAAAAATATGGTAAATCCGTTAGCTCCCATCATTGCAGCCGCTTCTTCTTCTTCATTACCTTGCGAATTCATAAGTGGGATAATCTCTCTTGCTACAAAAGGAAATGTTACAAATAATGTAGCAAGTACTATACCTGGCGTAGCAAATACAATTTTTATATGATGTGCTTGAAGAAATGGATGTAAAAAACCAATTCTACCAAATGTCATTATAAATATCAGACCTGCTATAATGGGAGAGATTGCAAAAGGTAAGTCAATAATTGTTGTAAGTGCATTTTTAAATCTGAAATTAAATTTTGTAATTGCCCAAGCTGCAAATAGGCCAAATATTGTATTTAATACTGTAGCAATAATTGTAGCCGTTAATGTAAGACCTAGTGCTTTTTGCGTATAATAATCGGTAATGGTTGATCTATAAGTAACCCACCCCTCTTCAAGGCATTTAATCAATACAACAGCGAGTGGAAGAACAAGCATAACAAATACAAATGCCAAACTAACAAACAATAATAAACACTTTACAAAATGACTTTTCTTATTCATAATTCCCCCTATTATTTACTAAATTTACTAAATAAGGCCTGTAATATATTGATTAATAATAAAATCATAAAAGAAGCAAATAGCATTACTATAGCAATAGCTGTTGCACCACTATAATCATATTCTCCTAGCTTACTCATAATAAGTAACGGTGCTATTTCCGTTTTCATTGGTTGATTTCCAGCTATAAAAATAACACTCCCATATTCACCAAGTCCTCTTGCAAAGGCAAGTGCAAAGCCCGTTAGTAGCGCTGGAAAAATTTCAGGAACTATAACTCTAAAAAAAATCTGTATTCTGTCGGCTCCAAGCATTATAGCGGCTTCTTCATATTGTATATCCAAATCCTCTAAAACAGGTTGTATGGTTCTTACAACAAAAGGTATTCCTATAAAAACAAGAGCCATACTTATTCCAAACTTTGAATGTATTGATTGAATTCCTATAGAATATAAAAATTGACCGATCCATCCATTTTTTGCAAAAAGAGTTGTAAGAGAAATGCCAGCAACAGCAGTTGGCAAAGCAAATGGTAAGTCTATAAAACCATCTATAATTCTTTTACAAGGGAAATCATATCTAACCAATACCCAAGAAATAATAATCCCAAAGATACTATTCACACTAGCTGCTATAAACGAGCATAATAAACTCACTTTATAGCCCGCCACAACTCTTTGACTGAATGCTGCTTTCATAAATCCACTTAAGCCTGAATCAAAACTTTTCACAAATACGGTAGCCAAAGGAATTATAACAATTAAACTTAAATATAGTAGAACAACGCCCATTGATAAACCAAATCCAGGTATTACTTTTGTTTTTTTCCACCTTGCCATTTACTTCATCACTCCCATTATCTAATTATTACTAATTTGTAGGGACATATATCTGATCAAATACTCCATCATCTGCAAAGTGAGTAGCTTGAGCATTTGTCCAGCCTCCAAAAACCTCATCAATTGTCACTAACTTAATATCTGCAAATGTGTCCTTATATTTCTCAAGAATTTCTTCATTTCTTGGTCTATAATAATTTCTAGCAGCTATTTCCTGCCCTTCATCGCTGTACAGGTACTCAAGATAATCTTTTGCAATTTCTGCAGTTCCACGGACTTCAACATTTGCATCAACTATTGCAACAGGAGGCTCAGCAAGAATACTAATAGACGGTGTTACAATTTCAAATTGATCACCACCATCTTCTCCAAGAGAAAGATAAGCTTCATTTTCCCATGCTAAAAGTACATCTCCAATACCATTTTCAGCAAAACTTGTTGTTGCACCTCTTGCACCTGAATCTAAGGCAACAACATTTTTATAAAGTTTTGTTATATACTCTCTTACTTGTACCTCATCATTGTCATATTGTTTTAAAGCCCATGCCCAAGCCGCGAGATAATTCCATCTTGCACCTCCAGATGTTTTAGGATTTGGTGTTACAATCTCAACGTCACTTCTTACTAGATCGCCCCAATCCTTAATATTTTTTGGATTTCCTTTTCTTACAAGAAATACTATGGTAGAAGTATACGGTGCGCTATTCTCTTTAAATTCACTTTGCCAATTTTCATCAATCAAACCTGCTTTGCTAATCTCATCAATATCATAGGCCAAAGCAAGTGTAACAATATCTGCTTCAATACCCTCAATAACTGATCTTCCTTGTTTTCCTGAACCCCCATGAGACTGTTCAACTTTAACACTCCTACCAGTCTTTTCTTGATAATACTTAGCAAAAGTTTCATTATATTGTGTATAAAGTTCTCTTGTTGGATCATAACTTACATTTAAAAGTTCCACTGTTTCAGTTTTGCTTTCCCCTGCTGTTTTACTTCCAACTTCAGTTGTATTGCATCCTGTGAAAGTTGTTACTCCTAACGCTAATAATAAAATAGTCCCAACAAACTTTTTCATCATTTTCTCCCCTTTCATCTCCCTAATTACTAGTTTATATGCTACCTCTCAATTCCCCTTTTTATTTCCCATAATTTTACTAGGTTTAATATGTTTTACACTATAATACTCGAGTAAATCTTTGTCAATTTGGCTTTTTTTATACTCCGTTATAGGTAAATAGTATAATTCTTACTCACCTAACCAATCGTAAGTTATCCAATAAAATAGGCCCTCTCAAACAGCTTTGAGACGGTCTTTTTTTATAATAAGCCTTTAGTTAGACTATTTATATCTTTGAATAATATCTACTATCTCTTTATTTGTAAGTTTTCTTTTTCTCTTATCACCCAACCTAAATATTTCTTCTAAGCATTTCTTTCTTTCATTTTGTGTCTTGATGCGCTGTTTCACATATTCACGAATTTCTCCCATCTGTTTGTTAAGATCATTATAGTAATCTGGGATACACTCCTCTATTTTCTTTCTAATATTTTTTGCAAGAACAGGACTGTTACCTCCACTACTAATTCCAGCAATAATCTCTCCTTTTTTTATGAGGGAAGAAAAATAAAAACTACAATCATCTTTTTGATCAACAGCATTAATCAAAATATTTTTATCCTTACATATTTGAGCAATCTTATGATTAACTGCTATATCATCAGTAGCTGCAATTACAAAAAAAACACCTTTAAAATCATCCTCATTGTACTCCCTTTGATTTATAATCAAATACTCTCCTAAGGGGTGATTTTCTTTTAACCTTTTAATTTTCTCAGAAAGATCAAGTGCTACTACATGGATAGTTACCTCAAATTCCAGCAAAGTGTGTATCTTTCGATATGCCACTTCACCACCGCCAATAATAAGACAATGCTTTTCTGCTAAATCGATAAAAAACGGAAAATAAGCCATAAATTTCACCTTTCATTTACATTCATTACTAATCTATATTTAACTTGAAATATCTACCTTTTATTTCAAAGTCGATATATACTCAGATGCTGAAATTGCTGCATTCGCTCCATCTGCAACGGCAGTAACTACCTGACGCAAATGTTTTGTTCTTATATCTCCAGCCCCATAAAAACCCTCTCTGCTTGTTTTACAAGTTTCATCTGCAACAATGTAACCCTTTTCATCTAATAAGACTATTTCACTTAATAGGGATGTTTCCGGCATCATCCCTATAGCTACAAATATGCCCTCTACTTTTAAAACTCGCCCAGTATTCAATGTTGCTGCCTCAACCTTTTTTTCACCACTGATGGATACAAGTTGTGCATCTGTAATGATCTCAACATTCTCTTTACAGCATATTTTCTCCAATGCTTTTGCTGAACCTCTAAAGCTTTTCCGTCTATGTACTAAATATACTTTTTTACATATCTCTGAAAGATATAATGCCTCATCAAGTGCTGTATCTCCACCTCCTACAACTATAACATTCTTATCCTTATAAAATGCACCATCACATACTGCACAATAGGATATCCCCTTACCTCCATACTCCTTTTCCTTACAAATTCCAAGTCGTCTATGTGTCGCACCTGCACAATAAATGATAGTCTTAGTTTCAATCACTTCACTATTGTCTAAAGTTACACGCCAATACTTATTTAATTTTTCATATTTGATAGCTTCACCTTCATAAAATTCCACATCAAGTTTTTTTACATCTTCAAGAAAAATTTCTCCAATATCATAGCCACTTCTGCCCACTAAGCCAAGATAATTATCTACTTGGTTACTTTCTGCAATTTGTCCCGTTCCCATATATTCTTTTTCCACTACAATAATATCTAAATTAGCTCTCTTAGCATAAATTGCTGCACTTAGGCCTGCTGGTCCGCTTCCAATTATAACCACATCTAACACGTTCTCACCTCTTCTCTATTTCTAAAATATTAGTAGTCCCATTTTTTAATCTATAATTATGAGCTCTTCTTTTTCAGAAATGTTATTTGCAATATGAAACGAATTAAGTACGGGATTATCATAATCCATTAATGATAAAATCATATAGCTCGCACTACTATCATATGCAAGTCGCTTATCTTCTTCTGATGGTCTTGATGGCGATTCTGGATGTGAATGCCAATTACCAATTAGTTTTAATCCATTTACCCTTATATCTTTAATAGTAGCTAACTGTTCATTCGGATCAATTGAAAAATGTTCATTTGAATGATCAATATTGGTCAGATAATAAACTTTTTTAACTTCTTTACTATCACCATCAATAGTCCCTGCTATTAGTCCACATGCTTCATTAGGTAACTCAGATTTGGCATGTTTAATCATTTTCTCTAAGTCAGCTTTTAACAGTTTTATCATCACTTACATATCCCCCTACCATTTATTTCATTACATACAAGGCAGCTTAGCTAGAAAAATATATTCTTTCTGATTAAACTGCCTCAAAAAACTGTATCCTAAATTCCATCACACTCTGCTTGTTCATAGTCAATCAGTTCATTAATTGTTGGATGGGTTCCACATACTGAGCAATTTGAAGTATTTGATGGAAGCTTAATCTTTCGAAAATCCATTTTTATTGCATCAAATGTAAGTAAATAACCAGTTAAAAGTTCTCCTACCCCAGTTATATATTTAATAGCTTCCATTGCTTGAAGACTTCCAATCACACCACCCATAGCCCCTACAACTCCAGCCTGTTTACAAGTAGGCACTGCATCCTTAGGAGGTGGATTTTTAAATACACATCTATAACATGGACCTTCTTCAGGTACATAAGTCATAAGTTGCCCCTTAAAACGAATAATGCCAGCATGTGAAAATGGTTTTTTAGCCATTACACAGGCATCATTGATTAGAAATTTTGCTGGGAAATTATCCGTTCCATCAATGACAAAATCGTACTCTTTAATTAAATCCATTATGTTTTCAGATGTAACGAATGTACGATATGTATTAACGGTTACATCTGGATTCATTTTATTCATTGTTTCTTTTGCAGATTGAACCTTTGCCTTACCAACATCTTCTGTAGCATGAATAATCTGTCTTTGAAGATTAGATAAATCTACCTCATCCGCATCAACAATCCCTATAGTCCCAATACCTGCTGCAGCTAAATACATAGCTGCGGGGGCACCAAGCCCACCCGCACCAATAATAAGAACCTTTGAATTAAGGAGCTTTTTCTGACCTTTAACACCTATTTCCTTTAATATAATATGTCTAGAATATCTTTCTAGTTGTTCGTTTGTAAATGCCACTTATTGTCCACCTCCCATAAAATATAGGAATTCTATAGTGTCTTCATTTTTCAATACTTGAGTTATAAAATCTTCAGCTTTTACGAATTCATCATTTACAGAAACTGTTACATATTCAGGTGTTTCTACATTTTCCTGTTCAATAAGCTCTGCAATAGTAATGCCATCTTTAACTTCTTTAACTTCTCCTGCAATTGTAAGCTTCATTTTTAACATCCTCCATTACTTTAAATGTTCCTTTTAATAATTTCTTCTAATTCTATTTTCTTCTGGATTCCAACGAGTTTTTTAATCTGTTCTCCATTTTTAAAAAATATAAGAGTAGGTGCTGCTGTCACTTCATATCTTTCAACTAAATGCGTATCATATGCTATATTCACTTTACCAACATACAGCTTATCAGCATATAACTCCTCAAGTTCTGCAAGAAGTGGAGATATCCTTTTACACGGAACACAACTTTCAGAATAAAAATCAATTAATACAAGCTTATCATTTTCAAGAATCTTACTCTCAAAACTTTCAATATTTAATCTCTCTGCCATGATCTTTCCTTTCTTAGTTAAGAAGACTTTATTTTCCCCATAATTCATGCACATAAGCACTTATCCTATTTTTTAATCTTCAACCTTTTTAACAATTAAATCATATGTTCCATCTTGATTTTCAATCAACTTAAGTATTTGATGTCCCTCTTCCTTTATACTTCTAGGCACATTTTGAACAGGTTCGCCATCATTCATATGTATAGATAAAATCTGTCCATCATCCAATTCCTCAAGTGCAACTTTTGCTTTAACAAATGTCACAGGACAAACTACATCTGTGATATCTACAGTATTATCAACCTTATAATCAGTCATTTTTATACGCCTCCTCTATTACTTTTTCAAATTGCTCTCTACCTACACGATCAATTGTAAATTTAAAACGTTCACCAGCATTGGCATTTTCTTCAAAGAAATGAATGGCTGCATCGCAAACTTTCATCAGCTTATTATAGTCTTCAATAAATGGAATAATAGTCTTTCCAGTATTAATGGTGTTACCAAACAACCCACCAAATGATACAATATATCCATGTGTTTCATCATAAGCATCTGTTGGACAGGCTTTAGTACATCTACCACAGAAATTGCATGCCTCTTGATTGATTGTAATTTTGTTATCTTCTAACTTAATTGCTTTCCCACGACAAGCTTTAACACAGACTCCACATTGAATACATTTCTCTTCATTCCATTCAACTTTAATACCGCCTTTAATACCAACATCATTTTCTTCTGCCTTTAAGCAATTATTCTGGCAGCCTGTAATACCAAATTTAAATTTATGTGGCAATTCACGAGCAAAATATCTATCATCTAACTCTTTTGCAAGTGTATATGTGTCAATACATCCACTGGGACAAACAGCAGCTCCTTGACAAGCTGTTATGGTACGTACTCTTGGTCCACATACACCAGGTTCTACTTCGCCCTCAGCCAGTGCTTTTTTAACTGCATCCACTTCATCAAGTTTAATAAAGGGAATTTCTACGCTTTGCCTTGATGTAAGGTGGACATAACCTTCACCATACTGCTCTGATACTTCTGCAATCTTAGCAAGTTGTTTTGCTGTCAACTGTCCTCCAACTACTCTTAACCTTAAAGAAAAATTGTTCTTTTGCTTTTGACGCATAAAACCGCCTTTTTTTAGTGCTGTATAATCTACTCCCACGTTACACCCTCCATTTTATAACTTGTTTTACATGTATCACTTATTTGATATAGATAAGGTATTTCTTATAAAGATTTAATTGCTGCTATAAAATCTTCAATCAAATCTTGTGTATCCTCAATCCCTATACTAACTCGAATAGTATCCTCCCATACTCCTGCATTTTGCATTTGTTCTTTTGTATTATGTGTATAGATCGTTGAAGCTGGATGAATGACTAATGTTTTGGAATCTCCAATATTAGTTGCTTTT
Source organism: Cellulosilyticum sp. (assembly GCA_015058045.1). Classification (GTDB taxonomy): domain Bacteria; phylum Bacillota; class Clostridia; order Lachnospirales; family Cellulosilyticaceae; genus Cellulosilyticum. The sequence continues at coordinate 33,509 of SVDC01000010.1, forward strand.
AATGCGTATTTAAGTGTATTCATGAATCGATAGGCTCGTTCTTTAGAACCTGCACGAATTGTAAGAATTCCACCACCTTTACCATTAAACTGTTTCTTAACTAAATCTTGATATGGGCTACCCTCTATTGTTGGATAATTTGCTGTAACAATGCCTGTTTGATTGATTGCTTCTGCTAGACTCTTTGCATTGTCACAAATTCTCTCCATTCGCAGTCCTAATGTTTCCATTCCAATAATATTAAGAAAAGCATTCATTGGAGCAAGGCATCCACCCATATTTCTCCATATCCCATTTCTAAGTTTTGCAATATATGCCAAACTACCATATTTTTTGTATTCTTCAAATCCCTTGTATCTTATACCGTCCCATTTAAAATTACCACTGTCTACTATTACACCACTAATAGAATTACCACTTCCATTAATATACTTAGAAGATGAATGCACGATGATATCTGCACCAAATTCGAAAGGCCTGATTAAGTATGGTGTTGCCGTTGTACTATCCACAATGAGCGGAATATTTTTGCTATGTACAAAGTCAGCAACAGCTTTTATATCCATCACATCAAGCCCCGGATTCCCAATAACTTCACCATATACTACTTTTGTATTTTCATTAATGAGTGGTTCAATTTCCTCTATCGTAATATGTTTTACAAATCTAGTTTTAATCCCGAATTTCTCAAAGTCTTTAAACAAGTCAATGGTTCCACCAAACAATCCACTTCCTGCAATAATCTCATCGCCTTCACTTAAAATATTAAGTAATGCCTGCGTAATTGCTGACATGCCCGATGCACATGCAACTGCCCCTTTTCCTCCTTCAAGTTCATTAACCCTACGTTCAAATGAGTCAATAATTGGGTTACTAATCCTTGTATATGCAAATCCAGGAGCTCTATTGTTAAACACTTTTTCTAATTCTTCTGCTGTATCATAGGCAAAAGCACTAACTTGACTTATAGGCGGAATTGTAGCCCCTGATAGATGACTTTTAGTGGCTTGCCCATGTAGTAACTTTGTATCAAATCTCATTTCATCCACCCCCACTATTCTACTGAATAAGCAGATATCTTTTTGATATACTGAACGGCCTCGTCAACTGTTAGCTTATCATTTGCTTGCCAATTCCTATAATATATAGAGTCATCTTTTAATATATCCTTATCAACAAATACCTCATCTACTGCAAGCAGAACTATAAGACCTGCATTATTTAAATGTTTACATACCACTTCAACTGGTTCATCTTTTTGGGGTTGATAAAGATAGGTGTGTTTTCCTTCTATACTTAACTGTTGTTCAACTTTTTGAACAAAATCAGTCGTGATCCCATTTCTACCAATAGGGAATTCTACTATCACAGGATATTGTCCATTTAATCTGGCTCTAACTTCCTTTGTAATTTTTTCATCCAATAATAATCCCTTTTCCGTCGTATTAACGTAATTTACAACACCACAAGCAGAAGTCATGTTCGTAATTCGGTCAATTAAAATGAGTTCTCCAAGCGTTTTATGTTTTGTAAATTCATCTGTCACAATTTTATCTGTAAAATCAATCTTACAAACAGCTATTTCATTTTTATTAAGCCTGTCGGTGTTATATTCCTTTCCTGTATTCACATCAATGGTATGAACTATTTCTGTAACCATGCCAGGAATCATTTTTGTTCCTACTTTTATTAAGAAACTTTTTCCATTATTAAGCGGACTATCGTCCATCCATAAAATTGTAGCTGTAATAGATGATGTTATTTTTACATCTGAATGAATTGAAAGCACACAACCTCTTGATACATCAACTTCTCTATCCAATTGAATCGTTACTGGCTGTCCCTTATGAGCTTTATGAACTTGATCATCTCCCACATAAATACTTTTTACATGTGCTGTTTCATTACTTGGTAATGATGTAATTTCATCCCCTACGCTGACACTTCCTGCTTCAACTTGCCCTTGAAAACCTCTAAATTCATGATTAGGTCGGCATACACGTTGTACTGGCATATAAAATCCTTTTTCATCTTCATCTTCATGAATATCAACTTCTTCAAGATAAGGTAGTAATGCCTTGCCAGAATACCATTTTGTATTTTTAGAAGGTGTTGTAACATTATCCCCTTCTGTTGCAGATACCGGAATTAATGTTACATTTTTAATTTCTAACTCCGTTGTCAAATCTGAAATTTGACTTTCAATTTCTTTAAATATTTCTTCACTATAGTTCACAAGATCCATCTTATTAATTGCAAAGACAATATTTCTTATTCCCATCAATGTACAAATTCTCGCATGACGTTTTGTCTGAATAAGAACACCTTGTTTTGCATCAACTAGAATAATGGCTAAATCTGCAAATGAAGCTCCCACTGCCATATTCCTTGTATATTCTTCATGCCCTGGTGTATCTGCTACAATAAAGCTTCTATTATTCGTTGTAAAATAACGATATGCAACGTCAATGGTTATTCCTTGTTCTCTCTCAGCCATAAGTCCATCTAAAAGCAATGAATAATCTATTTCTCCCTCTCTACTACCCACTTTAGAATCAAGTTCTAAAGCTCTCTCTTGGTCTGCATATAGAAGCTTTGAATCGTATAAAATATGTCCGATTAAAGTAGATTTTCCATCATCCACACTACCACATGTAATAAATTTTAATAATCCCTTCATACTAGAAATACCCTTCTTTCTTTCGCCTTTCCATACTACCAGTCTCTTCATGATCAATCACACGACTCGTACGTTCAGAAGATACTGCACTTAAAGTTTCTTCAATAATTGCATCTAACGTATTAGCCTCTGACTCAACCCCACCTGTAAGTGGATAACATCCCAATGTACGGAAACGGACCTTTTTATGTTCAATTTTTTCTCCTTCAAGAAGCTCCATTCTGTCATCATCTACCATAATAATATTGCCATCCCTATAAACAACTGGTCGTTCCTTAGCAAAATATAATGGTACAATATCAATCTTTTCTCTTTTGATATATTGCCATATATCTTTTTCAGTCCAGTTAGAAATAGGAAAAACTCTTATACTTTCTCCCTTATGAATTTTAGTATTATAAAGTTTCCACATTTCTGGTCTCTGGTTTTTAGGATCCCATGCCTGAGCAGCATTTCTAAACGAAAAAATTCTCTCCTTTGCTCGTGACTTCTCTTCATCTCGTCTACCACCACCAAATGCGGCAGTAAACTGATATTTTGCCAATGCTTGTTTTAATGCCTGTGTTTTCATAATGTCTGTATATGCTGAGCCATGATCAAAAGGATTAATACCCGCATCTATTCCCTCTTGATTGCTATACACTAACATCTCTATGCCAAATTTTTTAGCTACATCGTCTCTAAATGTTATCATCTCTTTAAATTTCCATGTCGTATCAATATGTAAGAATGGAAATGGTGGCTTTTCTGGATAAAATGCTTTCATCGCAAGATGTAGCATAACCGAACTATCCTTTCCTATTGAATACAGCATAACAGGATTTTCACACTCCGCTGCAACTTCCCTAATAATATATATTGCTTCAGCCTCTAACTCATCAAGATGAGAAAAATCGCCCATCACTAAGTCCCCCTTGTTTTTTAATATTTATTTGACTCTTTTTTATTTACTTCAATGACTTGCACATTACCATTTACATCTTTAATTTGCCATGTACAAATATCCTCTTTTTCTGAAACAGTCATTGTACTTCCTTTTCCACCAATGTCTGCTCCCAAATAAAATGAAATAGCATCTACCTTACATTCTTTTAAACATGATGTACATCCCCAACAATCCTTAAAATGCCTGATATATGCTTTATCCTCTTCATCTTTCTTAATCAAATTCCCAGGACACACTTCAATACATCGCCCACATCCAACGCAATTACTTTTCTGAATAAGAATGCTCATATGTTTCACCCCCTGTTACAAGATCTCTTAAAATAATTTCTACTTTGCCATTAGTCATACGAGAATTAACATATTTTTCCCACTCACTACTCTTCTCAGGATAATCAGCATTTTCAGCAAAACCATGCCATCTTGTTTCTTTTCTTGCTATAAGATGCGCGATAACCACCTTACATACAACAAGACGTTCTTTTAATTCATAGATACGCAGTAAATCATCCATATCTTTAGCCGATAGCTTATCTACCAATTCTGTTAATGCTTCAATCTTTTCATCTGCAAGTCTCAATGAACTTTCGTTATACTGATAATCTGTACCAATTCCACCTGCATATTGATCCATAATCTTTTGCATTGTCTCTTCTAACTGCTCTGTTGTTATAAGTGTTTCTTCATTATTTAAATAAGCTTCATATTCTTTTTTCTTAGAATCAAAACACTCTTCATTAATCGCTTTAAAAGTATTGTTCTTCAGAAACTTTACTGCTGCTTCTGCAGCAATTTGCCCTTCTACAAATGCTCCTGTTACATACTTTTGTGGGCATCCACCTGCAACATCTCCAGCTGCAAATAAACCTTGTATTGTGGTTTGCCTATTATTATCTATCCAATAACCACTTGCAGTATGCCCCCCCACAATGTATGGCTCAGTTCCTTCAACTTCCACATTTTCTTGTGAAGGCCCTTTTCTAGATTCAATCCATTTTAAGGTCTGGCTCGGTGCCATATTAAGATAAGCTTTGTATAAATCTTGTTCCTGCTCTTTGCTAATTCCTTCTGTTCGTAAATAACATGGACCCTTGCCGGCTCTATTTTCTGAAACAGTACCATATAAACGTTGTGAAGTAGTAATACCATACTTTGTTTCATAAATTTCACCTTTTGAATTAACTTGCTTAGCCTGAATTCCCTGCGCAATTGTTCCTGTGGGCGCAATTGTATCTTTACAACGAAGTGCAATAAAACGCATTTCAAAAGTAGTCATCTCAGCACCTGCACGAATTCCCATTGCATAACCTGCTCCTGTATTAAATGGGCAATACCACATTTTATGTCTTGAAAAACCTGGATTGTTAGGTCTATATAAACCTGCCGCTCCACCTGTTGCACAGATGACTGCTTTAGCCTTAATGGCATAAAATATTTCTTCATTAATATCAAATCCATATGCACCTTTTATCTGATTATCTTCAATAATATAATCTGTAATATTGACTCTATTAAGTATGCTTACATTTTTCTGCGCTTGAACTGCATCCGCTAAAATTACTTTAATATTTTCACCATTTATTTTGATATTACGATTACCACGAGTCACATATTTTCCATTTTCATCCTTTAAAATAACTAAACCCAATTTTTCCATAACATCTGTAACATGATTTAACCGCTCTGACATACTTAAAAGTAAATCTTCTCTTACAATTCCATCTGCATCCTTCTTGGCATAATCTACATAATCTTGTGGCACTCTTCCCTCAGTAATATAAGCATTAATAGCATTTACACCCGCTGCCAAACACCCACTTCTTTTAACATTAGCTTTTTCAACAATTAAAACTTTGACATCACTATACTTACCTAGTGTAATTCCTGCAAAACATCCTGCTGTTCCCCCACCAATAATAAGTACATCTGTTGTTAGTTCTTTTATTTTCATCTATACTGCCACTCCTTTTCTTCTATCAAACAAATTCAGGAACATTTATGAGCTATCGTCTTTGCCAGAAAATTCTATATTTATATTTAGATTATATATTTATATTTCTAAAAGTGTTAATTCATAAAAAGTATGACTCAATATAAGTTAAAACTATAACAAAACATTTTTTCCATCATTTAGGATATTACATATTAGTCTTATTCTATAGAAAAGCCACTTCAATAACTTTTGTTAACTTCTGGATAAACAAAAAAGATGACTCCTAAAAATATAGAAGTCATCTTTTTTATCTTTATTAATTTTAACCAATATAACCCTTATCCATAAAACCTGCAATTTGCTCTGCAAAATAAGTTAAATAGATTCCTGCTCCTGCACGATAAACACTGGTAGCCATTTCACAGATCACTTTTTCTTCGTCAATGCAGTTTAGTTTTGCTCCTGATTTAACCATTGCATATTCCCCACTTACACTATATGCTGCTACTGGAACATTTACAGCATCTCTCACCTCACGAACAATATCAAGATATGTCATTGCTGGTTTAACCATTATTATATCTGCACCTTCATTTACATCAAGAATTGCTTCTTTTATCGCTTCGTTGCGATTATGATAATCCATCTGATAAGATTTTCTATCACCAAAAGATGGTGCTGAACCAGCTGCATCTCTAAATGGTGCATAAAATGATGATGCATATTTAACTGCATAGGACATAATAGGAACATTCTGATACCCATTTTCATCAAGTCTACTTCTAATAGCTCGTACTCTACCATCCATCATATCAGATGGCGCAACCATATCAGCGCCTGCCTGTACATGTGTTAATGCAATTTGCGCTAGAGCCTTAAGTGTACTATCATTATCTACCTCTGTGCCCTTTAGTAGTCCACAATGCCCATGTGATGTATATTCACACATACATACATCTGTTATGAAGTACATATCTGGAAACCTTTTTTTTGCTTCACGCAATGCTTCCTGCACAATCCCATTTTGTGCAGCGGCTCCACTCCCTATATGATCTTTATCGTTAGGAATTCCAAAAAACATCACACTGTTCACGCCAGCCTTTGCTAGCTCCTCTAATTTATATGACATTTTATCTATACTATAACGATATTGCCCTTCCATAGATGGAATTTCTTCTACAATGCCTATTCCCTCTTTAATGAACATAGGATATATCAATGATGATTTGTCCATTCTAGTTTCACGTACCATTTTTCTAAGATGTGAACTCTGTCTTAATCTTCTTGGTCTTTCTAGCATACTTACTCCCCATTCCTTTCTACTAGTTTTTTTATAACATTTATAAAGTCCGCAAATTCTTCTAGGCTACTTTCTTTTTTTATCCCATAAATCAGCTTATCAGCCATTTTTTCAACAGATTGCTTACCCGCTATCATTACCATTTCTTTTTTTAATTTTTCTACAATATCTGTAGAGTTACCCCATATTACATTTTTTAAATAATCCTGTTCATATTTATCGATAATATCCCGTGCTTCATTAGCATAATGTAATTTCTGTTCATTATTATGTCGTGCTAAGTCTTCCATATCTTCCATTGAAAAATAAAGCGTATGATCTAATGTTCCAATATCATTTTCAATATCAAAAGGTATTGCTAAGTCAAAAAAAACACGTTTCTTATGGGTTTTTATATGATTCAAAAAGTGTTTTTTTGTTATTGTATAATGAGGGCTTGCTGTTGCACTTATAACGACATCCATATCATCAATATATTGGTAACGCTTTTCATATTCAATTGTTGTAAAACGATGCTGTTTGCATCGTAATTCATGTGGCAATTCACCTCGTACTGTAATATATAACCTGATATCTTCTATATCCATAGCATCTTTTAAAATAATTCTTCCAATTTTTCCTGTTGCACCAATTATACAGACATTTTTGCCTTGTAATGAGCCATGACACTCTATAGCTTTTTTTAATGCAAGGCTAGCTGTAGATACTGGTGTTTTGGAAATTAACGTATCAGTCTTTACTCTCTTAGCAGCTGTAACTGCTATTCTAAACAATGAATTAAATCCCGAATGGCAGGTTCCCAGTTCTCTTGCAAAAGAATAGGCTTGTTTAACCTGTCCTAAAATCTGATCCTCCCCTATTACCACTGAATCTAGACCTGCAGTAACAAGAAACAAATGATGAACGGCATTTCTTCCATAAAAACGAAGTATGTACTCCTTAATATCCTTATGGTCGGTATCATCAGTATTTAATTTTGCTTCTTCTAAAAGAATGCGCTGCATTATTTTCAAATTATGATTATCATTTTTCCCTGAACAATATAACTCTACACGGTTACAAGTTGATAAAAATACAGCCTCATCAATATCTGTATAGCTAACTAATTTCTTCAATATCTTTTCCTGTGTATCTTTATCAAATACAAATAATTCTCTTATTTTGACAGGTGCTGTTTTTGAACTTATGCTCAGTAATTGTATACTCATTTTCTACTATCTTTCCAAAATAATATTACATGTTTTATTTATTTCATCATCAGTATGTACTGCAGACACAAACATTGCTTCATATTGAGATGGTGCAATATATATACCTTGTTCCAACATATAATTAAAATATTCGGCATATGAAGCTGTATCCGATGAAATAGCACTGTCATAATCAATTACAGGAATATCTGTATGAAAAGCACATAGTAGTGATCCAATCTGATTCACTTGCAGTTTTTTGTGCTTGTTTTTAGCCCATTTTCTTATTGTTTCAGCAATCTTAATAGCTTTTTTATCTATCTGAGCATAATATTCAGGATGTGATTTAAGAACCTTTAATGTTTCAATTCCAGCAGTTGTAGCGATTGGATTGCCTGATAACGTTCCTGCTTGATATACCGTTCCTACTGGAGACACTTTATCCATAATTTCTTTTTTTCCACCATAAGCTGCCATTGGCATGCCACCACCAATAATCTTTCCCAAAGTCGTCATATCCGGTTTAACGCCAAATAATTGTTGAGCTCCTCCATATGACAACCTAAATCCCGTTATTACTTCATCAAAAATAAGTATTGTGCCATATTTTTTTGTAATCTCTCTTAAAAACTGTAAAAACCCTTCTGCTGGTGGAACAACACCCATATTAGCTGCTACTGGCTCTACTATAATCGCAGCAACTTCTTCTCCATACTTATCCATAAGTTCTCTGACAGAATCTTTATCATTGTAAAGCGCAACCAGAGTATTTTGGGTATATGAAACTGGCACTCCACTACTATCTGGTACTGCTGTAGTAAGTGCGGCAGATCCCGCTTTTACTAGAAGGCCATCCGAATGCCCATGATAATTACCTTTAAATTTAATAATATAATCTCTTCCTGTATAGCCTCTTGCTGTTCGTATGGCACTCATGGTTGCTTCTGTTCCTGAACTTACTAGACGTATTTTTTCCATAGAGGGCATTGCCTCATGAATCATATCTGCAATAATATATTCATTTTCTGTAGGTGCCCCAAATGTAAGGCCATTATTACATGCTTCTTTTACTGCTTCAATCACCTGTGGATGGGCATGTCCTAGAATTCCAGGTCCCCATGAACACACATAATCAATAAATGTATTCCCATCTACATCCATAATATGACTTCCGTTAGCACTTTTGATAAACAAAGGATTTCTTCCCACTGATTTAAAGGCTCTAACCGGGCTATTAACGCCACCTGGTATAAGCTTTTTTGCTTCTACAAACAATTGATCTGATTTTCCTGTAAACATAAGCCTACCTCTTTTTTAATATAATGAGTATTACACTGTTACATCTTGACAAATGATATCTACTATACCATCTGCTGTATGCTCTTTTGCAATTAAATTAACTGCAATGCCTACATCTTTGCAGACTTTTTCAGTCTCTTCTCCAATAGCAACTATCTTATTGCCCGTATAGGCACTAGGCTCTACTTCCAATAGATCACTTAATGCTCTTCCCGCTAACCCACTTGCAATAATTGTATAATCAATATCATTAAAGATTCGATTGAGATCATCTTTTCTTCTTTTATCGTATATCGTTTCATATAAGTATGCAGTATCATAATAAACTCCAGCATTTTTCAGTTCATTTTCTAATGTTGACATGCCAGATACTCCCCGCACAACGAGTACTCTATTTTCTATTGACATTTCATCAGCTTTTAATAATGGTATCCATTCTTTTGCCATCACTTCTGAAGAATACTGGGTAGGTAGAAAATCATATTCATAACCATACGCCCATAGCTGCTCAGTCGTTGATTTCCCCACTACTGCAAATTTAATATGTCCCAGTTTTCTTCTATCAATTTTTAATCGCTCAAGACTCTCAAAAAAGGCGCTTACCCCTGTTGCACTCACAAATGTAATCCAGTTATACCTTTGTATATTGCTTAATAACACTTCTGATTTGTCATTTTGAATATGACTAGTTTCTATAAGACTTATAGCTACTGTTTCTGCCCCAAGTTTTTCAAGCTTTTCTTCCATTTCCTTTACATTATGCCTTGTCCCTGTGAGCAGAACCTTTTTCCCACTTAATGGTTTATCTAAATTCCACTGTATCTTTTCTTTTAAGTCAACCACATCTCCTACTACAATAATTGCTGGTGTTTTGACTCTTTCTCTTTCTACAATATCAGCAATCTCTGATAGCTTTCCTACAACTGTACGTTGTCTTGCAGTTCCTCCACTTTGAATCACTGCAGCTGGGGTATTTACATCTTTTCCCCCGATAATAAGCTTATTAGCAATATCCCTAAGATTTTGAAGTCCCATTAAAAAAATTAATGTTCCATTTTGTTTCGCAAGCAAATTATAGTCAACAACCGTTTTATCCTTAGCATTTTTCTCATGTCCTGTAATAACATGGAATGATGTCGCAATCCCTCTATGCGTAACAGGAATACCAGCACCCGCTGGTACACTATAAGACGCAGAAATACCTGATACGATTTCAAATGAAATACCAGCATCTCTAAGATATAATGCTTCTTCACCACCCCTACCAAATATAAATGGATCTCCACCTTTAAGTCTTACTACATATTTACCTTGCAATGTCTTTTTTACGATCAGTTTGTTAATCTCTTCTTGCTTTAATGTATGTAAATTTGCCCTTTTTCCAACATATAATAATTCTGCATCTATTCTAGCTTCATTAAGAATTGATGGTGAAATCAAATTGTCATAGATAATCACATCTGCTTTTTTAATACATTCTAATGCTTTTTTACTAATCATATCTTTATTTCCTGGTCCTGCACCTACTAATGAAACAAAAGAATTTGCTCTATTAAGGATTTCAATGGCAAGCTTGTGGGCAAGTTCTGTTACAGATTCTTCTGCTATGTCCTTAGTTTCTCCTTCAATATATTCAAGGTTTGCTCCATCCTTAGCATACATTCCCTTAATAGCATAACCTTCTGCTGTTGGGTAACAGTAGACACCACATGGCGCATTACAACTCCCCCCTAAATCTTCTAGAAATCTTCTTTCTGCCATCAGTACTTTATGTATATTTGAATCATTTAATTCATCCATAATTTCTTTTAGTGAGTCATTACGTACCTCTAATGCAAGAATTCCCTGTCCTGCAGCTGGCAGAAACTCATTTATATCAAAATATTCATAACTTAAATCAGGCTCATTTAAAAGATTTAATCTTTTAAGTCCCGCTGCTGCTAATATAATGGCATCATATTGCCCATCACGTAATTTATCAAGTCTAGTCGGTACATTTCCACGTATGGATTTTGTTGTAATCCCAGGATTAATTGCTTTTATCTGCAATTCTCGTCTCAAGCTACTTGTACCAACTATACTTCCTACGGGCAAATCTTTTGCACAAATACCTGTCATAGTTACTAAAACATCTCTGCAATCTTCACGTTCTATAATTGCTCCTAAAGATAGTCCCTCTGCAAGTTCCATAGGAATATCTTTTGCACTATGAACTGCAATATCTATTGTTCCTGCTCGCAATTTCTCCTCAATTTCTTGAGTAAATACACCTTTACCTCCAAATGATGTCAAAGATTTATCAAGCTCTATATCTCCTCTTGTAATAACCGGAACAATTTCAACTTCTTCTTCCGGAAACCTCTCAAGAATTCTCTCTTTCACAATATCTGTCTGAATCAAAGCTAACTTACTTTTTCTTGTTCCAATCCTAATCATACTCATCCGCACTCCATGTTTATGCAGCTAATGCACATATTTTTCTGACTTGTATGACTTATTATAGCATTATATATCAAATGCACCAGTTATATTTTTTCTCAATAACTAATTGATTAAGCAAGCTATACCCTCTTATTTTTCTTGAAAATATAAGGTTTCTCTATAATTCAGTATGCATCATAATCATTGTTTCACTCGTTTTAAAACCATTTTTCTCATAAAAACCTTCAGTAGCTGGCCCATGGCAAATATATAGACTTCACTATTAAACTTTCATTAAATTTAATCGCAACCCAAACACTAGTTGTATACTCATACTAAAAGATTATTTAGGGGGCATAAAATTGGCTGATTTATCTCTTACACAACAGTATCTCATTTGTACTTTAAACCAAAACGGTAGTATTTCTACAATCAATACCAAAAAACAAATCTGTTTTATAGCAAGTTGCCTATTTGAGCTACAATTGAATCATTGTCTTGAGCTAGATGAAAAAATCGTAAAAATAACTGATGAACTTCCGCCTTCATTAAACTATCTGGAACCACTATATACCTATATCCAAAAAGAATCCCCCATTAAACTCAAAAAGATTATCAATACTTATAACCTAACATTTACGGATACTAAAATGACTAAATTAATTGCTACGGTTGCTGACTCTCTAGCCAAATTGGAAATGGTAACTCCAACTAAATTAGGATTCTCGAATAGTAATAATGGATATATTCCTAAAGAGAAGTGTGTGAATGAAGTTATTCAAGGGATTAGGTATATATTGCTCGAAAATGATGAAATTACAGAAGAAGAGGCAATCCTAGCCATTCTATTAGATAAGAGCAGAAGCTTAAGTAAATATTTTTTAGAATCTGAGCAAAAACAAATCAATGCTAAACTCAAAGACTTATCTAATACTCCACCTAGTGTTCAAGTTCGTAAAATGATTAATTATGTTGATTTATTAATTGCCTTGACAACTCTTATAAATTTCATTTAAGTAAACGAAAAAACCGCAAGTATCTATTCGATACTTGCGGTTTTTTATAGTTTTTTCTAAATGATTTTGTCAATATTTAATCACATTTTCTATTCTCTTTTCATACCTTGTACTAGAAAACTTCAGACATTTTTTGATTAACCTCCAGGAAGGAAGGAATCACGTTGAGAATTTTTATTTGTAATAGGCAGAAGATATGGGAAGATGAGCTTATTGATGGATTTACAGCATTAGGCCACGATGTACAAAAAGGCTATCCAGAAACTACACAGGCTTTCACTGAAATCATAGAGCGCTTCAATCCTCAACTCATTATGACATTAGGTGGACCTACAATATATGATGAATATATTCTTGAGTATTTGGGTGAAACACAAAAAAACAGAAATTATACTTATGTTCATTGGGATACGGAAGGTGTCAGACATTATGGTTTTACCGATAAATTTATACAAAAAACACGACCTGATATATTATTTACAGTTTGTCCTATAGTCAAAGAAATGATGAGTCAGAGAGGATATTTGACCTATATTTTACCTTATGGGGTTAATCCAAAAGTACATTATCCACTTAACGAACCTACTATATATGATAATATTTATAGTCTTATAGCCAGCAACTATAAACATCGACCTGATGACTACAGGTGTAAATCCTATCAAACTTTATTAGATCCTCTTTTAGAAAAGCACATACCCATTCAGGTAAGAGGATATGGCTGGAAAGCTGATACTGAAAGAATTGCTAAGGGTTTACAAGTCTTTCCTTTCTGCAATTACTCAGAAATTAATAAAGTCTATAATGGTGCCTATATCAATTTGGTAATTCAAAATACTACAGAAGGTATCACTAGAAGGACTTATGAAATTCTAGGAGCAGGAGGATTTATTCTTTCTTACGATTCATTAGAGCTTAGAAAGCACTTTAAGAGCGGTAAGGAATTACTCATTAGCTCTTCACCAGAAGAAACTCTTGAAATTGTTGATTACTATAATACTCACCCCGAAGAATATTGGGCTATAAGAAAAAATGCTGCTAAGCGAGCTCATGAATTTACTTATGAGAAGCGATTAAAACAGGTTTTTGAAGAAATAAGGCTCGATGGTAAAATCTTATTACCAACTTAATTCTTAAACAAAAAGAGTCCAAGTAACTTAAAGTTACTTGGACTCTTTTTTTACTAGAGCGCGAAACGGGACTCGAACCCGCGACCCTCTCCTTGGCAAGGAGATGCTCTACCAACTGAGCCATTCGCGCATGGATTTGGCAACCACCTACTCTCCCAGTCGGTCTCCCAACAAGTACCATCGGCCGCTCAGGTCTTAACCTGCGTGTTCGGGATGGAAACGGGTGTTTCCCCTGAGCGCATCGTCACCAAAAGTTTTCTGTAGTTCTCTTGACTACAGATATAATCTTACACTATAAGTTGATACATGTCAACCATTTTTTTATTTTTATGTCATGCTGCGATAAAAATTTTACTTCACAAAAGGAACTCACCTAGTCTATTTCCATAGTATCGATATTATTAAAGGTATAGATAAGCGTTAAAATGATACTTAAAGCTGCAATACCACCTAATATTAAAATTCTATAGAAATAATCCGCCACATCTAACCCCTCCCCCACATTGGAAATGGATAAAGAAGTCACAATAACAGAAGCCACTATAGTGTGGGATACTGATTTTTTTCTCATACCAAAGAACAGCGGTACAATAGCTAAAAATCCACTTACAACAATACATAAGCCTACAGTTGGTAAAACATATCTAACCATTTCTATCCCTACTCCTCCTGGAACAAAATGAATAAAATGTTCTGCTATACTTGCACCTGCCATAACAAATATATTGCTAATCAATACATTTAATCCTGTAAATACATAAACAATAACAAGCTTAGCCATTAATAGTTTCTTGCGATTAATAGGATACATAAACATGAGCTGCATTGTTTTATTTTTATACTCAGATACAGTAAACTTTGCTAGGATGACACTTCCATAAATAATAAAGGTACCCATAGTCATTAATGCAATAAACAATCCCATCTCCTTATCGCTTGCAAAAGACTCCTCAAGTTCTACCTTTCCTGTAATACCTATCAATAGAACACTTGCTAGTAAAATGAGATTTGCTATAATAACTCCTTTAGTCACCATGCTAAATTTAAATTTCTTCATTTCTAACCTTATCAGATTAAACACAGAGTCCTTCCCCCTTTGTAAGTCTTAAAAAATAATCTTCCAGAGATCCCCTTCTCTGACTAATACTTTCCAAATTAATGCCATGCGTAATAAGTATTTGAGACACTTTATTAATTGTCACACTATCATCATAGATTCGTACAACATGCTCATCTATTATACGTAATGCCGAAATCCCTAATTGCATTTCAATGAGTCCTACCGTTTTTGTCACATCATCTACTACTATTTCTATATATTCCTCTTGTAAATGATGGATTTCATTCATAGCAACTTCTTTTATAAGTCTTCCTTCCTGAATAACCCCAATAGTATCTGCAATTTGTTCAACCTCACTTAATATATGACTGGAAATCATCACCGTAATGCCATATTCTCTACTTAGTTTTTTAATTAAGTTTCTGATTTCACTAATGCCTTCTGGATCTAATCCATTAATAGGCTCATCCAAAATCAATAACTCAGGCTTTGTTAAAATTGCTCTAGCTAATGCAAGTCGTTGTTTCATACCTAACGAAAAATGACCAACAGCTTTATTCTTCTCTATTAAATTAACTAATTTAAGCACCTCATCAATTTCTTTCAAGTTGTAGTACCCCATATATTCACAATGTAATTCTAGATTTTCCTTAGCTGTTAATTTCTCATAAAATATAGGATTTTCGATAATAGCTCCCACTCTTTTTAGATGCTCTACTGAATTCATCTTTACCTCTTCCCCAAATAACTCGATACTACCACTTGTAGGCTGAAGCAAATTCATGATTAATTTCATAACAGTACTTTTACCTGCACCATTAGGTCCTAAAAAGCCATAAACTTCTCCCTTTTTTATATGAAGATTTACATCCTGAACTACCTCTTTATCTTTGAAGCATTTTACTAAATGATGTGTCTGTAATATATATGTCATTGGCTTACCCCTTTCCTCTTTGCTATGACCTTATATTAATCCTCGAACTTCTCATTTCTCTTACACATTCCTTACTTTTTTCTTAATTTAACAAGAAAACTTATTAAACTTACAAGAAAATACCGTCCTCTTATAAGGCACACTCTCTAAATGAATTTCTCCGCCTAATGCCTCTACCAATTCTTTAGTGATGGTTAATCCCAGTCCACTCCCTTGATAAGTCTTGCTTCTAGAATCCTCCAAGGTATACATTCTTTCAAAAACTTCTTCTTTATATTGCTCTGAAATTCCTTTTCCCTTATCAATCACCTCAATCACTACAGCGTGCTTGTCCTCTTTCAAATACAACCCTAAGTATTTTCCTGCTTCTCCATATTTTAAGGCATTGGATATCAGGTTATTTAAAATTCTATTTAGTGCACTTCTATTTCCTAAAATAAATATGGCTTCTTCTGGCACACTAATATCCACCTCGAAAAAATTAGCCTGCAAGGTATTATAGTAATCTAGTATATTCATACGGCAGATTTCACTTAAATCTACCTTTTCCAATTTAATTTCTTTATCTCCTGATTCTAGCTTTGCAAGATCAAAGAATTTATTAATTAATGCCAGTACTTCCTGTACTTTTTGATAAGTTTTATGTATCATTTCATCTTCTTTATATTTCATTTCTAGTAGTTCTAAATAACCCAGTACTACAGTTAATGGTGTTTTTAAGTCATGGGAAATATTAGAAAGCATTTTTTTCATAGAAATTCTTGCCTTATTATATTTCACTAGATTTTTATGATTAAAATCTAAAAGATCATTGATACTACATATATGAGCTCTCATTTCTTTGTCTAAGGTACTTTGTTTAATTCGTTCTACCGTATCTTGTTGTATTAATTCATCTAACTTAGAAGTTATATAACATAATTCTTTCTTAAGTACCATACGTCTTCTGCGCTCCACTACAAAGCAAATTCCCAGAATGAGAATTCCACCACTTAATATGATTTCCATTTACTCATCCTCCATCTTATATCCAATTCCCCATAGAGTTTTTATATAAACTGGCTCTGCAGTATCTTCTATCTTTTCTCTCACTCTTCTTATATGTACATTAATCACATTATCCTCTCCATAATACGCCTCTCCCCAAACAGCTTGATAAATTTGTGCCTTGGTATAAACCTTATTTTTATTGGTAACAAAAAGCTTTAGTATTTCAAACTCCTTTGAGGTTAGTTTGATGAGCTCTCCTCTCTTTTTCACCTGATAATTTTCAAGATCTATCTCCAACTCTCTAATCTTGATAATCTGAGGTTGTTTAGTTTCATGAGACTGCGTATACCTTGTTGCTCTTCTAATATTGGCTTTAATTCTGGCAGATAGTTCTACCAAGGAAAAAGGCTTAGTTAAATAATCATCTGCTCCAAATCCTAGTCCCATTGCTTTATCTCCCTCACTATCCTTTGCAGATACGATGATAATCGGCGTTAAACTCTTCTCTCTAATCCCCTTCATAACACGCATTCCATCTAATTGGGGAATCATTAAATCTAGCAGAACTAAATCAAAGGCTTCTCTTTCAAAAATCTGTAATGCTTCAACCCCATCAAATGCTCTTTTCACCTCAAAACCTTCATTAGCTAAGTAATCACTTACCATATCACTGATATTTATATCATCTTCAACGATTAATATTTTTTCCACTATGCTCCCCCATTTCAATATTTCCCTTTATCCTGTTACGCCATATTTAACAAATATTTTCTTTTCATATTGATTTATTCTATCATAGAGTATAACGCAATTTTACTGAATTAAATCAATTTTCATTTAAAATATATCACCTTTCTTCTATAATCATCTTTTCTCAGTTATACTTATTCTTATACTTTACTAGGAGGTAACAAAATGAAACATATCAAACAATATCCGTTTCTTTTTTCAATCATTCTTTCTGTTATCATAGGCGAAGGTCTTGTAATATGCGGTTCAATACGTGATTTAACCAACCCCCATGCTCATCTTATATTCTCTGATATCATGACATTATTATTCCTCGGCATCCTCTGTGCTATTTTAATTGTATATCCCTTTATATTAACCCTATTCAATACGCTATTTCTTTTTAAAACAAGTAAAGATATCATCTTCTTCAAATGTGCTACCCTTGTATTAGGTTCTCTCTATTCATCTCTGTATCTAAGCATTTCTAACATCTCATTTACAAGTAATTGGAACCAAGCACTTTTAGACACCGAACTCCATACCCCTATATTTACCGAAAGCATTCCAACACTTATAATCATCCTATGTATTTCTCTATTAGGTTACTTACTATTAACGCTTATACCTTTAGGAAAATTATCTCCTCTGTTGATTGTATGCAGTATTTCTGCACTGTATCTTGGCATTATTGAGTGCACATTATGGATTATTCAAACATGGGGTGATGTTTACCTTATTCTATTTCCTTTTAACTGCATTCTACTTGCCACACAACTTATTATTAAGAAAATCCAAGAGTGGAACCACATATCTACTCCATCAAGATCTTATAGCCATCCATTGCTTAATAGATGCAACCACTTCTTAATGAAGTCATCACGCTGGCCAGTGGCTGCCTTTTTCTTAATGTGGCCCCTATCAGGAATCATCATCTGCATTCTTGTGCTTTTTGGTCAAGAACCTGATGCCGCTATAAAAGCTTGGACTGAAACAAGTGACTGGAATCTATCTAATCGCACCTCACCTTCCCCACTCCAACCTTTAAATTCAGACGGACATTATCTTTGTACAGTGGCAGCAGGTGGACATCGTCAGCTTGTAAAACCAATACGACTAGGCAAAAGACATGGGCATGAAATTATTGTTAATAGACAACTTTGCATTGCTAATGCTTTTGAACAAATATTAGAAGAAAAAACACCTACCTTGCATCATCATATACGCTCTTTTTACGATACTTATGGTTTTCCTATTGCAAGACTCATTCGCTCACCTTACATAGCTGATTTAATCTATATCTTGATGAAACCTTTGGAATGGTTCTTTCTATTCATTTTATATTTCTGTGATACCAATCCAGAAAATCGAATTGCCATTCAATATTTACCTAAAGAGCACTCTTTAGATTTCACACAATACACAACTCAAAACCATAAAGTTAGTCGTAAAGTTTAAAGTCTCGAATAGAATAATAATAATGAGAATATATGCTATTTTAAAATACAAAAGCCTAAAATATGTTGATCGTTAAAAAAAATTGGAGGTAACATAGCCGTATGGATTCTAAAAAGCAAAATCGTAAAATTGTATTCAATGTAGAATTTAATACATGGAAACGTAAGGATGAGCGATTAACTAAAGAGTGGATCACAGAACGTTTAGATATTTTTGAGCACTATCCTCTCCAATGCCTTAAAGCACAAACCAACCAAGATTTTATTGTCTATTTAAACTACGACCCTTTATCTGAAGAAATTATGCAAAACGAAATGGCACAAAGAACATATTGGCCAGCTAATATATATATAGGCACTAGAAAAGCTAATAAAGCACATATGAAAAAATGGATTACAGATAGTGAATATTTATTTTTAGTAAGATTAGATTCAGATGATATGTACGAAAAGCATTTTGTACAACGCTTACATGATATAGTCCTTAAACCAGATACACAAGCTCTTATCTGTCGATATGGATATTATCACTTTATTCCAACCAGAAAAGTTGGTGACTATCAATATGTTTCACCTCCATTCTATGCCTTAATTTATAAAGTAGAAGACTATCTTGATAATAAGATTTACCAATTCAAAGGACATAATGATGTTGTAAAAGTTCTTAAATACGAATGCCTTGAAGGCAGAAACTTTATGTTCCAGATAACTGGTCAGAATACACTTATGGAATTTGATAGATATATGAATAAAAAATCTCCTTATGGACCAGAACAAACGCTAAATATATTGGCGCAATTTGGGGTGGGTGAATAGAATATTACGAGTCATATTATTCTAGGAGGTAAAGCCCTGTGGAAACCGATAAGCAAAATCGTAAAATTATAGTCAGCATAGAGTTTAATTCTTTTAAACTTAACGACAAACGATTAACTAAAGAATGGATTCGTGAACGTTTAGATATTTGTGAACTATATTCCATTCAATGTTTCAAGGCACAGACCAATCAAGATTTTATTGCTTGTTTTAACTATGACCCTTTATCTGAAGAAGTAATGCAAAATGAATTAAAACAAAGAACTAATTGGCCTAGTAATGTCTACTGGGGAACAAGACAAATGAATGAAACACGTATGAAACAATGGCTAGGAGATAGCGAATGCCTATTTTTAGTAAGATTAGATTCAGATGATATGTACGAAAAGCATTTTATACAACGTCTACATGATATCCCCATTAAACCAGATACACAGGCAATCATTTGCAAAGACGGTTATTTTCATATTACTGAAACAAAGCAAGTTGG
Organism: Cellulosilyticum sp.; assembly: GCA_015058045.1. Taxonomy (GTDB): domain Bacteria; phylum Bacillota; class Clostridia; order Lachnospirales; family Cellulosilyticaceae; genus Cellulosilyticum. The sequence goes on from SVDC01000010.1 coordinate 53,899, forward strand.
TGACTTCCATTATGTTTCACCCCCATTTTATACCCTAATTTATAATGCCACGGACTACTTTAATATGAAGCGATACCGTTTAAAAGGACATGGTTCTCTTGTAAATATTCTTAAATATGAGTGCCTTGAAGGTAAAAATTTTATGATTCAGCTGACTGGAAAAAATTCTTATATGGTAGTTGATGGTTTTAAAAAATATAAGTCCTTTTATCCTCCAGAAGAAGTAAAAAAAATATTTGAGCAGTTTGGCCTTAATGAATAGGCCATCAAAAGAATAAAATAGTAATTAACGCAAAAAATGAGCAATGATTAAAATAAATCATTGCTCATTTTTTCTCATATTATAGAGCGCGAAACGGGACTCGAACCCGCGACCCTCTCCTTGGCAAGGAGATGCTCTACCAACTGAGCCATTCGCGCATGAATTTGGCAACCACCTACTCTCCCAGTCGGTCTCCCAACAAGTACCATCGGCCGCTTAGGTCTTAACCTACGTGTTCGGGATGGAAACGGGTGTTTCCCCTAAGCGCATCGTCACCAAAAATATTGTGTAGTTCTCTTGACTACGAATATAATCTTACATGATATGTTGCTGTATGTCAACTGTTTTTTTACATTTTTTAGTGTAAAAGGATATCATCTTATACTTTATCTATAAATCTTAAGGCGATATCCTTTTTATATTGATCTTCTTCTATCAATCCCAAAATAACCTAGAAACATTATAGGATGTATATCCGTTTCATAAAGAGGTAAAATCTTTGACCTTTATTTCTGAAATAGTTTCAATGCCATATTAGCCCTTAACTGCTCCAGCAATTAAACTGTCCTGAACCTGTCTCATAAGCTGCTTTTCCCATTTTTTCGTTAATATAAATTGCAAATTTGGCAGCTTCTTCTGGATATGCTGTACTCTTATTTACCCAGAAAGATTCTACGAATCCACCACAATAATCTGTCTCATTTCCTTTACCTGTAATCATAGGGATTTTGCAAGCAACTACATTTTCTGGATTAACAGTTGCTGATTCATCAGTATAAACTTGATTAGCAAACCAACTTCCCATAAGTCTCATGGCTGCCTTTTCAGTAATAAATGCTGAATTTGCATCATCATTTCCTGCCTCTAATGGATTTTTTCCAAATGCTCCTGCATTATAGAGTTCAACCACTTTTTCTGCTGCTGCCTTATAGCCATCTTCACTAAATGGAAGATCTCCATTAAGCATTGCATTTACACTTTCTGCCCCATCTAGTTGAGCTAATTTTTTACAAGCATCTAATAATTCATCATATGTATTTGGAATGGTTGCCCCTACTTTATCAAAAAGAGCTTTATTACAAAAGAGCGTCATATACCAAGAGAATGATGGTAATGAATAGGTTTTGCCATCATATTCAAAAGCTGAAGTTGAACCTGGTAAAACCTTTGCTTTTACTTCATCTGTAATATAATCATCTAATGGTAAGAGTTTATCTGCATTTACAAGCTTCCTAGCTGTGCCTGCTCCTCAATAGTAAAAAACATCAATTCCTGAAGCATCTCCTGCAAATTCTGCTGAAATCTTAGTTTTATAAGCTTCTGTATCAAGCGTCTGTGTATTAATTGTCACATTAGGATTTTCATTCATGTATTCTTCAACTGCTGTACTCTCCTCTTTTTGTTCTTTACTATCTTCTACCTGTGCTGTACTACTTTCTGCCTTATCTACACTACTTGTTTGGCTTGTAGAACCACATCCACTCATTCCCATTACTAATGTTGATGCAACCATACATGTCACTAATTTTTGAAATAAATTTTTCATTATTATCCCCCCATTTTTATTAATCAAATATAACAAAAATATAATCGTTAAGTACTTCTCTTTTGTTAGTATTAGTATATAAAATCCGGCTTTCCCTCTCAATTTAATATTTTTTCTATTAAGTTCAATATTTTTACATTCTATCTTTTACTAAATAAAATGCCGCAAAGCTATATACTTTTGCGGCATTTTTACTACTCATATCCTATTAGAAATTAACATTCTCTAATGCTGTAATAAGCTTAGTCCTATCTACAGGTTTTAATAAATACTCTTTTACACCATTTCTTAGAAATTCAACTACATAAGAAAAATCATCATAGCCACTAATCACAAATACCTTTGGTACACAAGGTAATGTATTTACTTCTTTTATCAATTGAATCCCATCCATTTTAGGCATTCTTATATCTGTTATCATCACGTCTATCAACTGTGATTTCATAATCTCTAATGCTTCTACCCCATTTTTACATTCAATGATTTCCTCAATTGGTACCTGTGATCTTAATGCTATTATTTTTATCCCTTGTCTTATCATTTTTTCATCTTCTACAATTACGAGCTTTTTCATAATTCCCCTCCGCTCACCTTATAAGGAATTTTTACAATGACTTTTGTATAGCACTTTTCTTTTGATACAATGCTAATGCCATATTCTTTTCCAAAGCTTATCTTAATTCGGTCTTGTACATTCTTTAGTCCTAATCCATTTCCCGAACTGCCTATTGTCTCTATTTCTCCTGTTATCTTCTTTTGTAAATTAATAACTTGCTCTTCTGACATTCCCATACCTGAGTCTGTAATCTCAATTACACAATATTTATCTTTAATAGCTCCCTTAATATAAATGGTTGTATCTTCTGCAAGTTCTTCTATTCCATGATAAATTGCATTTTCTATAATGGGCTGTAACGACATTTTAGGAATCGCTTGTTCAAGAATGTTTTCCGGTATACTAATACTTAATATAATCCTATAATCAAAACGTAGATTAATTAAGGCCAAGTAGTCTTTTATATACTCTACTTCTTGCTCCACAGTTACATTATGCTTAATCCACTTCATACTATAGCGTAGTAATCTTCCTAGTGAGGTAAGCGCATCTGAAATATCATACTTTTCCTCAATCTCTGCCATCATCTTTATAGATTCTAAAACATTGTAAATAAAGTGTGCGTTGATCTGATTTTGCAATGCTCTTATTTCGGAATCTTTCATCAGTCGTTCTTTTTTAATTCCTTCTTCCATTAGTTTCGAAATCTGGTCAAGCATTCTGTTAATGTGATAACCCAATTCACCTATCTCGTCATCTTCTCCTTCTGATACACGCACTTCTAAATTACCATTTCTAACTTTTTTCACAGTGTATATAACTTCATACAAACGTTTTAACAGAAGCTTTATAGCATAACTAATAAATATGAAGATTAAGATTAAGCAGCCTCCTAAAACAATTAAGTAATAGTTTCTAATCTGATTCAGCTTATCTGTTTCTTTTTTTAAAGACTCGATGCTCAGTATGTATCCATCTAATTCTTTAACATATTGGCAAGCAACAATAACCTTTTCACCTCCAACTTGCATTTGCTTATAGCATTCTTCATGAGTTTGTTCCTTTATTTCTCTAAATATATTATGTATATACTTTGACCACTTTAAGCCCTTGTCAGTATCAGCATGTACTCGCCCATTACTATCAATAAAACAACTCCACTGCTCATTAGTAGACTGATAAATTTGTGGAAACAATATTTCCATTTTTGTAGCTACTTCTATTACCCCTAAATGTCCATATTCATTGTCCTTGATATCTGTTACTAAGGATACAAGCCCCTTAGTAGGTGTATAGACGTAGTAAGGAAATAAATTATCATCATAATCAAACTGCCAGCTTCCATTTCCAAAGCCTTCTTTATTTCCCCATTCAAGTCGTTTTAAACGATCATAACTATAAAAAATAGGCATTATTTCCGTCACATTAGGCGCATCAATATACACACGAATCTGATAAAGATAGGGGTTGCTATTCACAATTTTCTCCAGATTCACAATCTCCTCTTTAGAAAATTCCATTTTTTCTTGAATCGATACTACTTCTCCCGCTTTTTCCGAACAGGCCCAGTCAATAAGGTTTTTTGAATTTAAAAATACTTGAGTAGCTATATTACACATTTCTACAGTCTTTTGAATAGTACTTTGGCTTTGAGCCATATTCAATTTAACATCCTTTATCTTATCACTTACTCTTACCTGAGCAATATACTTAAAGATAACTATCGAAAAGATAATAATAGGCACCATCAAGATACCTATTACAAAAAGATTCATTCTTTGACTGAGTCTAACTATCTTTATATGCCTTCTATCACTCTGCATACGCCACCACCCATCATACTCTACACTCTTCTTTATAGCTTAATTAATTTATATTTCAATTTATTTATATTGTCCTACACCTATTTTTAAATTAAGTAAAATATTTATAATATCTACTATTAATAATATCATCACCATGTATTTTTTTCATTATTTTTCGACATTTTACACTATATCAAATGCTGAATATTTAACTTATTAAAAGATAATCAGGGAGCAATCTATTTATTGTAGATTCCCCCCTGACTATCTAATTGATTTTATTAAATTCCTAGTTTCTCTTTAACCTCATTTTAGAAAAATGATTTATACCTCCTTCAGTTCAACCCAACCTATTTCTATATTAGGCTTTATAACTTCAAATTTTATTTCATAGAATCCTTCTTCTAAGCTAACCTTATTAAGCTTTTGTCTAATCCATCTGCCATCCGTCCCACTTGTTTGAATGGTTGTTACTAGTTCCTTATTTAAACTCATATTACAAGCTGTCTGTGATAAGTTTGTATCTGGAGACATAATGTGAACAACTATATTATAAATACCTGCCTTAGTTACCTTTATAGCTATCTTCTCCTCTAAGTTTATCAATGTAATTTGAGGATTAGTACTTATATCATACACCTTACTTCCTGATACTGCTTCTACCGCCTTAAAATCTTTTATTTCACTCATAATCTCTTGTTTTCTAAAGAATGCAGGTGCTTCCATTAAAAACTTACAAATATTGATTGCACTTCTTTGAAGCTCGCCTAATTGTAATTTCCCTGCTTCTAGTGCTTCAATCGTATCATCATTATTTGAATTAATCTCTGCACCATAATTGTTAACTACCATATAAAGGTCATTTTGTGCACGTAACATAAAGCTTGTATACTTCATGTCTGCTTCTCCACCACTTATGACATCATTCATTTTAGCCCACCAGTCAGTCATAACAATACCTTTAAATCCCCATTCCTTACGCAAAATCGTTGTATTTAAATCATAATTCGAAGCTGTCCAATATCCATTTACTGGATTATAAGAAGTCATAATCGCCTTTGCATCTGCTTCTTTTACTGCCATTTCAAAAGCCTTTAGGTAAATTTCTCTTACTGCTCTTTCAGAAACAACAGCTTCGACTACAGAACGTTCTTTTTCTTGATTATTACATGCAAAATGCTTAAGCGTTGCATGTGCACCACCCTTATAAATCCCTTTAGTAATTGCTACAGCAAAAGCTCCAGTTATTAGTGGGTCTTCAGAGAAATACTCAAAGTTACGTCCATTTAGTGGACTACGTCTTATATTCATTCCAGGTCCTAGTAAAAGATCAATTTGGTTCCTTCTAAGTTCCTGACCTTCTTTCTCATAAAGTGCTTCAACTAACTCGGTATCCCAAGTCGCTGCAAGTAATGTTCCTATAGCAATCTGGGTAGCCTTTAGACCGCCTTCCATACGTATCCCTGAAGGACCATCTGCAGTAGCTGCAATAGGTATGCCATAACTAAACAACCTATCACTTACTCCCCCAAATGCAGAAGCTGTTCCACTAGTTACTAAAGGACTGCTCATTCCTTCTCCTCGTACTAAAGTTGCAAGTTCCTCTTGATTAAGCTGCCCAATAAAGGCTTCCATACTAATTTTTTTCTCATAAACATCTCTTAACTTATAGCCTTTATCTCCCGTAATATCTAATGACTTAGGGATATTATCATAAATTCGTGTCTCTAATGAAATCTCTCTAGTAGGGACTTCTTCATAACCTATACTATATGTACCATCCGCTTTTTTCTCACCAGGCTTTAATCGCTTAAACCCTTCAATAGGCGCCAAAGCTTGTTCTAGCTGCTCAATAAGTTGAAGGCTCTTTAGATGATATGCTTCTTTACCATTAATGCTGACTAATTCTGCATTTCTAATACTATTACCTACATAAAAATAGTAATCTCCTGCTTCTAACACATAACTAGACTTATACCCAGTTATGCCTAAATCATCATAGGAAGCCATTTTCTTAATTGGAAATTCTATTACTATTTCTTGTGTTTCACCTGGCTGAAGTAATTTTGTCTTTACAAAGCCTACCAATACTTTTGCTGGTTTCCCTAATTTGCCTTGTGGTGCTTCATAATAAACCTGTACTACTTCTTTTCCTGAGTATAAGCTTCCAATATTTCTTACATCTACCTTTATTTCAACATATACGTCTCCATCTTTTTCAATGGTATTGGCTTCTTTATTAGAAATATCAAAGTTTGTGTAAGATAATCCATATCCAAATTCATACTGAACTTTCTCTGGGCAAAATGTTTCAAAATAGCGATATCCTACATAGATATCCTCTTCATAATAATTCTTTACCAGACCACCATAGTTTACAGTAGATGGATAATCCTGAATATCATAAGCAACTGTATCTGTTAATTTACCACTTGGTGTTACCTTACCTGTTAATACATCTACTGCGGCAAATCCGCCCTCTATGCCTCCATGCCATACATAAATAATTCCTTGAATAGGATGTAAATAACTTTCACTATCTACCCATTTCATATCCATAATATTAGATACATTAAGAACAACTACTACTTGCTCAAAATACTTCGTTACCTTTTGAAGCATATCTTTCTCTGTTTCTGTAAGCAGATAGCTTCCTTCTGTAACCATATTATCTTTATCTTCCCCAGCTGTTCGTCCAATTACAACGACAGCCTTATTAGATTGCATCCTAGCCTGTTCTACTATCTCATCAGTTAATGGCATCTCCTTTTGATACCATGGCTCTGCTGCCCAACCGCCTCCTCCATTATCAAATGGATTTTCTTCAATCCATCCCTCGTAGATGCTGGCTAACTCTTCGTTAATTTGAACAGCCGACACCTTACGAAATCCTTCTAAAAGATTAGTTGTATACTCCACATTAACGCTGCCACCAGAACCTGTTCCACTTCTATAATAATTAATTTGTGCTCTTCCAAAAATAGAAATTTTATCTTCCAAAGTGATAGGTAGAATATGCGATTCGTTTCTTATTAAAACAGCTCCATCTGCTGCTACCTTCCTTGAAAATTCTGCAAATCCTTCTAATGGTATGCCTATTTTATTTGTTTTCACGGTCTTCTCCTCCAACACCTAATAATATAATCATTATAGTGAATTGAACTATTCTATGATATAATTCTTATGTGCAAAAATATAAATATTCTGTCTTCATTAAGGAGGTTGTTATGAATTATCCTGAACAAAAAAAAGAAGTTATTAATGGCATTTCTTATAATTACTTATGCCACTATCAAGATGTAGTAGGCGCTGGTAATGTATATCCTGCACATTATCATAGTTACATAGAAATATTATATGGTATCTCTGGAAATTATGAGGTTCTCTTAAATGGTAAATGTCATTATTTTTCTTCTGGAGATTTAGTCATCATTAACTCTAAAGAAGTTCATCAAATCAATTCACTCTCTTGTAATGGTGGACGATATATCGTACTTAGATTTGAACCTGAAATTATTTACAATAGTATGTTTGCTAATTATTCACAGCTCAAGTATGTATTTCCTTTTATCTTAGAAACATCTAATCATCAAAAAATAATAAAAAAAGAAGAGATAAATGATACATTTATCCCTGAATTACTTTATGATATGTTAGATGAATTTGAAACTCAGCATTATGGGTATGAACTTGCTATTAAAAATCATATTGGTCGAATCTTCTTGTGGTTATTACGCTATTTTCATCATAATGGCTCTGATTTTTCTATTCTTCCTGATTCAAATCTTGATTTGCTCGAACGCCTACAACCCGCTTTCGACTACATCCAACTACATTATGATGAAGCACTTTCCGTTCCAGTACTTGCAACATTATGTAATATGAGCCCCAGTTATTTTTCTAGAATCTTTAATGCTCAGATGGGAATGAACCTTAATCAGTATATTAACTATATCCGTATTACTGAAGCAGAAAAATTACTCATTTCTACCTCAATGAACATTACCGAGATTGCTAATGCCATAGGATTTAACACTACCAGCTATTTTATTAAACTATTTAAAGAATATAAAAATATGTCTCCTAAACAATTTCGCAAAGAAATAGTCATTACATCAAATTAATGCTTCTAGATTGCTTATACTTCTACATTTTAGGTAAAAAAATACCAAGGTACTATTATATAATGATACCTTGGTATTCTTTACTTCAATTATTTAATGATCATAGAAATCTATTTTTAATTTCCTCGTATTTTTCTCCTGTAATGAGTGCATCCTTATCAATATCTTTAAACTTCACAACATAGCTCCATCTGCCATATGGTTCTATCTTTGTAATCTCAGAAAGATTGATGAGATAAGATTTATGACTTCTAATAAATTGATCTGGGTCTAGTTTTGCTTCTATATCACTTAGACTAGCAGAAGTTGAAAAGGCATTTTTCTTAGTATAAATGATTGTATTACCATTTTCTCTTTGTACCAAAATAATATCTTTAATATCAATAAAGCTCATGCTTTCTTTTCCCTTAACTAAAAGCTTTGCAAGACCTTTTTCATATTTAATGATTTTATCACTTTCTTCTTGCATCTTATCTTTTAAATCTAGCATTTTCACACGTTCTAATGTTCTAGTGACACGCTCTACATTAAAAGGCTTCACAAGGTAGTCATAAGCATATACTTCAAAGGCTTCTGACATATACTGAGCATGAGCCGTTGCAAAAATAATCTTTGTTTTAGGATTTAAGTCTGAAATAATTTTGGCACATTCTAACCCACTTGTTCCTTTTATTTCTATATCTAAGAAAACAACTTCAGGTTTATAGATTGTAAAAAGCTTAATGGCATCGGTCATTGTATCGCATTCTCCTACTACTTCAAACCCCTCTGTCTTACCAATAATTTTACTAAGTAGTAATCTAATTCCTGGTTCATCATCTACTAATAATACCTTGACTCCCATTACTCTCTCCTTATTCTCCTATTTCGCCTTATTTTGCATTTAGGTTCACTTAAAATTTCAGCTAACATCATAGCTTCTTTTAGTCTACTTACCTCCTGCCCCCTTTCCTTTATTTCCTGCTTATTCCTGGATTCCACTTGTTCAAACTGTCGTTTTCTTTCTCTATTAGCTGTTAGACCTTTTATATCTTCTGCTCCCTGATTAATTCTCTTATGTTCATCTTGTTTATCTGGATCTGTTTCAAGTCTTTGTTCGTTCTGTTTATTATGTTTTACTTTTTTGACTATTATTTTCTTTGCAGATTCCGACTTAGTTTTTTTTACTTGACTATAAGGCTCAGCCATGAGGTTTGTGACGAGTAGATTACTTGTATGATCACCTAACTGCCCATTATATTTCATACCGGAATTTCCTATCAAAGTCCTTTGAATGCTATCTTATTCTTTACAGAATCTTAGTCCAAACTTTAATATCGGACCTCTCTTAATAATCAGACTTTGATAAACTCCTTCCTATATCTATTTGATAGCTCCTTACTTCTACATCTTATTGTACTTTATATGTTCATTTTATTAATAACTTTTTTTACCTTCATTTAAACTAGGAAGCTGACCTTTATCTGAAATTGATGCCCTCATTTCAGTATCTGCCTTTAGATTTTGCATATCATAATAATCCATAACACCAAGACGTCCTTCTCTCAGTGCTGTTGCCAATGCTTTTGGTACCTCAGCCTCTGCCTCTACTACATAAGCTTTCATTTCTTGTTCTTTGGCTACAGCCATTGCTCTTCTTTCCTCTGCTTTAGCTTGCGCAATATTTTTATCAGCTTCTGCTTGAACAGTTTGAAGTTCTGCACCAATATTTCTACCAACATCAACATCAGCAATATCAATAGAAAGAATCTCATAAGCTGTACCTGAATCTAGGCCTTTTCCTAAAACTACTTTAGAAATTCCATCTGGATTTTCTAATACTTCTTTATGGCTACGAGATGAACCAACTGTTGTAACAATCCCTTCTCCAACTCTAGCCAAAATGGTTGCTTCACCTGCACCACCTACAAGTCTTTCAAGATTAGTTCTAACAGTAATCCTTGCTTTAACTAAAAGTTCAATACCATCTTTAGCTACTGCTGATACATTAGGTGTTTCAATAACTTTAGGATTAACACTCATTTTTACTGCTTCTAATACATCACGTCCTGCAAGATCGATAGCTGCCGCCTTTTCAAAAGTAAGCTCAATACCAGCTCTTTCTGCTGCAATTAACGCATCTACTACTCTATCTACATTTCCTCCAGCAAGATAATGTGCCTCTAATTGATTAACCTGTAATAAAATACCCGCTTTTGTTGATTTAATATGTGGCATAACAATATGGCTTGGTCTTACTCTTCTTAATTTCATACCAATCAAATCAAAAATGCCCACCTTAACATTAGCAGCTAATGCTGAAATCCAAAGTCCTACTGGAACAAGTATAAAGAATCCTACAACCAATAATGCAATTACGCCTATTAATACAATCATTCCTATATTTCCACTCATTCTTTTTCCCTACTTTCTCTAGATTGTTATTTCTTAATTATCCATCTATATTATTTCTTTTACAATGAGTTTTGAACCAGATACCTCATTAATAATGATTGGTGTACCTTTAGAAATATAACTTCCATTAGATATGACATCAAAGTTTACGCCATCAAAACTTCCTACACCTGTTGGTCTTAAGTCTGTATAAGCTACACCTTTCTTATTTAGTAGATACTTTAAATCATTAGAACTAATATAGCCTTTCTCCTTATTTTGCTCTTCTGTTAATATAATAGGTTTTGCTAGCTTTCCCTTGGATAGCAACCAGAGAATTATACCTAGCATTATACCCAGAAGTGCAATAATAATAACCGTTAGTATAACACCTTCTTGAATGGTATTGGCATTTAAAAAGATACTCGTAACTAAACAGATAATGCCGCTTATTCCTGGAAAGGAAAATCCAGGTAATACCATCTCAACGCCTACTAACACAAAGCCTGCTACCATAAGAATGACACCCAGTACACTCATTCCATCTATAACACTCATCATCATCCCCCTTCCTCTCTAAAAAGTTCTTTTAAATTCTTCTCTAGTTATACTTTATTCCTTCTAACTGCTTTAAGCTAGAGATATGTTCTAAGTTATACACTTTAGCTTCTGAAACGTCACTTTCTACTCTTTAAATTACAGTTTCACCAAATTAATAAGCACCCATCATCACTTAAGTTGAATGGATGCTATATACTTATCTTATTATCTTATTTTTTTATTATGATTTTCTTATTATGATTTTCCTATCACTTATTAAATAAGGCCATTAGTTCCTTAGTGATTCGATCGTATTCTTCTCTACTTATAAAGCTCTCTACATTCCAATTTTCAAGAAGTATTTGTTCTTGTTTAGTCATTACACCTACATATTTTTCAATCTGCTGCTTTACATATTCTCTATATGGGCTTGCAACTATCTCTATAGAAGGTGGATACCATTTTTCAAACCAATCTACATTAATCCGGTCTACACCCATTCTCTTCTTAAATAACTGCATATACGGATTATTACCCTTATAGTGTGATGCTATATACATCATAACATTCTGAAGATATACTGTATCATTTGTCATTACTGTTTTACCAATAGCTTGGTTCATAAAATGGTTAAGTATTTCTTCTCGTACACTACCATATACAATCGTATCTCTTAACATCTCTTTCCTCATACATTTTGCACATCGCATGCATGGTTTGTGTATTGCTTCCCCTCGTATACAAGCCTGTGCAATATCATCATATCCTGTAAGCTGTACAATTAAAGTTGTTGCCACTTCACTTAGACCTGCTGTAGCTATACTAAATGGTAAATCGACCCCTTTAGCTAACTGAGCCCAGATTAGATAGATGATTTTGATATTTATAACTGACTTCCATTCTATATTGCCCCCTAATACTTATTAGTTATGCTATAAGCCTCTCTACTAAAAGATATGCTTTTTCTACGTATTTGGTACGTACTAGCTGTATATAATTAGTACACTTCATTTCATAAAATTCCATACAAAAGCACCTATCATCTAATATCGATAATAGGTGCTTTTATCCCCTCATTTTTTCTAATTACCTAATAATAATTTTCTATCTATCTCTAAGTATCCTATAAGCTCCTCTGTTATTTGCTGGTATTCTTCTCTACTCATAAAGCTTTCAATATTCCAACTTTCAACAAGTGCTTGTTCCTTTTCATTCATTGTTCCTACATACTTTTGGATTTGCTCCTTTACATATTGTCTATAAGGCTCTGCCACCACCTCAATAGATGGAGCATACCATTTTTCTAACCAGTCTACATTAATCTTATCTGCTCCTATACGCTTCTTAAAAAGTTGCATCCCCTTATTTTGTCCATGATAATGAGAAGTGGTATACATCATTACATCCTGGTGATGTATATGATCACCTGTTATGATTTTTCTTCCAGTTGGTGTCTTCATAAAGTGAGATACTGTCTCTTCTCTCACCTCACCATATGTTAGTGCATCATCTAGCATAACTTTTCTCACACACTTAGCACATCTCATGCAAGGCTTATGTAGTTCAGCCTCCCCACAAGATTGTGCAATATCTTCATAACCTGCACGTTTTACAACTAAAGATGTTGCTACTTCACTTAGCCCCGCTGTTACTAAACTAAAAGGTAAATCTACACCTTCAGCCAACTTTCCCCAAGTTCTATAATGCCAACTGTTAGGATAATCTACATATTGCTCATGCCCTATTTTATATGACGATTCTAGAATCATCCCTGCCGCAATAGTATTAGTAGGATAGAAATCAGCAAGTAAAATACACGGTACCATACATACCATATCCGTTGGAAAACCTATAGGGTTTCGTAATCTACTTTCGAAATCAGTAAGCATTTTATAGGTTACTCTTCCTGCTTTTTGTAAGGCATCATATGCATAATACATAGAGGTCTTATTATACATGCGTGATATTCTTTCAGTCTTTTCTCTATCTACCAAAAACAAGTACGTATCTTTAGGTAGAATTGCTAAAGCAGCCGTAGAATCCATCCCACCACTATAGGCTAATGCCACCTTTGCATCTTTACCTGCTTTTCTTGCACTAATCTTTGGATCTACTGGTCCAACCGTTTTGTGTATTATCTGCTTACATAAATCGGCAAAATCTTGGCTTATCCCTAGAGATAACTTAATTTCTTTGTTTGTATAGGGATAAATTAAATAAATAACAGCTAGCGCTAATAAATCGGGATGAATGCTTTCCAAATTCCATCCATCTGGCATTCTAAATCTGCAGTGTGGATCATTCATTCTTACATAATTACCCTTAGCCATTTTCTTAGAAACACCTTCACCTTCTGCTAATCCAAAGTGCATTTCTAAAAAACCGTCATGATATTTATAGCTAACTTCCATTATATTGGCCCCTTTTAGTTCATCACTACTTCTCTCTAATAGAAATGTATGCAGTTTTCAATTGTTATGTGCCTAATATAGGCATACTCCCATCTTTTACTTGAACCTGTTTATTCTTTTTTAGGTAAGTTTACTGTAAAAGAAGTTTGTTTCTCATCTGAGACTAATTCTAGTATTCCATTTGCCTCTTTAATAATGTTCTGTACGATGTAAAGTCCCATACCGTGTCCAGTTTCTTTTTTAGTGGTGTAACCTTGATTAAAAATCAATCTAAGCTCTGCTTCCTCAATTTTAGGACCATTATTAGTAATTTCAAAAGAATAGCTTGATTGATTTTGTTTGATTGTAATGTATATCTTCTTCTCTCCATCTTGTTTCTTTAGTGCAGTTATAGCATTATCAATAATATTTGCAAGCACCTTGCAAAGTTCCCAAGGTTCTATCATTAGATTTTTTAAATCTGTTCTAATATCTAGATATAAATCAATATTTTCTTTTTCTGCCATTTGAAGCTTTGCTTGCAATAAAGCATTAATAGCTGGTTCAGCCGTCTTAAGTGCTCTACTCACCTTTGTAATTTCCTTAAAAACAGAGTCCATATAATCTTTTGCTTCTTCAAATTCCTCCATGTCTAGCAATCCATAGACCACTTGCATTTGATTTAAGTAATCGTGTCTTTGTGCTCTCAAAGTTAGATTCAGTTGTTCCAAATCTTTCATACTAGATACTAAGTTTTGATACTGTGTTTTCTGAAGACGGATATAACTTACTGCCGTTATAATCATATTCGCTATACTTAAGCAGACTAATCCAAATATTATACCTCTCCCATAATCTACATCATATCTTGCTAACCCAATAGTCACTATGATTAATAGAATCTGTGCAATGTTTAAAATAATAGATGTGACAAGTATCTTTCTTGTATTCATTTTATCTCCCCTATGTTTTGTTCTTTTTTCTATTATATCCTACTTGCCCTATCTATCCATCCATTTCTTGAACACTATAACTTCTTTCCTCTTTCTTAAATCTACAATATATTCCATAAAAAAGGTACCTATTACTCTTTATTAGAGCATATGTACCTTAATCAAATACTTGCTTTTTCATATTTTATTGTTTTAAGTAATTCCCTTTCCTTAAGAGTGTTTTTACTTCTTCTTTAGGTAAAATAACATCTCCTGATGTATATCGGTTAAAAGTAACATGTGCCAAGTTCTTTGTATCATAAAATGTTTTAAGGCCAGGAATTTCTATAGTCGGCATAATCACATAATAGGTATCATCATATTTAAATGTAGTTTTAGCCTCATATTCAGAAACTAATACTTCATCAAGCTTTTCTCCAGGTCTCATACCTATTTCCCTAATAGTTACATCTAGTACTTTGCGATCTTCAATTAATACCTCTGCCACATCTATAATTCGGTAAGCAGGCATACGCATAACAAAGATTTCTCCACCAAAACTCACTTCACTTGCTTTAAACAATAAGCCAATAGCCTCTGGTAATGTAATAAAATATCTTGTCATATCTTTATGTGTAATAGTAATTTCTCGCTGCGACTCAATTTGATCAATGAAAAAAGGGACCACACTTCCATTAGAGCCTAGTACATTACCTGCCCGTATACAAACAAATTTGGTGTCCTTAGATAATAAATTTGCTTGTATAATCAATCTTTCTCCTACGGCCTTGGTCATACCATATAAATTAAGTGCATCCACTGCTTTATCTGTCGATACATCGATTACCTTTATTACTTTATTTTGGATACACGCTCTAATGAGATTTTCTGTCCCTGTAATATTAGTTTTTATTGCTTCATAGGGTTGTAATTCACAAATAGGTACATGCTTTAATGCGGCTAAATGAAAAACATAATCTATTCCTTTAGTTGCTTCTTTAAGCCTTTCAAAATCTCGCATATCTCCTATAACAAAGGATAAACGGCTGTCATTAAATTCTCTTTCCATCTTAACTTGTGCTAATTCTCCTCTACTATAAATACGGATTTCTTTAGGATCTTGACTAAGCAATTGCTTTACTAACTCATGTCCCCATGAACCTGTACCCCCTGTGACTAAAATACGCTTATTCCTAAACATCAGGTCCTCCCATTTTATACTGTTATGGATTTTCTAATATATTCTATTCTTCATAGCACACTAAAGACACATTTTATTTCTAAATACATCATTTTATTTCTAAATACATCATTTTATCTACTTTTATTCATAAATAGCATGTCATACTTACATCTATTAGAATATCTTATCTTAAGCATATATTTTTATAGTGGTATTTCTAACCTTAAAATGGCCTTAATAAAGATATAAAGTAACCACCATAATTTAAAGGAGTGATTTTTATGGCATCATCTACCTCTAATAAGCGAATTGCTTTTAAAATTCCTTTTAACTTGCCAATGAAAATTGTAGCAGAAATTATTGCGCGTTCTAGCCAATGGATTATGGATACAGAATGGATTAGACATCGAATCAATATTTTTATGACTTATACTCTAAACAGTTTAAAAGCCCAAACTAATCAATCTTTTGTAGCCTATATTCTCTATTATACCCCTTCAGAAACACTTATCTTAAATGAGCTTAAGCAGTATCCATCACTACCAAAACATATACAGTTCATTCGTGAAGAAGATTATGATAAACTTATTAATCCTTATCTTACCAATAGTCTTTTTTACTATGAAGTAGAGCTAGGCAGCGATGATCTTTATCATAAAAACTTCGTTCAATATCTTTTTGACTATACGCCTAAACCCACTACTAAGATTCTGATTTGCCAGGATGGTTACGTACTTTCTTCCCAGGATAACATTCTAGCAGAATACTTCAATTTCTCTAGCTGTTTTAATTGTTGGATTTATAAGTCTACAGACTACTTAAATGGTATACGCTATAGCTATCAAGGCTATACAGGTGCTATCTTACTAGAACATGAAATTATTCCATGGCGTGCTTATATTAACCATAGCCACAAAACTAATCTTGCCTTTTCCTATCAATTTGAAACCACTACACCTTGGGGAAAAGATTTAGCCTATGTGGGTAAAATCATTAATGATCCTACTGAAAAACAAAGTTTACTCAATGAATTTCTAGGTATCCCCACAAAGCTGGCTATCTTCCATATTAAATTTAATATTGCTTATAATGTCCCTGGAAATAAATTTGAAGAAGCCCGACTCACTCAAGAATGGATTGATTACCGCTTAGATATCTTTATGAAATACACTTATCCAAGTCTCATACATCAAACGAATCAGAACTTCATTGCACTTATTCATTATGATGTGCAATCAGAAAAAGAGATTAAAACCTCTTTAATGCGCTATCCTGATATACCCCCCCATATTAAATTTGTTCCTGATATAGATAACGCTATTAAAATAGAAATCCAAAACTATACTTCTTTTTTACTCATTCATTTGGATAGTGATAATATCTTTCATCCTACTATTGTAGACAAATTCTTATCTCTAGATAATCCTGACCTTCAATATATCATCTGCCAAGCCGGTTATATTTTAGATGCTACTACCCATCAATTTGCCTACTATCATCATCCTATGCCTAATACTTTCTATGCTTTTATCTATTCCACTAAAGATTATCTTTCAGGCTATCGCATACCTATTCCAACCAATGCTTATGGCGATATTATTAATCAATTCCAATATTTATCTAAAGTAAACTACATTAATTTCGCTGACCCCCTCTTTATTATTACGATTCATGAAAAAGTCATGACAAATGTACTGACTGATATGTTTTATTCTCAAACTGCACGCTATCTTATTGATGATCCTAATGAGCAAAGTAGAATTCTTAAGGAATTTGAATTACCTACTGCCCTATTACCTTAAAGGAGGCTAATTCCATGTCTACCATTTTAATAACAGGTTGCAACGGATTTATCGGAAAGAATCTTTCTCTATTCTTTGCTCAAAATGGCCACAAGGTACTTGGAATTGATATCGACCATACGGAAGAATCCTTACTCAATGCTCTATCTCAGGCAGATTTTATTGTTCATCTAGCAGGAGTTAATCGCTCTACCTCTCTAGAAGATTTCCATAAAGGAAATGTAGACTTTACTACACACCTATTAACCTGCCTTGAACAGTTGTCCAAATCTATTCCTATCATTGTCTCTTCCTCAACCCAGGCTTTACTGGATAATCCTTATGGCCAAAGTAAAAAGGCTATGGAAGATGTTGTGATAGCTTGGGCAAAACGCACCCATAATAAAGCGTTTATTTTTCGCCTAACCAACGTCTTTGGTAAATGGTGTCGCCCCAACTATAATTCTGCAGTTGCTACATTTTGTTACAATCTAGCTCATGGTATTCCACTTACCATTTCAGACCCCAAAAAAATGCTTCACCTTTGTTATATTGATGATATTGCTACTTCTTTTTTAAAAATAATCGAGTCTGCTTCTTCTTTAGAAACAGGTTTTTACGAAGTTATGCCTATTTTATCCTTAACACTAGAGGAGCTTGTTCAAAAATTGACTGCCTTCAGTAAAAATCAGAATACCTTATTTATGCCTAATCTAGAAGGGCACTTTAATAAAGCCCTTTATGCCACCTATTTATCTTATCTAGAGGATGACATGCGATTTTATGCTTTAAATAGTCACTGTGATGCTAGGGGCTCACTAACTGAATTGATTAAGTCTCATACTTTTGGCCAAATCTTCATATCCTCTACTAAACCTGGTATTACAAGAGGCAATCATTGGCACCATACAAAAGTAGAAAAATTTGTTGTTTTACAAGGTCAGGCAACAATTGCGCTTCGCTCCATTTTAGATACCAATATCATTAACTATGATGTATCAGGAGAAAAAATCCAAGTAATTGATATTCCTCCTGGATATACTCATAGCATAACTAACACCGGTACCACTGATTTGATTACGTTATTTTGGGCAAGTGAAGTCTTTGATCCCTCTTCTCCTGATACCTATTATGAGGAGGTTCATAAGTAATGAGCAAATTAAAAGTCATGACCATTGTTGGAACAAGACCTGAAATCATCCGTTTAAGTGAAGTAATTAAAGTCTTTAATCAAGAGTTTGATCATATTCTGGTGCATACAGGCCAAAACTGGGATTATACTCTTAACGAAATCTTCTTTAAAGACTTTTCGCTTCCTCCCCCTAATTATATTTTAAATTGTGTTGGAGAAAACCTAGGAGACACCATTGGTAATATTATTCATAATAGCTACAATCTAATGCTACAAGAAAAACCTAATGCTCTGTTGGTCTTAGGAGACACCAATTCTTGTCTATCTGTTATTTCTGCCAAAAGACTTAAAATCCCTATTTTCCATATGGAAGCAGGCAATCGATGTTTTGATGAAAATGTACCTGAAGAAATCAATCGTCGTCTTATCGATCATATAGCAGATATTAATCTCCCCTATACAGAGCATGCTCGACGTAATCTTATTGCTGAAGGCATCAAACCTCAGACTGTTTTCGTTACTGGTTCTCCCTTACCTGAAGTCTTTCAAAGACATATACACACCATTGATTCAAGTCCTATTTTAAACCATCTTGGGCTAACTCCACAAAAATTCATCTTAGTTTCTGCCCATAGAGAGGAAAATATCAACATTAGTGGACACTTTATATCACTTATGACTGCCTTAAACCAAGTGGCTGATACCTACCAGCTTCCTATCATCTTTTCAACACACCCTAGAACTAGAGCACTTGTCAAAGCACATGACTTTAAATTTCACCCACTCATTAAAAATATTCAACCACTAGGCTATATGGACTATAATAAACTTCAAAAAGAAGCCTTCTGTGTACTTTCTGATAGTGGGACTTTATCTGAGGAATCTAGCTTACTTCATTTTCCTGCAGTCTCTATTCGTACCTCCACAGAACATCCAGAGGGCTTAGAGCAAGCTTCCATGTTATTAGGTGGTATTACTACAGAGTCTATTCTTCGTTCTATTCATCTAGCTTGTCATTTATCTCCTCAGAACAACTTTAATATCCCCCTAGATTATACAGATTTAAATGTTTCTATTAAGGTGGCTCAATTAGTTCAAAGTTTTACACCCCTTGTTCGTCGCACATAATACAAAAAGGACTGTCTCTTTCCCTAAATTTTTAGGTTATGAGCAGTCCCTTTTATTAATGTGCTTAATCTTATTTGATTTTTATCACCAGTTAACACTTAAAACACTCTAAATTTTCTCCCAGTTTTACAATTTTATCACTCTCTATATCTGCATATACATTTTTAGTATCATATATCATCTTAGCATTTTGTAAGATCCACTCATAATCAATTTGGCTATGTCCTACTAAAATAACAACTAAATCATAGGACTTTATTTCACTTTCTGTTAATTCTATCCGTTCTAATTCCCCCTGTTTACTTCTAAAAGATTGGACATATGGATCATAAAAACTAATCTCTGGATTTTGTTTCTTTAGTACCTCATATACTTCTAAACTAGGTGATTCTCTCATATCACCAATATCTTTCTTATAACTCATCCCCATTAGTAAAATACGACTTCCCTTTATCCCTTTACCCATATGACCTAGTATATCACTTATCTGATGGAGAACGTAATAAGGCATATTATTATTAATATCCACTGCCGCTTCAATAAAGCGACTAAAATAATTATACTCTTTAGCCTTCCATGCAAGATAAAGTGGGTCTAATGGAATACAATGCCCACCAACTCCTGGTCCAGGATAAAAAGGCATAAATCCAAACGGCTTGCTCGATGCACCTTTAATCGCTTCCCATATATCAATTCCCATTCTTTCACACATCATCGTCATTTCATTAACAAGAGCAATATTAACACATCTAAATGTATTTTCTAACACCTTACTCATTTCAGCCACCTGAGTCGATTTAACCCCTACAACATCTGGTAAAAAGGCTTTATATAAGGTTTCCCCTAATTCCAGACACATCCTTGTACTACCACCTATTACTTTTGCAGTGTTTTCTACTGAATAAACTGGATTACCTGGGTCCACACGTTCTGGTGAATAGCATACATAAAAGTCCACTCCTACCTCCCAATTCTTCTCATTTTGTATACGTTCTACAATAAGCTCTTCTGTTGTACCAGGATAAGTCGTACTTTCCAATGATATAAGTACACCGTGTTTTATATATGGTAATATACCATCAACAGCCTTTTTAATATAGGATAAATCAGGTTCTTTGAAGTTATTTAATGGGGTAGGTACACAAATAATAATGGCATCTGCTTTTATTATTTTAGAATAATCCGTGCTTGCTTTAATATAGCCTGCATCTACTACTTCTTTTAAAACCTGTGATGGTACATCAATAATATTAGACCTTCCCTGATTAATCTCATCGACCCAACTTGCATTATAATCTATACCAATAACTTTATATTGTGCCTTAGCTAATGCAACACTTAATGGGAGGCCTACATAACCAAGTCCAATAATCGCCACTTGGCTTTCCCTTTTTAAAATACTTTCTTTTAAGCTCATCACCCACACTCCTCTTTTTGCTACTGCTTTATATATGGATCTACTTAATACCTTACATTTTGCGTTCTCATTACAAAATATGCCTATTCTAATCATTATGTGAGTGTTATATACTTTTCCTAAACATAAAAATGAAGGAAATGGATATTTCTCCATTTCCTTCATCCAAAAATCTTTTATAAATTTCCATTAATAAAATTATAAATATATTGAGCCGCTTGCATTGCACCATTTTCCTTTATAAGCTTAGTGGCATTCTTTTTTATGCTATCCTTATAAGTCACTAATTGATCCATGGCAGCTGCATATTCTTTATTACTTTGATCTTCTTGTATACCTATACAAGCATTCTTGCTCTCTGCCATCTTTACCCTAGCAACTTGGTCATCCTTTGTTGTTCTTGTATTAGGGATAAATATTGTGGGTATTCCAAAATAAAGTAATTCATGAAATGTATTATACCCAGCTGCAGAAACGGCATAATCTACTCCCTTAAAATACTGTGAATTAGGATAACTCCTTATATGAATAATATGTGGATCCTTAACCTCTATATGCTTTCCTATAATGGATTCTCCTAACAAGATTCTATTTTCAGGCTGCTTAAGAATCAATTGAATTAGATCCTGTAATAACTGATCTATTGAATTAATCGTCCCTGCTCCTAACTGTAAATAAAAAAGATTTTCTTTTTCTGTTAGACCAATCTGTTTTCTTACCACTTCTCTTGTATGAGCTTCCTCTTTATCTAAAAAAATAATAGGATTACAATGTTTTCTTTTTGCCGTATCCACCATCTGATCACTTGCTAATTCCTTTGGTACAATAACTAAATCAAATGCTGCCTCTAAATGCTTTAAATCTTTCGTTTCCTCTTTATAACACTCTCTTTTAATCCAAATGCTTTTTATCATCTGATTCTTGAGGGTAGATAGTACGCCTAGATATGGATAGACACCATCATAAACAAGTGCTATAGGATGATATATTTCTATAATCTCATTAAGTTGCCTACTAATGTATCTATTCCAATCAGATGCCGTTGTAGATGCTGTAAGAATTGCCCTGGTAGGTGTGTAAAAATACATGAATCCAGCTTCTCTAATGACTTCTGTTGCAAGAGACGTTGATAAAAAAACAATATTAAGGGATGGATCTATTTTTGCTAAACGTTTAGCAACTGCTAATCCTCTCGTTAAATGCCCTAATCCTGCTCCGTTAGTTACCATAAATACTATTGTTCTAACTTCTTGCATAGTTGTTCCCATAATTATGAGATAGGCTGTTCACTAAACGTAATGATAATTGTCTGTACAGCATAAATCGTTACATTTTCATTACCTGAAAGTGCATTATAAAATGGCAACGGATTGGTAGGATCATATACAATTCTATTACCCTCACTATCAATAATATATAATTGATCTAATGATGCTGTAATAGAAAAGTTTGATAAAACAACATTTTGTATCTCTGCAATACTATTAAATGTACCAACTACTTGATCTATTTTATAGCTTCCATTATTTGCAAATGCTATAGGTAAGTTACTATCAACTACAGGATTTATAGGTTCAACACCTAAAAAAGCAACATTATAATAAAGTATTCCTACTAAACTCAATTCATACTGAATTGCTCCAGTAGCCGTTAATTGCTCGTTAATATAAAATCTTAAAGTATGCTGATCTACGCTTAATTGCCAAGATATTGGTGTATTATTACTTCTAAAACCTGGGATAATATCTACACTTGGTGTAATCTGAAATGCTAATGAAGTGGCATTAACAGCAGATAAATTATATTGTGCTGTAAATGGATTTAAATTAAGTTGTGGTAGTCCCTGAAAATTATTATCCATTTTACTCCTCCGAAATCAATATTTCTTATTATATAGTATTAAATTACAAAAAATAATATGCCTCTAGAAAAGGAAAGTCTCCCTTTCTCTGAAAACTTTCCTTTTACTTTTCATACTTATACTAAAGAAACTGTTCTTACTACTAACATATATGAGAAATTCAGTACTCTCTCAATATCCGGATTAGCTAAGATGCAGCTGTATTCTTCACATCCTGTTTGCTTAGTTACACACTTACCACCTGGTAGTACAATAGATTCTTTTTCTTCTATAATATCTATTGAATAAAGTGGTGCTGCTTGATAACCAAATGGAGCGTAAGCTAAAATCTTATCAATTGCTAAAGAACCGCTTCCATTTAAATAGACAGTACATGGTTGATTCACATCCTGAATCTGTTGCGCTGGAACGAAATTTTCTACTGTTACATTATAGTAAATTGGTCCATTTAGAACAGAGATTTGCATCTTTACAACTTCTGGACTCTCACAGCCACAATCGCTTACATCTGCATATACATAATATTGCGTCATAGTATTAATAGATAAATCATGTTGATCCATTGCTAAACTACTTCTGTACTGACATCCCATAGGAAGAACAAATCCAACTGGAACTGTTACACTTACTGTAAATGGAATATAGAGATCCTCAATATAATCTTTAACTACATTAATCTTCGTATAATTAGGGCTATAGGTATTAATGCCATAGGCATCAAATGGACAGCATTTTGTCTTACTTTTACCTTTTAAAGGTGCTTCTTTAACTTCTTCATATGCACTCTTCTTTTTTCTATTCCTTTTATCCTTCTTCTCCCATACTCTAGTGTCAATCATTGGATTGTCCTCACTAGATTTTTGTGTATCCTTATAATCGCATTCTTTCTGATTATTATCGTAGCCATCTTTGTCATCATTATTATTTTTGTCATCATTATTATTTTTGTCATCATAACTATCTTTATCATCATAACTATTTTGGTCACCGTAATGATCTTCATCATCATAACTACTACTTGTAGTATAGCTAGATTCCTTATCATACTTACCGTCACTATTGTCCTTATTACCATTGTAATTATTATAATTTGTATTACAATTGCAATCTACATCATAGCTATTCTCGTTATCGCTGTTATAATCCGTGTCGCCCTCATTGTCTTTATTATAGCTACAATCTGTATCACGCGTGTCATAATTTCTATAATTATTAATAGATCTATAAAAATCGTCATTATCCTGAATATCTATACCTTCTGAGTATTTATCATAATTGCTATATGCATCTATATTAATTGGGCCTCTATCTGAATAGTTATTTTCGTTATTATACTGATTCCATCTATTCTTTTCCCTACCCCAATCATACTGATAGAATTCTCGACTCATCTATAAGCCTCCTTATCAATTCACGAGTATATAATACTCTTTCTATCACTTTATGATATGCTAAGAACCAAATTTTGGTGTATTTAACCTTTAGTCCCTCTACACGTAAAATTTAACTTATTAGACTGATTTCTAAAATACCTGACAATATTAGGTTTATTTTTACCCCTTCATTTAGATAAAATATAGCATGGTATGTCAAAATGATAAGCTTTATATTCATGAACAATTTGATTATTTTACTGTAATTAACTATTACTTACTAAGGAGAAAGTATGAGCCCAAAAATTAAACACGCACTCTCTTTATTTGTTTCAACAACTGTTGTACTATCCCAATCAAGTACATCTGTTTATGCAAATACTATAGAGATAGATTTAGACACCCCTTCTATTCAGATTCAAAGTATTGTAAATGAAACTGATGTAACTTTATATGAGCAAGAGGAATCGAGAAATGATACAACTTTATTTGATGAAGAAATATCTGATGGAGAAACTACTCCTGAGGATAATTCTTTGCCTCAAGACGATACTACATATGGAGATGCCCCTTTAGATAAAGAGAACGTTTCCTATATAGATGCTCCGCTTTTAAATGAAGAGATTATAGAAAACACTATTTCAAGTGCTAATGGTATTCATAATTCTGAGCAAGATATTATGCCTTACGCTGAAGCCATTAATCCTACAATAGTTTATACTCAAATCACCAAATCCACCACTGATCGCTCAGGTAATGGTTCTGAGTCCAATCCGTATAACCGTTTTGAAGATGCTGTTGCCAATGTAGCTGATGGTGGAACGATTGTTATTAAAGGTGGACGAACTGCTTTCCTTAATGCCCAAGATGAATTAGGTCAAATTCCATTTATTATCGATAAAAATATTACTATTTGTTCAGATAGTGATACTCCAGCTGTTCTGCAAGTACGTGCTGCTGGTATTTTATTAGCAGCTGATGTTACATTTGAAAATATTGAATTTGCATTTGCTAATAAAACACATGATGCCATTTTTGCTAATGGTCATACTTTAGAACTTATTGATTGCACGAGAAGTTCTACTTCAAGACAAATTGATTTATTTGCAGGTAGCCTATATGACCGTTCTGGTAACCTTGTTAAAGGTTCTAAATATAGTCCTTACGATGAGCCTAAGTTAACAGAACCTTCTATAGAAAGTCATGGCACGATTCTAATTCAAACAACAAAAAAATCTATAGAAAGTGAGTTTGGAAAAGTCTTTGCCGGTAGTATGAACCATAAATACGTTGGTAATGCTACTATTCAAATTGATCAAACAGGTAGTATAGACTTAGTTTCTATCCATAGCTGTGGTGCAGATGAAACAATAATCCCACCCAACTCAATGTTTGATTTTACTGAACCAGCTCCTCCAAAAGAAAATGCTGACTATACAGTATCCGGTACTGTAAACATTGAATTAAAAGACTATACTACAACAATTAATGGTGCCGGTAGTAATGACGTTCATGTAACACTTGATACTACATACCCTGGAAGTTATTTTAATCTACAAGATATTAATAGCCTCACTCTAAAAAGTGGTACCATTATACCTGATGAAATCACTTGGAAAGATGATGCAACTAGTAAAATTTCATTATCTAGTAAAAAATCTGTATTAGATCTATCTAAAATTAATACTCTAAGTGTAGGTCATTTTAATGGTGGTGGCGTACTCACATTACCATACGATGGAAAGTTTATCATCACTAATGAAATAACTGGAAAACCTACTACCTTTGAAACTGTTCATGGTGCAGTGGATCATAGTTTCTCAGGACCTGTTAAAGAAGGGCATTCCTATATTGAAGGGCCTAGTAATTTAAATGTAGATTATTTTGATATATTTACTTTTACGCCAAATCTTCTTCAAAGTAATTATATGTTAGTTCAAAATGGTACTTCATGGGAAACTAAAATTGATACTAGCATCAATTTACTCCCTGATACTTTTACACACATTAACTTTACTACTAAGCAAAATACTTTAACGATTGAAGAAGATACTGTACCTCTCCTCTATATTCCACTAGATCTTGACCCAATTGTTTTTTTAGAAGAGGGAGGTGATGAGGGGGATGATAATGATTCTAAAATCTCAGTACATCAATTGCCATTTGAATTTTATATTTCAGGGAAAAAATTAACCCCTTCTGAGGAATATGAGTCAACCTGGCTTGATAGTGATTCAGAGCTTATGTTCACTCTAGTCCATAATGATGGCATTCAATTAATGGTTTATCCAAATGAAGATTTACCTGAAATTCCTGTTTTAAAACCAGCATCTTATGAAATTGTACTTTCATTACCTCATTATAATCTGAGTACAAGTACACTACTTAATATTGTGCAAAAAACAGAAGATGTAAAAACGAGTGATCTAGATCTTACAATTCGTTGTAATGCTAATCATGTAACAGAAGGTACTGTTGGTGATATGCTTACCATTACCGCAATACCAACTGCAGCAGATGACAATATCCAAACAACGGCTTTACAAGACCAGGTTGAATTTATCATTAATGGTCAATATGTAGATTCCCAATATATTAATGAAGCTGAATTAACTGCAGAAGTTCCTATTACTTCAAAATACTTCCACTCAGGTTCAAATACAATCAAAGCTGTATATGGTGGCTCTAGTACACTAGCTGGCTCTAGCATTGAAAAGGAATTTATAGTGACTAAAATTAGCCCTACGATTTCTTTACCATCTCAGTTAGAAGTAAACTATACGGGTAATCCTTATGCAATACCATACTTAATAGATGCTAATATCGATACGCCTCCTAACCTTTATTACTCTACTAATAAAGACGATTTTAGTGAGAAGATAACTACACCTCCTGTTAATGCAGGAACCTATTATGTAATGGCTAACTTACCTGAAGATGAATTGTATAATGGTACCTCTACATCAACTGTACTTACTATTAATCCTGTGCCAGTCAATATTTCACTTTCAGGGACAGTTATTAATCGTGATGAAAACACACATGCTTTAAAAGTCAATGCTTCAATGATTCATCCTCAACATAGCACTAGTCCGGTAGGAGAAATTCTATTTACGTGTGTAGACTCAGCAAACACGGTACACCAAGAGACCATAGACTTAAGCTATGGTACAGCTGAACATACCTTTGAGAATCTACCTTTAGGCAATGCTACTATTACTGCAACTTATAGAGGTACACTTTCTGAAAACTATACTCAAGTACCTAGTATGGTTGAAACCTTCCAGGTTATTAATAACTACATAGCTGTATCAGATATTGAGCTGATTGCCCCAGAATTACAATTCTATGTTACACCTAGTGGGAAATTGTATAAAAATACTTCAGAGATTAAACTTCCATTTACAATTACACCAGACGATGCTAGTAATCAATCTATTAGTTGGGAAACCAGTGCTCCAAACATTGTAACAATCAATCCAACTACAGGTCTTTTAGAAATAAAATCTAAGGGAAATGCTATCATTACAGCTAGAACAAAGGATGGTAACTTTAGTCATAGTTGCCTAATTGAAGTTGTAGAACTCACAGACCAGATCGTTCCAGTTGAATCTATCTCACTTGATTCATCTTCTGTAAACTTAGATTTAAATGGTACTCAGATTCATAAACTTACTGCAAACTTTGCTCCATTCAATGCAACCAATACAGATATTGTATGGAAAAGTAAAAATGATCGTATTGCAACAGTAGATGATCACGGTAAAATTACAGCAAAATCTGTAGGTCGCACACAAATTATAGCTGTTGCAAAAGACGGTGCCAAAATAGCAACTTGTGATGTCCAAGTAAAAGATAGTACACAATCTGAAATTCATATCAATAGCATTTCTCTTGAAAATCAAACATTGAATGTAGGAGAAAGAAAAAGGCTCACACCAATTATCTTACCTACAGATGCCACTGATATGAGTCTGTTATGGCAAAGTAATAATCCTTCTATAGCAGAGGTTACAGAAAATGGGACTATTATTGCAAGAGCACCTGGTGAAGCCATCATCCAAGCTACTAGTCAAGATGGCAGTAATATAACAGCAACATGTACCGTTAATGTTATATCTCCTCCATTAGATGATGATACTGATAACGATTCTAACACTGGTGGCTCTGACGATAACAATACCGATAATGATTCTAATAACGGTGACTCTGATGATAACACCGATAATGATTCTAATAATGGTGGCTCTGATGATAGCACCAATAATGATTCTAATAACGGTGGCTCTGATGATAACACCAATAATGATTCTAATAACGGCGGCTCTGATAGCAATAATAACAATGATAATTCTAATAACGGTGGCTCTGGCAACAATAACACCGATAATGATTCTAATACTGATGGCTCTGGTGACAATAACACTAATACTTCTGATAATAGTAATACAGATCATACCAGCTCTACTCCAGTTCAAAAACCATCTAATCCAAGTATTTTAGTTTCACAGTTCAAAGATCTAACTCATCACTGGGCAAAAAATGATATTCAATTTGCATTAGATAGAGGTTTATTTAAAGGTTTATCTGATACACACTTTGGTGCAAATACGGTTATCTCACGTGGTATGTTTATTACCGTCTTACATCGACTTGCTGGTATGCCTCAAGCAGGTACAGTTATATTTTCTGATGTAGATAAAAAGCAGTACTATGCAGATGCCATTGCCTGGGCATCCTCATTAAATATAGTCTCAGGTATTACAGAAACAAAATTTGCTCCTAATCAAGATATTACAAGAGAGCAACTTGTTGTCATGCTTTATCAATATGCAAAACAAGCTAATCTTGTTTCAAATACTAACTTAGTATCAACTTTACAATTTAAAGATGCTCATCGCATTTCTAATTGGTCAAAAGAAGCAGTTACATGGGCACTAAATAATGGACTAATTCAAGGTACTACACATAATATGCTAGCGCCAAAGGATACAGCAACACGTGCACAAACTGCTACTATACTTAAGCGATTTATCGAACTAACTGAAACATCTCATAAATAAATTCTATCTATATTATTTATAAAAGCACCGTCAATAAAATACTTCTTTCTTAGAAAAAGATACGGTGCTTCATTATCTCCATTATTTAAGGCTCTACAATAAATCTTGGAGTCATAAAAAATGATTGCATAATAAAAGAGCATTTTTATCAATCCTAAGTATGACGAATACTTATAGAAAGGATGATTAAAATGCTCTTATTTCATTTTCCTAATTAACTTATCAGAGTCTCTTTATATACAATGCTGTCTTAGGCTTAATGCTTATAGTCTCTTTAATACTTTCATCACTTAAAAGTTCATAGGCCTCTTGCCCTTCTTTAAGATTAGGAGTGTAGTATTGGAATTTGTCACATTGATTAATAACAATATCAATGATTTCATTTTGATACTGTCTATGCATAACTACTAAATTCTCTTGATATGAAAAGGCAATTGTTCCCTTGATGAGGGCATTTTCTTCTTTTCTAATTTTAATGAGTTTTTTATAGAAGTTAAATAAATCCATATCCCACTTTGATTGATTCCATACAAAGCCTTTTCTACAACCAGGATCATAGACACCATCCATACCAATTTCTGTACCATAATAAGTACAAGGCATTCCTATATAACCAAATATAAATGCCATTGCATTTTTCAATGAACCTTTATCTCCTTTGCAAGTTGTTAAAAATCGTTCTGTATCATGACTATCTAGTAAATTAAGCATAACTTCATTTACTTGTGCTGGGTAGCGCATTAATAACGTGCTTAGCCTTTCTGCGAACACCTTCGCAGTTATCTCTTGTCTTGCAAAAAAATCTGCCACTAATTTTGTAACTGGATAATTCATGACACTATCAAACTGATCTCCCATGAGCCAAGGATTTGCATTATGCCAATTCTCCCCTATGATAATAGCCTCAGGGTTAATGGCTTTGACTATCTTTCTAAAGCCACGCCAAAACTCATGATCTACTTCATCTGATACATCTAATCTCCATCCATCAATGTTAAATTCACTAGTCCAATACCTTACAATATCATACAAGTATTCCCTTACATATTGATTACCTGTATTAAGCTTTGGCATATAAGGAACAGTAGCAAAAGTCTGATAGTTCATTTGATCATAGTCTGGCTTATCTCCCTCTATAAAAAACCATTCATGATAATCTGATTCTCTGCCTTTTAATATAACATCTTGAAACTGATGGCATTGATTACTACAATGATTAAATACTGCATCTAAAATAATTTTAATACCTCTTTCATGAGCTTTTTGAACTAATTGTTTAAATAGCGCCTTATCACCAAAGTAGTTATCAATCTCATAATAGTCAATAATATCATACTTATGATTAGAAGGAGATTGGAAAATCGGTGTAAGATAAATACTATTAATACCTATTTCTTCTAAGTAATCTAACTTATCCATTATACCTTTTAAATCTCCACCATAGAAACTTTTAGGTGTTGGATCATCCTCCCATTTAGTTAATGGTGTAGGAGAATTGGATGGATCTCCATTAAAAAATCGCTCTACAAAAATCTGATAAAAGATAGCCTCTTTAGCCCATTTAGGTTGAAGATGAACATCAATCTGATTAATGTATGGATATTGAAAATAGTAACAATATCCCATTTCATCATCAAATTCATCTACAAATCCTGCTTCTGTGTAAAAAGTTATTTCATCACCTTTTTGTAATTCAAAATAATAACCAATCCTAGAGTCTTCTACTTTCATATGGTATTCATAATAATCATAGAATTCATCCTGAAAAGTTTTTTCCATCTTACCATACATTTTTTTATCCCATATAAACTTTATGCCATAGTAAATACCTACACTATCCATATCATTTTTAGCTGTACGTAAGCGAATGTGCAACTCATTTTCTCTATAGGCATAAGCATAATTACTACATGGTATGTGACACAGTGCTTGTAAGTTCATGTCATTACTCCTATCTATTCTTTTTCAGTTGCCAGTGTTGTTTCCCATGCTTCTATCGTATTTTGTTGAGCTTCTTCAGGTGTTAATTTACCGTCATACATTGCAATGACTGCATTTTCAGTAGAAGACCAGAAAGCCCCGATATTTTTAACTGCAGGCATTGGTACTGAATTATTAAATTGTTCTGCAAAAGGTCTTAAATATTCATTTTCATTCAATCCCTCTACTGCTGTAATATCCTTTAATGTCGTAATCTGATTTGCTTTCTCATAGAGTAGGCTTGCCCCTTCATCTGATACTAAGAATTGTGCAAATAACTGTGCTGCAATCGGATATTTACTCCATGCTGATACATGTGCATTCTTAACGCCAGCAAAAGGTGTAAGATCTTTACCATTATAAGTAGGTAGTGTAGTAACTCCTAAATTAATACCACTGTCTTTAAATTGTGTAATGTCCCATGGTCCTGTAATTTCATAAGCAACTTTACCCTCCACAAATAGACTTCTTAAAAATTCTGCATTTCTTAAATCTGTAGCACTGATTGGCATAATCTCTTTAAAGCTATTAATAAACTCTAGTCCTTTCTTATATTCTTCTGTATCAAATCCTGGCTGATCATTATCTGTACCATCAGGTCCAAAAGGATGATAACCATAGGCACTTAACATAGGAAAGGCCTTATAAACATCTGCCATTGAATGTAAGAAATAATACTTGTTATTAGCTGCATCATTATAAGTCTTTGATTTTTCAATAATTTCTTCTAATGTAGTTGCTGGCGTATCTACTAAATCTTTATTGTAAAATAAACAACTTGTTTCAATAGATACTGGTACACCATATAGCTCATCATTCATTGTTACTATTTTAATACCTGTTTCACTTACTCTCTCTTTAATTTGTTGGGCAATGCTGTCATCAATTTTCATAAATAACCCTGCATCCATCCCCTCAATAAAATGATCATGAGAACACATAAAAACGTCTGCAGCTGTCCCCGCAGGACCTGTTAACGATACTTTATCCAACTCTCCCATTCCCAGCTTCTCAACAGTTACAGGTACATGATATTTATCCTCAAATGCCTTAGCCACAGCTTCCCCATATGCTTCCTCTGATGTCCAAAAAAGTAACTGTGCACCTTCTTCGGGTACAAGCTCAATAGGGTCAGTACTTTCAGCAACCTCTGTCTCCATTTCATTTTCTACTGGCAGTTCTTTACCACACCCCACCATAGATGCTCCTAATGCAATACTACAAAAAATCATGCCATACTTTCTTAATTTCATATACTTCTCCTCCTTATTCTTTACTTGCCCCTGCTGAGACACCTTGGACTAAATATCTTTGAAATACTAAAAATAAAATTGTTATAGGTACTGCAATAATAACTGCTCCTGCTGCAAAAATAGTAAAGTATGTGTTTTCTTTTCCAGTAATTAAACTGTATAATCCTACTGCTACTGTATAGTTTTTTTCTCCAGTTAAAAGCAAGTTAGGCAATATGTAGTCCATCCATGGGAACATAAATTGTGACACTGCACAATATACGAGTATAGGTTTTGACATCGGTAAAATAATCTTAAAGAATGTATTAAGCTTTGAACTACCATCTATATATGCAGCTTCATCAATAGACGTTGAAATACCATCTAAGTACCCCTTAACTAACCATATGTTATAAGGAACAGCCCCTATAGAATACAACACCACTAATGACACAGGATTACCAATTAAGCCGAGAGCAACAAATAAACTATAAATAGCTGTCATCGATAAAAAGCTTGGAAACATAGATAGGATTAATAATGTCATCATACCTGTTTTTTTACCTTTGAAATTAAAACGAGATAATACCCAAGCTGTAATAAATACCAAAAAGACTGCCACGACTGCATTAAGTGATGCAATAATAAATGTATTTTTAAACCAAATAAAAAATTTCGTTTCATTAAATAATTGCAAATAATTATTAATCGTTAACACTTCAGGAATAAGAGAAGAAGTAGCCAATGATTTACTACTATTAAAGGAAGATAACACCACCCAAATCACTGGTACAATAACAATCACTGACATAATCACTAATTCTAAATTAACTAAGAAAGTCTTTATCCATTTTTTCATCCTTCTACACCTCCTTAAAACTTTGCGTATGCTTAAAGTTATAGAAAGATGCTATTCCTACTACTGCAAATAAAATAATACACATAACTGCAGCCATATCATACATCCGCTCATTCAAGGTTAATTTATAAATCCAAGAAATTAATATATCAGTATCTCCTGCTAAATGATAATTAGGATTAACCGGTTTTCCTTCTGTTAAGAAATAAATAATACCAAATCCATTAAAGTTTGAAGCTAAGTTCATAATGAATAGTGGAGCAGTCGCCTTAAATACAAGTGGAAATGTAATACATCTAAACACTTCAAATGAACTGGCGCCATCAATATTTGCAGCTTCATATAGACCAGTATCAATATTAGCTAGTACACCTTGTATCATAATCATAAACATTGGAAAACCTAGCCATAAATTAACGAAAACAATAGTTATTTTTGCCAACAAGGGATCTGATAGAAATGGGATTCTATGATCTACTAATCCAAGATCCATTAATAATTGTGCGATAGGACCGAACTGCCCGTTTAAAAGATTTTTAAAAACTAAAAGTGTAATCAACTGAGGAATTGCCCAAGGTAAGATTAAAATGGCTCTAAAAAATGATTTATATTTCGCATACTTACTATTTAAAATAATAGCCTGAAACATTCCTAAAAAATATGTACTGAAAGTGGCTACAATAGCCCATATAATGTTCCATGACAATATAGAGAAAAAAGTTTTTGACCATACTGGAACTTTAAATAACTTAACAAAATTTGATAGCCCTACCCAGTCTACTAAATTTGCTGGTGGCAAATGATTTTTATTATAATTTGTAAATGCTGTAACTATTGAAAATAGAATAGGCATTACTACGATGAAAAGAATGCCAATAATAATAGGTGTTAAAATAATATAAGGAAAAAACTTGGAAGTCACATGCTGAAAATATTCTTTTGATGAAAGATATTCCCCTCTTTCATCTATACGCTTTCCAGTATGATAGGCATCAAAAATATTCCAAATATAAAAAGCTAGAACGATTAATATGATTAAGATAACTGTAATACCATTAATAAGCAATACGATTGAGTGATCACCTGTTCTAGCACCAGATTTTTCACCTAATGTCACCAACCCCCATAGCCCTTTTGTAAAATAACCACCATAGATGCCCAAGCTGAAATGTTCTATTCTTCCGCATAAATATTCAATCCAATAACCCGTCCATAACTCTAGCCCAATACATAAGCCTTGTACTAAGAATATCAGAATACCTTTTATCCGTTGACGACCAATAAAAAATTGTCCTCCTCCAAAAATTAAGGATGATAATATTGCTGCTTTTACACTCTTTTTCAATTTAGCCTCTCCTTTCAATCAACTTAACCGCTTAAGTATTTTAAATTTATCATATATCCAAAACAGTTTCAATACATTTTTCATATTTATTTAAATATTTTTATTTGTTTTTTAGATATTTTGCCCTACTTTTTTACTTAACAAACTTAACATTTTCTATCTATTTATAAGTAATTATCATTTTTTTACCTTATCTTCTCTACTTAACGTTATCTATTTTAATTACTTTCTGCCATAAATACTTTTCTCAATATCTTTTCATTGCACCTATAAAAAAGTCCCTTTATAGTAAGAGGCTTATACTATAAAAGGACTTTTAACTAGATTTTGGCTGAACTAATATTCGAGTGCCATTTTGCTCATTATATGTCAAATTCATAATCTGTTGCATAATATCAACTGCAATTTCAGCTTTATGCTTATTAGAAATCGTTAATGTTTTGGTTGTGGGTAATAATTGGCTATTTTCATCATATTCCGTTAATACCACAAGTTGTTTATTATCAAAGTAACGCTCTGCCTCTAATCCTAAGGCTTCTCCTATGATAATTCCCTTTTGATTTTGGTGCATTTGTGAAAATTCCTTCATACTTGCATGAGATTTATTGATATATATATTATTCTCATCAATATTATTCGTTATCATATCAAGGGTTCTATTATTCAATAAATCATCTACCATTACAAATAAATTGTCACTCTCCAAGTATGATTTAGCTTGTTCCATAACGAGGGAATAATCTGGAACAATTTGATAAAATATATTATCTGCTATAAAACATTCTAAGAAAATAATCGGCACATAGCATTTGTGAGTTATCTCCTTTAAATAGCGCTCCTCTACATCAATGATAAAAAGTGCTTCTAACGAATGTCTTGATGCAACTTCTATTTCTCTTTCACTAATACAATGAGTAACAGAAAGCACCGTATCATATCCTATTTGTGTTAATCGTTGCTGTATCTCTGCTGCCAAATCATAATATCTTTGTTTTTTAGACTGAGTCGCATTTTGCCCTAAGTTAATCATAATCCCAATCAAATTGCTTCGCTTATTAGCCAATGAACGTGCAGATAAATTAGGTATATACCCCATTCTTTTCGCTGTTTCTAGCACTTTTAATCGTGTTTCATGACTAATCTTTTCTTTCTTTGAATGATTTAATACATATGATACAGTTGCTACAGATAAGT
Organism: Cellulosilyticum sp.; assembly: GCA_015058045.1. Taxonomy (GTDB): domain Bacteria; phylum Bacillota; class Clostridia; order Lachnospirales; family Cellulosilyticaceae; genus Cellulosilyticum. The sequence goes on from SVDC01000010.1 coordinate 89,975, forward strand.
TTAATTCTCTAGCAATATCTCTCATTGTTACCTTCATTTTTCTCATTTCCTCCCCTATAAGTGTATATATGTAGTCATTTCATTACATATTATATTATATTTGTATATAATAAAAAACACCCTTGACGGGTGCTTATAATCAAATCTCGTTCATTATACTTTCAAAAACAAATACTACATAATGTTTGCTTAACCGTTTGTTGAGTGTTTACACTCATTTTTTAGGT
>SVDC01000011.1 GCA_015058045.1 Cellulosilyticum sp.
TTTCATTCTCCTCCCCCCAACATCACCTTCGACAAAATCTTGTCTTGTTTTATAAATAAAAAGAAGCTCTGAAAAATTTAAATGTACTAAAATAGATATGGGATAGATAGTTTAATATAACTATTAGACCTATATCTATTTTTTTATTTCATAATTATTAAAGGTATAAATTACAAATAATATAATTAGTATTATATGATGTATACTATTTCTATCATAATAATGACAGTAAAGGATTATCTCATGAATGTACAAGAAGTTAAAATTGACAATAAAAGAAGATACATGTTGTTGGATGAACAAGGGATACCTATTATACCCGTAGTTAAGTATTTAAAGTACCTAGATAATACAGAGAAAAGCTATAATACACAAAAGACTTATTGTTATGCATTAAAACTATACTTCGAATACTTAGAAGAAATAGGCGTAGATTATCGGAAAGTAACCCTAGATATACTCTCTAACTTTGTAGGGCGGCTAAGAAATCCTTGCCAAAATAATAAAGTCCTAGAGTTAAGACCAACAGAACCTAAAAGAACCGAAAAAACAGTAAATCTAATTATTACAGTAGTAACAAGATTCTATGACTATTTATTCCGAAACGAAGAAATTGAAAATGATATGGTAGAGAAGGTTCTTATGAGGATATTTACAAATGGTCATTCAAGATATAAGGACTTTCTATACCATATTAATGCAAGTAAGCCTTCAAGAAGAAATATACTAAAGCTTAAAGAACCTCGTAGAAGGATCAAAGTTCTTTCAAAAGAGGATGTTGAGACGGTAGTTAAAGCTACAACTAATATTAGAGACGAGTTCTTAATAAAGCTATTGTTTGAAACCGGATTACGTATAGGGGAGGCACTAGCACTTTATATGGAGGATTTCATTTATGATCATAATAAGGGGCACCGTATTCGTCTTGTAGATAGAGGTGAACAACTTAATGGTAGTAAGTTAAAGACAGGTGAAAGAGAACTTGAAGTTTCACAAGAACTAATGGATTTGTTTGATGACTATGCCTATGAAGTATTAGATGAATTAGAAATAGATACGAATTTTGTATTTGTAAAACTAAAGGGTGACAATAAAGGAGAACCTTTGGATTATGAGGCTGTAAGTTCATTGTTTAAAAGACTAAAGAAAAAGACGGCTATTGACATTCATGCTCACCTATTGAGACATACACATTTAAGCTTCTATTATCAAAAGACCAAAGATATAAAAGCTACACAAGAAAGAGCTGGACATGCTCAAATACAGACCACTATGGATATTTACATTCATCAGTCGGACGAAGAAAAAAGAGCTAATTGGGAAGTCGCACAGCCCGCTTTTAGACTAGATAAAGGAGACAGGAAGGATGAATAATGTCCTACAGACACTAGGTTATGATAATCCTAGTTCATTTAAAGATAAAATAACAACTACCCTATCTGTCTATACAGAGAAAATAATTGAAAGCAATGGAGTAGTAAAATATCATACCGTAAATAACGATTATTTCTTAAAAAATGATACTTGGAGAATGGATTTTTTCGGTAGTATACCACAATTTAAAGAGCAAGTGGATAACTATAAATTTTCTTCTAAAAATATAACATTTTTATTTGATAATCCTAGTATCAACCTTGAAATGAAGTTTATTGTTTATAGTAAGCTGTTCTCTGACGCATGGAAGTTATCTTTTTGTATGGGAGGACAACAGCAATATATAAAACGATTAACAACATTTATGAATGAAAAGTATCCTAAGCTAAATTCCTTTCTTGATTTAGATATAGACAAGGCTAATTTACAATGGATGGACTGGCTCAACCAACAAGGTGTTAAGACTATGACTACACAAACATTCGTAGATACAGAATATACTCACAAAACAGCTATTGTTAATTTCCTAAACAGTATTTACACCACTCTATTTACTTTGACAGATGAACGTGAAGAATGGGAAAAGGATATATGGGATGTAAGGAATCTCGAAAAGTATGGTATAACTTATAACAAATCTAGAACCCACTACTATATTGACTTTACTGCAATTATAAATGAAACAATAAGAGTCGAAGTCAAAAGATACGTAAAGCAACGTTTAGTAAGCAATAATCAATTTTCTTGGAGTACTGCAAGGAGTTACCTGAAATTCCTATCACTATTTATTAATAAGCTTTGTGAATTAGAGCCTACATGGAATGATTTAAAAGGGTTAGAAAGGCATCATATAGAGACATATATAGAATGGTTACATGCCTATGTTAAAGGGCGAATTACCCAAAAGAATGCCCATCCAGAAAAATATATTCTTGAATCATTATCAACTTTGGGGAAATTTTTATCCGATATTCAATTGAGAGAATATGCTATTGCACCCAAAAAGAATGTACGAATATTAATATTCCCAGAGGATAAGCCCACTGTTAAGAAGAAACCTTATGACCAAATAGACTATGTGCCAGACCATATACTAGAACAGCTATTTGAACATATTAATGAATTGCCTAAGAGGTATGTACCTGTAATATGGGTAATGTATAAAACAGGTTTAAGAATATCTGACGTTTTAGGTCTAACCCATGATTGTTTAGTAAGGTTAAACGGTGCCTATTGGGTAGTAACAGACATTGAGAAAGTTTATGTTGAAGGCCACAGAATACCAATAGACGATGAATTAGCCAATATGATAGCTATATTAATCCAACAATCAAAAGAGCAAAGTAATCAAGATAATAACCCTGATAATTATATCTTTAACTGCTATACAGGAAAGCGAAAAGGTAAACCCTATGGCCAAAACAAAATACAAGAATCACTTAATACACTTGCTGTGAAGTACAAGATTACTGATGAAATGGGAAATAGGTTTCATTTCAAAAATCATGCTTTCAGACATACTTATGCCATTAAAATGCTTAATGGTGGTGCTGATATTCTTACAGTACAAGAACTACTTGCTCATGCCTCTCCTGAAATGACACTCCGATACGCAAAGTTACTAGATGATACTAAAAGAAAAGCATTTGAAAAAGTGCATAAAACGGGCATATTTAGCTTTCAAGTAGGAAATGAACTTGTTTTAGAGAATACGGATGAAATTCCTGAGGATATACGTAGTATGTTGTGGACAAATCATAAGCTAAATGCAATAGATACACCTTATGGAACTTGTTTACAGCGAACAAACGGAAAGTGTCAGTTTGCTAAACAACCACCTTGTTTAACATGTAATGGTGGAAATCCTTGCAAAGACTTATGTGTAGGGGCATTCGAGGGAGACGTTAAGAAATATGAAATCCTAATTAGTTCAACAAAAGCTATGATTGAAAATGCTAAAATGTATAACCGAGTGGATATGCTTAAAGAAAATGAAGAACTACTAAAGCTCTATGAAGATATTTACGCTAAGATTATAGAAGGAAATATTATTTATAGTAAGCTAAATAGATTAAAAAAAGGTGATACAAATGACAAATTATGATCGTAGTGAACAATTAAAGCAATTGCATGAACAACGTAGGGCTAAAACAGAACAAAGAGTTGACGAAGCTATTAAGCGTCTTATAAAGGCTCAAAAAGCTATTAATTTCAATAGTGTTGCTAATGAGAGTGGTGTTACAAAAGCCACGCTCTATAATAATCAAGAAATTAAAGAACGAATTGAAGGATTAAGGTTACAACAATCTAAGGTTCCTACGCCTGCACAAGTCAAGAGAGAAATGGATGACAACAATAAAGATGCTATTATAGCAAGTCTAAAGCGTAGAATTAAAAAGTTAGAAGAAGAAAATAAAAGGTTAAAAGAACAGGTTAAAATAAGTTATGCTGATATATATAAACAAATATAAGATTTAAGGAAGCAAATAGTTATTCATTGTCTCAAAGGTCCCTCTGATTGTAGGGCTATTTTTAATATATATGTTTAATCTATTCTTGGTTTGTGGTATAGAGATTGAAACCTTTTTGAACTATAATAATCTTGTAACGTTACAAAATTAAATTAGGAGTGATTAACATGTATATTGGGGAAACAATCAAGAAATTAAGGCAGAAAAACGGAATAACACAGCATCATCTTGCAGAATGTTTGAATGTTAGTATGCAAACAATATCAAGATGGGAAAACGCTGTAACCTATCCGGATATTGTTATGCTGCCAATTCTAGCTAAATACTTTCATGTAACTGTTGATTACTTACTAAATATAGGAGGAAACGTTAGTATGAAAACTATTGAATCTGAGAGATTATTAGTCAGAGAATGGAGCGAAAATGATGCAGTTAATTTGTTTCAAATAAAACGAAACTCGACTAATTTTATGTATTACATGCAATTCAACACAGTAGATGATTGTATGGAGTGTATCAAAATTTGGAAAGAATATCAGGAAATGTATCCTATTATCCTTAAAGAAACTGGTGAACTCATAGGAGTTATAGGACTTGTTGACATAGGTAGATATAATGGTTACAGGGAAATTGAGGCCCATATTTGTGACAAATATAAGAATGTAGACTATGCTACAGAGGCTCATAAACTGATATTAGATTATGGATTTAATGGACTTGATTTATCTGTTGTGTGTGCTTATTGCAAGTATGATGATGAAGTATTAAAACAATCTATGATTAATACCGGCTTTATTTGCGAAGGAACTTTGAGAAAGTTTGGTAGAGATAAAACTGATAGTATGAGATATTCAGTTATTAAAGAAGAATATTCTTCTTAGAATGAATAGTTATTTGTTCGACTGAAAAGAACTAAATTAAAATGAACAAAGGACATAACATATTATATATATATAATATGTTATGTCCTTTGTGTTTTATAAAGAAATTTTTAAATTAGGTCTTGATAAAGAAATCAGAGCTTCTTTTTATTTATACCAATCAAATTATTTACGTAATTTGTTTAATTCATCTAATAATGCTTCATTAAGAACTTTAATGTATGTTCCTTTCATACCTAAAGATCTAGATTCAATAACACCTGCACTTTCGAATTTACGTAATGCATTTACGATTACTGAACGTGTGATTCCTACTTTATCAGCAATTTTACTTGCGATAAGTAACCCTTCATTACCATCTAATTTTTCAAAGATGTGGAAAATTGCTTCAAGTTCTGAATATGATAAAGTCGCAATAGCTGATTTAACAACTGCAATTCTACGTTCTTCTTCATCACTTTCATCTTTAAGTGATGTTAAGATCTCAACAGCTACAATTGTTGCACCATACTCAGCTAAAATAAAGTCTTCAGTGTTAAATGGCTCAGCATTTTTTTCTTTATAAAGTACAAACGTTCCAAGTCTTTGACCTGCAGCAATAATTGGTACGATACATGTTGTATAGTTAGCACTATTTGCAGCTGATGGGAATAATGTCTCTAAACCAATGTTTTCTTTAATATCCATAATTGTTAAGAATTCATCATTCACTGAATAATCAATGTAGTTTTCTTCATTTGAAAAATTATGTGGAATAGAACTATTCACACCTAACACTTTACTTTTTGTACTAACTACCATTGCGTTAGCTTTTACAACATCACTAATTACTTCACAAATATCTGAGAAAATAACGCGATCTGATCCGAATCTTTGTAATAATCTGTTCACTTTACGCATTTTTTGTAATAATTCTTGAGACATCTTATGTCCTCCTTATTCTGTTTTAATCTTTAATGTTTAATCTTTATACTCTAAAGGGTTTATATACTTTAGTATGTTCTAAAAATTTTCAAATATACACTTTACCATTTAAAAAGACAAAGTTGTGCTACAACTTTGTCTTGTATATACAAATCTTAACATGATTTGACAAAAAACTCAATATACATTTGTAAACATTAATACTAAAAATATTTAACAAATTGTAAACTAGTTCTTATTTTGTTTACCATAGTTACATTTTTGATTACGGCATACAATTTTCTTGTTTTTAGAATTGCCTTTCTCTACTAAAGCTTCCCCACATACTGGACATTTTTCACCTGTTGGTTTGTCCCATGACATAAACTCACAGCTTTCACCATTATATTCACACCCATAGTAAGTACGACCTTTTTTACTTTTCTTAAGCAATATCTTGCCACCACACTCTGGACATTTTACCCCTATATCCTCAAACCACGGTTTTGTTCCATTACAATCAGGAAAATTTGGACAGCCTAAGAATTTTCCATATTTTCCGTAGCGTACAATCATATTCGTTCCGCACTTATCACATGGAATATCTGTTGTCTCTGTTAAATCAATATTTTCAATTTGATTTTCAGCATATACTAAAGTTTCATGGAAATGTGGATAAAATGATTTAATAATTTCTTTCCATTCTACATTACCTGATGCAATTTCATCTAAAATACGTTCCATATTTGCAGTAAAATCCACATCTACAATCTCATCAAAATACTCACACATAATTTGATTAACCACTTCTCCAAGCTCGGTAATATAAAGCATTTTACTTTCTTTTACAATGTATCCTCTTGCAAGAAGTGTTGTGATTGTTGGTGCATAAGTACTTGGTCTTCCTACCCCATTTTCCTCAAGTGCCTTAACTAAGGTTGCTTCTGAAAAATGTGCTGGCGGCTGTGTAAAGTGCTGATTTGGAATGACACTACCACATCCCAACACGTCACCCTCTGCTACATTAAACTTAGCTTCCTTTTTACCTTTTTCTTCTTCTAAGTTATAAACTTTTAAGAAACCATCAAATAATTGTAATGAATAAGAAGCTTTAAACTGATAAACACCATTTTCAATTTTAATAGAATATGTTTCAAATTGAGCTGGCGCCATCTGACTTGCTAAGAAGCGATTCCAAATCATTTGGTAAAGTCTAAATTGATCTCTTGATAAATATTCTTTGATTTCTTGAGGTTCATATTCCATATAAGTCGGTCTAATAGCCTCATGTGCATCTTGTACATTAGATTTCTTAGATTTTTCTTTTACTTTTTGTTCACTTAAATACTGTTCCCCATACTTTGCTTTAATGTATACTTCAGCCTCTTCCTTTGCTTTATCAGCTATACGAATAGAGTCTGTACGAATATAAGTTACAATACCTACCTCTTTCTTTCCAACCTTAATCCCTTCATATAACTGTTGAGCAATATTCATTGTCTTTTGGGTTGAAAATCCTAAATGTTTGGCCGCCTCTTGTTGCATGGTACTTGTTGTAAAAGGTAGTACTGTATTTCTTATACGTGTTCCTTTTTTACTACTAACTACTTTAAATTCACCTTGCTCACAAGCTTCAATAATCTCCTTAGCTTCTGATTCACTATGAATTTCAACTTTCTTGCCATCTTTACTATCTAGGGTTGCCTCAAAAGCTTTCCCTTTTTCCTGACGTAAGTTGGCTGTAATACTCCAATATTCTTCTTCTACAAATTCTTTAATTTGTTTATCTCTATCACTAATTAATCTAAGAGTAACAGATTGAACGCGCCCTGCACTCAAACCTTTTCGTATTTTCTTCCATAATAATGGGCTAATTTGGTAACCTACAAGTCGATCCAACACACGCCTTGCTTGTTGTGCATCAACTAAGTCCATATTTATATCACGTGGATGTTTAATCGCTTCCTTTACCGCTTGCTCCGTAATCTCATTAAATGTAATACGGCACACCTTTTTATCTTGTAGTTTGAGTGCGTAATACAAATGCCATGAAATAGCTTCCCCCTCGCGGTCAGGGTCAGTTGCTAAATAAATGCATTTTGCGTTTTTAGCATCTTTTCGCATCTTTTGTAATAATTCGCCTTTACCTCTTATAGTAATATATTTAGGCTCATAATTATTTTCTACGTCAACACCTAATTGACTTTTTGGTAAATCTCTTACATGTCCAATAGATGCTTCTACTTTATAATTTTTGCCTAAAAAACGGCTTATTGTATTTACTTTAGCTGCTGATTCAACAATTACTAAATTATCAGCCATATTTGCCTCCTCTTAAATACGTACATATCTTTCCCCTGGTAATCTTTTTATAAGTCCCTTAACTTCTAATTGTAATAAACTTGTATTTAATCTTTCATAGGAAAGTTGTGTGCTTTCTAATAGTTCTTTTAATTTTTCTAATAAAATGGGTTCCTGACTTACATAAGCATATACTATCCTTTCTGCTAGTGCAAGTTGATTATGCATTTTATCACTATTTTTCTTTATTATCTCATTTTTTATACCTAATCCCTTTGGTAATTCCTCTATGATATCTTTAACAGAAAATATACACTTTGCACCATGGGCAATCAGTTCATTTGCTCCTTGGCTCATTCTACTAGACTCATAACCTGGTACCGCATAAACCTCTCTATTATAATCTAATGCAAGCTGTGCTGTAATAAGTGAACCACTCCTTTGGGCTGCTTCCACAATAACAATGCCATAGCATAATCCGCTAATTATACGATTACGTCTTGGAAAATGATAAGGCCTTCCTTTTACAAATGGTTCATACTCTGAAACCACACAACCATTATCTAACAATTCATTATATAAACGCCTATTGCATTCTGGATAGCATACATTAACCCCTGTACCTAGTACTGCTATAGTGGCTCCATTCTGCTTAAGTGCACCTTGATGACCTGCAGCATCAATCCCCATTGCCATTCCACTAACAACCGTAATTCCATAATCAGCAAGCTCTTCACCTAAACGTCTTGCTATACGGTCACCATATTCAGTACACTTCCTCGCACCTACTATTCCTATTGCAGGCATGCTTAGATACTCTTTATTTCCTTTAATATAAATTACCATAGGCGGATCTGGAATCTCCTTTAATAACTTAGGATAGGTTTCATCAAAATATCCCACCACCTCAATTTGTTCCTGTCTACATTCTAATAATATTCTTTTATATTCATCTAGTTGCTGCTTACTTTTTTCAATAAGTAAAATAGCTTGTTCAGATAAACCCCATATCCTATATAACTGCGGTTTTACTTGGTACATTTCTTGAAAAGTATTTACCTTTTCTAATAGAAGCTTTTTAACATAAATAGATAACTTTAATTTATGAAACCAGATATCATATATTTTACTCATCATCACACCACTTTGTCTATTTAAATTTTTATTTTTCTATATTTTAGGTTATTTTTTCATATTATGGATATACTCTAGAAAATTATTATTGAAAGGATACCCTAATGTTTTGTAAATTAAACAGTTATTGCTTAAACGGTATAGATGCTTTTCCTGTTGAAGTAGAAGTCGATTTGCATAATGGGCTGCCAGGCTTTGATATTGTTGGCTTACCTGATAGTGCAGTAAAAGAAGCAAGAGAACGCGTTAAAAGTGCCATAACCAATAGTGGATTTAGCTTTCCAATCTGCCATATTACTATTAACCTTGCACCAGCGGATATAAAAAAAGAAGGTTGCATATATGACCTTCCTATTGCTCTAGGTATATTATGTTGTTTAAATGAAATCTCTTCCCAAGAACTCAACCGATATCTCTTTATTGGTGAACTCGCCTTAGATGGTTCTATCAGAAATGTACGTGGCTTACTTCCTCTTTTATGTGCTGTTCATCATACAAATCTTGCTTGTATTATTCCTTCATCTAATGCTGAAGAAGCTTCTTTACTTCAAGAGTTAGAAATCCATCTTGCTAATCACTTAAAAGAAGTGGTAAATTATCTTAAGATGAATACCCCCTTACCTATTTGCCACAAAAAAACTCTTTGTCCTTCCTCTACTCATTCTTCCTTAGACTACGTAGATGTTAAAGGACAAGAAACCGTAAAGAGAGGACTAATGCTTTGCGCTGCCGGATCCCATAACGCACTTTTAATTGGTCCTCCAGGCTCTGGAAAAACCATGCTAGTCCAACGCCTTCCCACTATTATGCCACCTCTTACAGAAAACGAATGTATTGAAATCACCAAAATATATAGCATTGCTCAGCAACTTAATAACTGTCAAATAATTACTCAGCGACCTTTTAGAGCACCTCATCACACCATTTCAAACTATGGATTGGTTGGTGGCGGACTTCACCCTAAACCAGGGGAAATTAGTTTAGCTCACCTAGGTGTACTCTTTTTAGATGAACTTTTAGAATTTAACAAAGAAGCACTTGAATTACTTAGACAACCCTTAGAATCGCATCATATTACACTCTCTCGTGCACAAATTAGTTTTACTTATCCTGCTAATTTCTTGTTTATTGCAGCTACAAACCCTTGCCCTTGTGGCTATTATCCTGATCCCAAACGATGTAGTTGCTCATTACAAAGTATTAAAAAATACATTAGCAAACTATCTGGTCCTCTTATTAGCAGAATTGATCTTCATTTAGAGACACATATGCCTACACTTAAGGATTTTAAAAGTACCAATGTTCTATCTTCTAATGATATGAAACAAATTGTTCAGGATGTCCATGAAATCCAAAAGAAACGCTATCAAGGCACTTCCATTTTATATAATAGTCAAATACCTACTCAATTTATTTCAATGTATTGTCCAATGACTTCTTCTGCCGAAGATCTTCTTCATCAATGGCTTGAATCTACTCATGCTAACATTAGAGCTTATGATAAAATCTTACGCCTAGCTCGCACCATTGCAGATGTATCACATCACAACACAATTGATATGGACCATATCTCAGAAGCTATTCATTATCGCATTTTAGACTACCCATTCTGCACATCATAAAGGAGTTATTCAACTTTGAATAACTCCTTTATTCTTGTGCCTTTTTATATTTTCTAACTCCGTAATAAATTCATCAATACAAATAAACTGCTTATAAACTGAAGCAAAACGTATATAAGAAACTTCATCTACTTCTCTTAACAATTGCATAGTAATCTCCCCAATCTGAGTAGATGAAATCTCCCTTAATTCTCTATTAAATAATTGTGTTTCAATAGTATGTACAAGCGTTTCAATCTGTTCAATAGAAATATTACGTTTATTGCAAGAACGTAATATTCCTTTAAACAATTTATCTCGATCAAACACTTCTCGAGATTGATTCTTTTTTATAACCATCAGAGGAACTGTTTCAATCTTTTCATATGTGGTAAATCGCCGACTACAGCTTTCACATTGGCGACGTCTTTTAATAGAATCATCTTCATTAACTGGTCTAGAATTTAACACTTTAGATGTTATACTCCCACAATATGGACATTTCATAAGCCTTTCCTCCTTATCCTCTACATGTCAAAATTATTGCATCTTATCTCTTAAAAGTCAATAATCTACTATTTTTCTCTACTTAAAAAGTATGTCGCTAAATCCCATTTTTCATTTCTATAGCCGTACTTTAAATATATTTTTTCATATGATTTAATGCTGTTTTCTCTAATCTAGATACCTGCGCCTGAGAAATACCTATTTCATTAGCAACTTCCATTTGTGTTTTTCCTGCAAAAAAGCGTAACATCAAAATTTGCTTTTCTCGTTCATTAATTCGTTTCATAGCTTCTTTTAATGCAATATTTTCTAACCAAATATCATCTTGATTTTTATCATCACTTACCTGATCCATAATATAGAGTGTATCACTCTCATCATGGTAGACTGGTTCGAATAGAGAAATAGGATCTTGTATGGCATCTAGCGCAAATACAATGTCTTCTTTCTTAATCCCTAATTCATTTGCAATCTCTTGAATACTGGGTTCTTTGGCATTCTTTTTAGTCAGTTGTTCTTTTGTTTGTAGTGCTTTGTAGGCTGTATCTCTTAGAGAACGACTTACCCTAATTGCATTATTATCTCTAAGATAACGTCTAATTTCTCCTATAATCATCGGCACTGCGTAGGTAGAAAACTTAACATTTTGACTCACATCAAAGTTATCAATGGCTTTTATAAGTCCAATACATCCCACTTGAAACAAATCATCTACATGTTCTCCACGATTATTAAAGCGCTGAATAACACTTAGTACAAGCCTTAAATTACCTTTAATATACTCTTCTCTTGCTGTATTATCCCCCGATAAAATCTTCTCAAATAATGCTTCTTTTTGTTCACCAGATAGAATAGGTAATTTTGCTGTATTTACGCCACATATTTCTACTTTATTAATTGCCATCTTTATGCCTCCTAGGAATCGATATTAAGTGCACACAAAGTCTATAAGTTATCTTTTCCATCACAGGCATATTTATTCATTTTCTTAACTCATTCTATTAATTTCCTTTTTTAATCTAAGTATAATCTTCTTTTCTAATCTTGATATATAAGATTGGGAAATCCCTAATAAATCGGCAACTTCCTTCTGTGTTTTTTCTTTTCCTTGTGTTGTAAAACCAAATCTCAGCTCAACAATTTCCCTTTCCCTATCAGAAAGTTTCAAAAGTGCTTGCTTGAGTAATTTCTTATCTACTTCTTCTTCAATATTACGATATATGATATCCGGCTCTGTACCTAAAATATCAGAAAGTAAAAGTTCATTTCCATCCCAATCCACATTTAATGGTTCATCAATGGATACCTCTGTTTTCAGCTTATTAGTGCGACGTAAAAACATTAAAATTTCATTTTCAATACATCTAGAAGCATATGTAGCCAATTTTATTTTCTTACTAGGATTAAATGTATTAATTGATTTAATCAGTCCAATCGTCCCAATAGATATTAAGTCTTCCATGTGAATCCCCGTATTCTCAAACTTTCTAGCAATATAAACAACCAATCTTAAATTTCTTTCAATTAATACAGTCTTTATTTCTCTCATTTTTTCTTCATTCTCAGCAAATTCTACAAGCAGATTTATCAACTTTTCTTCTTCTTCCCTTGTTAAAGGAGGAGGTAGTACATCACTTCCACCTATATAATGTATAGATTGCCCCTGTTTTTTACTATATAAATAATATAGTTTTCTCCAAAACCCTTTAAACTTCTCTTTCCACTTCCAACTCATTTTCATGATACCCTAGCCTCCTCTAAAATAAATTCCGGATGCAGTAACGCTTGAAATTGTCTATCCGAAAATAATCTTTCACTGGATATTCCTACTATGCAAGGTGTTACTCTGATTTTTTTATTATATTTTTGTATTTCTATTTGATCCACTTGTACACGCCATAAAAAACCATTTTTACACCCTACACTATTAAAGGGTATAAGTTGCTCTAATGCGTATACCCCATTTATAATCCCTTCCTCTATTTCCTTATCATTAGACTTTTTAAAATACTCATATGTCTCCTGTTCAACATTAGTCAATAAAGATTTAATACCATCATACTCTACAACAAGTACAGGTTCATGCTTATAAGGGGTATAGAGTAAATTTCCAGTATCTAACAGAGACTGCAAACATATATCTTTGCCTTTATAATGGATTGTCAGTGTATATTCAAATGCCGGAAAAATAAATTGCCGGCGAAGTAAGTAAAATCCACTATAAAAACAAACTACCACCACTATTCCTATTCCTAATAGAAGTAAAATGCTTACTGAACTAGGCTCGCTGCTTGCACCATTTATTAAATACCAACTACTAAAAACCACGCCACCAAATAGCGCTGCACTTACCATACAAAGTATATACTCTTTGAAAAAAAGCTTGTAGTGATTTGGTTTATAAAGTATCAAAATAGAAGGTATCGGGATCACCAACGCATAGATTGCATATGGAATCTTCTGTAATAAGGGCATAACAGGTAGCATACAATATACCAAGGATGCTATTGCACCAGCTAAGAAGGTTACTGTATACTTTATATGCTTATTAAGCATTAATGAAACACAGCAGAAAATAAATGTATTCATCATCCAATTAATAAAGAAAAGTATATCTAAATAAATGACATACACAACTCTACCTCCCTTCTTATCATTCCTTCCCTTATCGACTCTCTTATTGTATCTAAAAATACATACAAATTTTGTAAAAACTAAAACAAAAACAAAAAAAAGATACGACAATATCGTATCTTTTTTATTCTGTCTATCGATTTCTTTTTAAGAAATGAGGTATTTCCACTTGAATATCTTTCATTGGTGTAAATCCACGTTCCTCTTCAGTTATTTGATATGCTTTTACAGGTTGCTCATGTATAGCTGTCTCTTCTTTTGGAGCCTGTTGTACAGGTTGAGCTTGTACAGGTTTAAAATTATTAAGCGAAACATCTCCATTTTGGAAATCTGTTGCAATAACTGTAATAATAATTTCTTCTCCTAAATTTTCATTTATTGAAGTACCGAAGATAATTTCTGCATCTGGGTCAACTGCTTCACGAATTAATCCCATACCTACATTAGCTTCCATAAGCCCTAAAGACTCTCCACCACACATATTAACAAGTACACAACGTGCACCATCAATACTCGTATCTAGAAGTGGACTACTAATCGCGAATTTAACTGCTTCTTCAGCTCTATTTTCACCTGTAGCACGTCCAATACCCATATGTGCTACACCTTTATTATTCATAATTGTTCGTACATCTGCAAAGTCAAGATTAATAATACCTGGGTTAGAAATTAAATCTGTAATCCCTTGTACACCTTGTTGTAATACATCATCTGCTTTACTAAATGCATCTACCATTGTTGTCTTTTTATCTATTACTTGTAAAATTTTATCATTTGGAATCACAACTAATGTATCTACATTTTGTTTAAGTTCTGTAATCCCTTTTTCTGCATTAATCATTCTCTTTCTACCTTCAAAAGAAAATGGCTTTGTTACAACACCAACAGTTAAAATACCCTGTTCTTTAGCAATTCCAGCAATAACTGGCGCAGCTCCTGTTCCTGTTCCACCGCCCATACCAGCAGTGATAAATAGCATATCTGCTCCTTTAATCGCTTCTAAAATCTCTTCTTTACTTTCCTCTGCAGATTTTGTTCCAATCTCAGGGTTAGCACCTGCACCTAATCCCCTTGTCATTTTTTCACCAATTTGTATTTTAGTAGGTGCACCTGATCTTGCTAAAGCTTGATGATCTGTGTTAACAGTAATAAACTCAACACCATCAAGACCTTTTTCAATCATTCGGTCAACAGCATTATTACCTCCACCACCGACACCAATTACTTTAATCTGTGCACCTTGTAGTTCACTTTCCCATATTTCGAGCACTGTTGTCTCCCCCTTTTATTCTCAAGTATATTTATTATTATCGTCCTACCAACCTATGTAATTTGTCTCAAAGTTGCATTTCCGGTTTTTATAAATCTACTTATATCTAATTCACCCATGGCAAAACCTTTAACTTCATAAGCTTGGATAAGTACTTCGATTTTTTTGTCAAAATCTCCTATATCACCCATTATAACATCTAACTTATCAACATACAAGTGGATTTCTTCTATGTTATGTACATCGATTTCTTTTATTTTATCGACATATTCACACTTAATAAGTTCTGTCATAACTTCCTGTGCTACAAACCAATGCTCCTCATTTAAAATAGGTAATGTTTCTTCTAATGTAAACTTCTCAAACTTTAATCCATCTACAACTGGAATTTCATGATATTTTTCCTGGCTCTGTTCAATCACTTGTCCTTGCTCATTTAAGCACAAATAATTCCCCTTAAATTTAACATATACGTATGGTGCCTTCTCTACTAAATCAATAACAATCTTTCCTGGAAATTTATAGCTTAGTTCAGCATTTGCAATATAAGGTAACTCTAGCAATCGATCTTGTGATGATAAATAAGCTAAATCCAATAAATGTTTCTTCTCTATCCCAGATACTTTAATAATTTCATCCTCTGAATAATACCTATTATTTGTAACCTCAATAGATTGAACATAGCAAATAGGCATCATAAACATCAACATAATAGCAATGCCTCCTATGATGCCTATATATACTTTTTTCTTATTCTTCTTTTGTGCACTATTCAAAGTATTACTTCCTTTCTTTTATTTGAGCCCCTAGACTAGATAAATCTTTTACTATATTTTGATAGCCTCTTTCAATGTGCTCTATATGTTGTACAGTGGTTTCACCTTGAGCAATAAGACCTGCTAAAACCAGTGCTGCTCCACCACGTAAATCCTTTGCACAAATTGTCGTACCAGTTAGCTTTCTATATTCTTTAATATACGCTATACAATCCTTTACCTCTATAGCTGCACCCATCTTTTTTAGTTCATCTACAATTTTAAATCGTGCTTCAAATAGATTTTCTTTTATATAAGTTGGCTCTTTACAAGTACATAATAACACCATCATTTGTGACTGCATATCCGTAGGAAATCCAGGATATGGCTCTGTAATAATATTTACACCCTTTAATTCTTGTGGGCAAGATAAGATAATCCTTTTTTCTTCCTTAACCATTTGGCATCCCATCATTTCAAGGTTTGACGTTGTAGCCTCTAAATGGTTACTACTTATACCATTTAAAATTACATGGCCTCTTGTCATAGCTGCTGCTACAAGATATGTCCCTGCAATGATACGATCAGGTATGACTTGATAAACGACTCCTCTTAGTTTTTTGACCCCTTGAATGTAAATCGTGGATGTTCCTGCTCCTGTAATTTTAGCTCCACAAGCTACTAAAAACTCTTGAAGGTCAACAATTTCAGGCTCTCTAGCTGCATTATGAATAATCGTAGTACCTTCACTACGCGTTGCTGCTAACATAATATTTTCTGTTGCTCCCACACTCGGGAATTTAAGGTTTATTGTGGCACCTTGAAGGTGTACAGTATTGCAATAGATCATACCATCAACTTCTGATATGTCTACATTCATTTTTTGTAAAGCATTAAGATGCAAATCAATAGGTCTAGCTCCTAATTGACAACCTCCAGGTTGGCTAATTTGAGCTTCGCCACATCTTCCCATTAATGCACCTAACAATATAATAGACGAACGCATTTTTTTAACAAGTGACTCATTGAGTACATAAGTTGTTAAATGTCGTGTATCAATAATTAATGTTTGATCTTGCCACTTTATATTGCAACCTAATTGCTCTAAGATTTCAATCATAATTTTAACATCTACAATCTTAGGGCAATTTTTAATGTAGGTTATATCTTCATTTAATAAAGTTGCTGCAATAATGGGGAGAACTGCATTTTTGCTGCCTTCTATCTGCAATTCACCTTCTAGGCGCCTACCTCCTTCAATCACATACTGACTCATTTAAGAGCACCTCCTGGAATAGGTAAGCTTCTATACAACCATAATATTCCATAAAGTCAATATATGTGACTTATTCCTAATCTAACTTTGTAATATCTGAATACCTAGAGATATTAAGTAATAAACCTAGTGTTGCTAACAATACGACAAGTGCTGTACCACCATAACTGACTAATGGCAATTGCATTCCTGTTGTAGGAATCGTATTTGTATTAACTGCAACATTAATGATCGCTTGAATACCAATCATGCTACTAATACCAATAGCAATAAATGAGCCTGAATAATCGGGGGCTCGCATCGCAATTGCCATTCCTCGCATTACAACTAGTCCATAAGCCCCCATTAACAGTAATGCACCAACTAGTCCTAGTTCTTCACAGATTACTGCAAAAATAATATCATTATATGGCTCTGGTAAGAAACCTAATTTTTGTACGCCTTGTGATAATCCTTGCCCAAAAAGACCACCTGAACCAACTGCATATAGCGCTTGTATAGACTGATAGCCATCTTCTTGTGGATCTGAAAAAGGATCAACCCATGCTCTAATACGATCAATACGATAAGCCGGTAAAATTTGTTTTACAATAGGGATATTGGTATCCTCACCTTGTGGCGTATTAAGGGCTAATTGACGTACGCCTACAACCATTGCAATTCCTAAAAAGATAAAGCCAAAATAATACCATATTTTAGGACTTGCTGCAAAAATAATCATGGCACCAATACCACCAATAACAATACCTGAACTTAAGTTACTTCCTACTACCGTAACAATAAGTGCCGGTATACCTACAATCGCCCAAGCTCCAATCCTTACCTTAAACTGATCAAAGTGCTTTCGATTACGAATAATATATGAAGTCACCATCAGTACAACAGCTAATTTGACAAATTCCGAAGGTTGAAATTGAATAGGCCCTAGCTGAATCCATCTTTTCGCACCATTAACCTGAATTCCTATAAAGCGTACGCTAATGGCTGCTATAATACTACCTATATAAAATAATTCTACTAATCTACGATTGGTACAAATATGATAATCAAACTTAAATGTTATTCCCAACATGACTGCAATTCCAGCAAGTCCAAATATAAGTTGTTTTCCCGCAAAATGAGTAGATGATCGTCCACTACTCATGGCATAATAATAACTGGCACTATAAACCATCACAATACCAAAAGCTACAATAAGCATAATAAGTCCTAGAAGGACAAAATCAGGTGTACCTCGCTTACTTTTTTTTCTTCGCTTTGTAAGGTTAGTTGCTGTTGCAGTTTGCATTTTCTCATCCTTCCAATTGATTTACAAATTCCTTAAATAATCTACCTCTGACTTCATAACTTTCAAACATATCCCAACTTGCACATGCTGGTGAAAGTAAAATGCACTCGCCTTGTTGACTCTCCTTATAGGCGGCTGCTATTGATTCTTCCAATGTATTAAATGTTTCAAAATCCTTATACCCTACTTCTAAACAATCATTTGCAATTTGCTGTTTTGTTTCTCCTATAAGATAGACCTTAGCCACTCTTCCTTCGAAAAGTTCTACCCACTCTTTAAAACTAATTTTTTTATCCATTCCACCAGCAATAAGTCGAATAGGTTTATTCAAACTACTTAAGCCAACTAAACCAGCAATGGCGGCATCTGTATTGGTTGCTTTCGAATCATTAAAGAAGTCTACACCTTTTTTAGTGGTAACATATTCTGTACGATGTTCCACGCCTTTAAAATTAACAAGTACCTCTCTAATAACGGATCTAGGCACACCAAAAGCAATACCAATTGCTATAGCTGCTAGTGCATTCTCTACATTATGTGTTCCCTTAATCTTCAGCTCATCTGTACTGCAAATAGGATAGGCCTTACCCGAAATGTTTTCATATAATGTATTTTGTTCTAGATAAACACCCTTTGCAGGTATATAATCTATAGAAAACTCAATCAGCTGTCCCCTTACGTAAGTACAAGCTTCTTTATAATATGCATCTTTTGTATTTAATATAGTAAAATCCGTTTTACTTTGATTTGCAAAGATTTGGTATTTTGCTTTGCAGTAATTTTCCATTGTGCCATGTCTATTTAAGTGATCTGGTGTAATATTTAATAGTGCACTAACTTTTGGATGAAATGTTGCTGCAGTCTCTAGCTGAAAACTACTCACCTCAGCTACAACAATCCCATCTTCAGGAATCTCTGATACAGCTTCACTAAATGCATTTCCAATATTGCCAACAACATAAGTCTTCGGATTAAAAGCCTTCATCATTTCTCCCACTAATGTTGTCGTTGTTGTTTTTCCATTTGTTCCTGTAATTGCTACAATAGGCGCCTTACAGTACCATGAAGCAAATTCAAATTCGCCTGTAATGATAACCCCTGCAGCTTTTGCTTTTTGAATCAGCTCAATCTCTGGTGAAACACCTGGACTTAAAACAATCAAATCAAATGCTGTAACATCAGGACTATTTCCTAATGCGTACTCAATACCTTGTTCTTTCATAGCATCAATTTTTTGCTGCATCGTCTCATTCCACTGTTCATAAGGCTTACCATCGTAAATACACACCTTTGCTCCTTGAGCATTTCCTAACTTAGCTGCTCCCATACCACTTCTGGCATTTCCTACAACTAAGATTTTTTTATCTTTAACCTCCACTTATTCTTCCTCCTTATAACGCAACAAGTCCTACTAAACACATTATTGCAGTAATAATTGAAAATACTGATACAACTTTAGTTTCCGGCCATCCTCCTAATTCAAAATGATGATGAATCGGTGCCATTCTCAGTAATCTCCTTTTTGTCTTTTTAAAATAGGCTACCTGTAAAATCACTGAGATATTTTCAATCACATAAATACTCCCAACAATTACAACAAAAAGCGGCATTTGTAAAATAAATGCTATAGAAGCTACAAACCCGCCTAATGCTAGAGAGCCTGTATCTCCCATAAAAACTTTAGCTGGATAACTATTAAATAATAAGAAACCTAATAAGCTCCCTGCAGTAGCTGCTGCTGCTGGTACAGCTTCACTTTGAAAATGCAGTGCTACAGCTGTAAAAAAAGTAGTCACTAAAACTGTAACACTTGCTGCAAGACCATCTATGCCATCGGTTAAATTGACCGCATTAACAATTGCTAATACCGTAAAAATTAAAAATGGCCAATATAGTATCCCTAAGTCCCATGTCATTCTTCCTAAAAATGGAATGATAATCCTTGTATCTATGTTAACATAACTTGCCAACAAATAAGCGAATACACAAGTCACAATAAGTTGCGCAATAATTTTCTGCATTGCAGTAAGGCCCAATGAGCGCTTTTTAACAACTTTAATATAGTCATCAAAAAAGCCAATTACTCCAAAGCCAACTGTCACAAACAAAACAGTCTGAGCCGCTTCATTCCCTTTTAAAAAGAAGAAACTTGTGACTACAATACTAAATAAAATAATTATGCCACCCATAGTAGGTGTTCCTGCTTTTTTTAAATGTGTTCCAGGACCATCATCCCTTACATTTTGCCCAAACTTCAATCGGTGAAGTAATGGAATCGCAAAAGGGCTAATCACTATATTTAAAAAGAATGCAATGAGTACAGCATAAATGGCTTCATTTTTCATTTTATTTCACCTTTCTTGCTTCTTCTACTAATTCTTCAAAGTGCATTCCCCTAGAAGCTTTAAAAAGTATACAATCCTCTTTCTGAAGTAAGCTTTCCATGTACTGAATAAAGTCTTCCTTGGTAGTATAATATTGTACATTCTGCCCACCTGCCAGTTTATAGCCTTCTGCAATATGTTTTGCAAGTTCGCCGACTGCAATCAATAAGTCTACTTGAACTTCCTGCGCAAACGCTCCTACTTCTTTATGAAGTTCTGGAGCAAACTCTCCCATTTCAAACATATCACCTAGAATAGCAATTTTTCTACCTTTAGACTGATAATCTACAAGTACTTTTAAAGCAGCCTTCATAGAATCTGGACTTGCATTATAAGTATCATCAATTAACGTTAAGCCAGTTTCTAACTCACTAATATTCATACGCATTTTAGCAGGCTGATAGCTTTCAAGGCCTCTCATAATCTCTACTTCTGTTAATCCATAATACTCTGCCGTTGCAATGGCAGCCAAAGTATTATAAACCATATGCTCTCCAAGCGCTTGAATACAAATAGCATAACGTTTACTTGGTGTTATAACATCTGCTAAAGTATACATACCTTCCGTTCTTATATTTTCTGCCCAGTAATCATTCTTTTGATCTAAACCATATGTCACACAATTTACTGCTAAATCTTTAAGATTACCTAGTAAATCATTATCTCCATTGATTACCAGTAGACCATTTGAATTTAATCCATCAAGAATTTCTAATTTTGCTTTTAAAATGCCCTCTCTACTACCTAAATTCTCAATATGAGACGTCCCTATATTTGTAATGACAGCCACATCCGGTAAAGCTGTACAAGTCAAATTATGAATTTCTCCAAAATGATTCATTCCCATTTCAATAACTGCAACTTCTTTATCCTTAGTCAATTTAAATAGCGTTAAAGGAAGGCCGATCTCATTGTTAAAATTCCCTTCTGTTTTATGAACAAACCATTTTCCACTAAGGGTTGCTGCAATCATTTCTTTTGTACTTGTTTTTCCTACACTTCCCGTAATCCCTACAACAGGTATACTAAAGCCTTCACGATAAAATCTAGCTAAATCTAGAAGCGCTCTTTGTGTATCCTCTACCCAAATGGTTACAAGTCTTGAATCTTTTATAGTTTCTTCCATAGTTAAAGTAGCAATTGCTCCTTTATCGTAAACACTCCCAATAAAATCGTGTCCATCAAAACGTTCCCCTTTTAATGGGATAAAAAGTCCTTGCTTCATATTTTGTCTGGAGTCTGTTGTAATTTGCTCAATCCATTCTCCTTGCAAATGAGTTGTGAGCAGCTTTCCATTTACTGCTGCTACAATATCTTGGATTTTCAATTTCATTTTTGTTCCTCCTGCAAATAATTTCTTACCACTTCACAGTCGTCAAAATGAATAATTCGATCCTTTAGAATTTGATAATTTTCATGTCCTTTTCCTGCAATTAATATAACATCCTCAGGCTGCGCTTCTTGTAGAGCTTGTTTAATTGCAGTTTCTCGATCTTCAATTTTATCATAGCATGCTGTTAACTCTTTAACGCCTACTTCTACTTGATCTAAAATTTGAGCAGGATCTTCTGTACGTGGATTATCTGATGTAATAATGACATGGTCAGAATATTTTGCAGCAATTCTTCCCATAATCGGACGTTTAGTTGTATCACGATCTCCACCACAGCCAAATACTGTAATAATACGACCTTTTGCAAACTCTTTAATTGTCTCAAGTACATTTTCAAGACCATCTGGTGTATGCGCATAATCTACAAGCACACTATATCCTTGTTTAGATTTAAAAGATTGAACACGGCCTGGTACACCACCTACACGTGCTAATGCCTCAACAATATGACTCATTGGCATATCTAATTGTCTTGCTGCTGCAATTACCGCTAATGTATTATATACTGTAAATTTACCTGGAATTGGTACACTGATTTCAAATTGCCCTTCTGGTGTCTCTAAAGTGTAAGTTACCCCTGTAGCTGTAATATGAATATTTTTAGCATGATAATCTGCCTCATGATCAATACCATATGTTACAATTTTACAAGTTGCATCTTCTGTAATAAGCTGAATATATTCACTATCTAAGTTTACAATTCCTACCTTACAACACTTAAAAAGCTTTGCTTTTGCTTTTGCATAGTTTTCCATGGTGTGATGAAAATCTAAATGATCTTGGGTTAGATTTGTAAAAATACCCACTTCAAAATCAGAACCTACTGTTCTTTTTAACTCTAGAGCATGTGAAGACACTTCCATCATAGCTACATCCACTTTTTCATCTGCCATTTTTCTAAACAAACGTTGCAAATCAATAGATTCTGGTGTAGTACGCTCAGCTTTTAAAACTTGGCTTCCAATACGATTTTCTATCGTACCAATAATCCCAACTTTTTGCTTATACGCTTCTAAAATTTGACCAAGTAAAAATGTAATACTTGTTTTACCATTTGTTCCTGTTACACCTACTAATTTAAACGCTTTAGATGGATGCTCATAAGCATTATTAGCTATCTTTGCCATGGCAAGTCTTGTATCAGCTGTTTGAATAATGGTTACATCTTTTGATGCTATTTCAACTGTTTTTTGAACTAGCACAAAACATGCACCATTTTCAATTGCAGATTCTATATATTTATGTCCATCTGTTTGATAACCCTCTATAGCAATAAATAATCCACTTTTTGTTTTGATGCGTGAATCATAAATGACCTGATCTACCTCTTGTTCTGTGTTACCCGTAATGCATGTATAGTCAATTCCTAATAATAAATCCTTAAGTTTCATGGTAACCCTCCTTTTATATCATTTGTTATTATATCACGAGTTTCTTTAATAAAAAAGCTATCTACTGCGTATATAAGATTATTTTTGTAGTCTTATTAACAGTTTCTCCTGGCATTGGAAACTGTGACGTAACAGACTCTCCCTCTCCTTGAATATCTACTTCTATATCGGCATCCCCAGCCTGTTTTTTTGCTTCTTTTATTGTAAGATTACGAAAATCTGGAGTGGTCATTTTTTGTACTTCCTCTTTAGTTAATTCTTCCTCTGTATAATCTGGCTGAATCCCTAAATACGGTAGTGCATTTTCTAAAACTTCTTTCATAACAGGCCCAGCAATCACACCACCATAATATGTCCCCTGTGGTTCATCAATAATTACAAGAGTCATCAGTACAGGATTATCCGCAGGTGCAAATGCCATAAATGAAGCTGTATATTTACCTGAACCTCTTGGAAGTTTTTGTGAAGTTGCCGTTTTTCCTCCAATATGATAACCAGGTATATACGCCTTATGTCCACCACCTTCAGCTACAACACTCTCTAAAATTTTCTTTAATCGCTGGCTGGTTTCTGTTGAAATAATTTGTTCACCTTTTCCATAATCAAAAGTTGTTACTATATTTCCAGCATCATCAATTATCTCTTTTCCAAAGTGTGGTGTTACTTTATAGCCTCCATTCACAGCTGCTGCTGCTGCCGAAAGGAGCTGCATAGGCGTAATCTGAAAAGATTGCCCAAAAGACATGGTTGCCAGTTCTACTGGACCAATATTCTCTTTACTATGTAAAATTCCTACAGCTTCTCCAGGTAAATCTATATGTGTTTTAGATTTAAAACCAAACCTCACCATATAATCATAAAACTTGCTTGCTCCAATACGTTCTGCTACTTCCATAAAGACTGGGTTACAAGAATTTTGTACACCCTGTACAAAAGTTTCAATTCCATGAGAACGTGGACTTCTCCAACACTTAATGATACGCCCTGCTACTGTTTTGCTCCCTGAACAAGTAAAGGTACTCTTTTCATCTACTACACCTTCCTCAAGTCCCATAGCTGAAGTAAAAACTTTAAATGTAGAACCTGGTTCATAAGTATCATTAATGGTAAAGTTTCGCCACATTTGATTTAAGTAATTTTGCCTTTCTGCTGCTGTAAACAAGTCCCACGAATTTGCTAAGTCTTCATTATTAATGGTAAAAGGCTCATTTAAATTAAAATCTGGTTTGATAGCTAATGCATAAAGCTCTCCATTTTGAGGATTCATCATAATAATGGCACCTCTTCTTGCGCCTTTCATATCTACTGCTTTTTCAATAGCTTGTTCTGCATATTCCTGTAAAGTTAAGTCTAATGTGGTTACTAAATGTTCACCATTTACAGGATCAATACGTACCTCTACTTCCTCTTCTCGCCTTTTGCCATTACCATTGGTCTCCATTAGAATTTTTCCCGGTGTCCCTTTTAGATAGCTATCATATTTCACCTCTAGTCCAACGATTCCTTGATTATCTTTTCCTACAAATCCTATGGTTTGTGAGGCTAGCGTATTAAAAGGATAATAGCGTTTAGAGTCTTCATCTACTTTAACACCAGATAGATTAAGTGCTCTAATCTTATCTGCTATTGCTTTATCTACTTTTGTCGCAATTCTTTCAAATGCAACACGCTTTGTTACCTTTTTATAAACCACATTATAATCCATCTCTAAATGCTCAGAAAGTACAGCTGCTACTCTTTCTGGATCTTGGATTTGCGCATGTACAACACCAATGGTAGCTACCGATGCACTTTTCGCCAAAACATTTAAATTCCGATCATAAATATTTCCTCTAGTAGGTGAAATCGTACGATCTCTTGTCTGTTGCTCTTCGGCTAGTGTTTGCAATTTTTCTCCTTCTATAATCTGCACATAACCTAGTCGAATGCACATGACTAAAATTAACCCACTAAAACATAGCATCAAAATAAAAATTCTTCTCTTCAACTGAAGAGAAATTTCATTATGCATACAAAAACTCCTCCCTTATAAACTTGTCTTACCTTCAGTCTATTTAAAAGGAGGAGTCTTTATGCCATTATTCCGTTGTTTCTATAATAACTTTATTATTTTTTTCTATTTTACATCCTGCAATAGGGATTTGTGACTGAATCACACCAGTAGCACTTCCTTCAACTGACAGTTGGTCTCCAACTATCTCTTTAGCTTCTTCTACTGTTTTTCCAATTAAGTCTGGTACTTCTACTAAATTCCCTGGGTCATCTGTACGAGTATATAACACTACATTTCCTTGTTTAGCCCACTCTGACTGAGCTGGTGGATACTGCTCTGTCACATTAACACCATTGCCTTTGATTGTATAGCTTAGCCCTTTAGCTTTTAACAAATCAACAGCCTCATAAATCGTTTGATTTGTAACCGCTGGTACAACAACAGTTTCTTCGCCTTCAACAGTAGCTTCCTCACTTGTCTCAATCTCTAAATAAGGAAAAATTTTTGTCATCATATCTTTAAAGGCACTAGCTGGTGCACCTGTATGTTCTGGTAAATCATCAAATACAATAAGTGCCACAACTTGTGGATTATCAACCGGTGCAAAGCCCATAAAGGATACAGCATAAAGATCTTCCACCCTTTCAGATGTTCCTTCTATAAATTTTTGTCCAGTTCCTGTTTTACCACCTATATTATATCCTGATATATAGGCACTTGTTCCAGTTCCTTCATCTACTACTTTCTTAAGATCACTACGAACTGCATTTGCGATACTAGTGGCTAAAACTTGTCTTTTTGTTACACGTCCATGATTTAATAATATACCGCCACTTTGGCTTGTTACTTCAGATACCACATATGGTTCCATTAAATAACCGCCATTAATTACAGTGGAAAAAGCCGTAATAAGTTGAATCGGAGTCACCATAAAAGTTTGCCCTATAGAATATGTTGCTTTTTCTACAGGTCCTAATGAAGTATGTAGAATACCACTTTCTTCACCTGCTAATTCAATACCTGTCTTTTCACCAAAACCAAAGTCACTTAAATAGTGTAAGAATACTTCATTATCCATTTGTTCTGCAATATCCATCATTGCTACGTTACAAGAGTTGGCAAGTGCCTCCCCTAAAGTTTGATGCCCGTGACCAGCTGTTTTCCAGCAATGAATTGTACGGTCTGCAACTTTTTTATAGCCTGAACACTCATAGGTATCCGTTTCACTAATGACACCTTCTTGTAAAGCCATAGCCACTACAAGTGGTTTAAATGTAGAACCAGGTTCATAGATATATTGTATACCATTATTTTTCCAAGCTGCAAACAAAGCTTGTGTTTGCTTTTCCTGTTTCATACTTGCCCAAACATTTTTACCTAACTGCACAGATAAATTATTATAAGTATTTGGATCAAAACTTGGATACGAATACATTGATAATATTTCACCTGTATTAGGGTCCATAATAATACAACTTGCTTTAGACGGATTAAAATCCTTAATATACTTTTCCATTGTCTCTTCTACATATTGTTGTACTACTTGATCAATTGTTAGCTTTACCGTAGCCCCTGATTTAGGTTCTTGATACTCCCTTGTAACAATTCCACCATCTTGAAACTGTGAATAAGCACGCCCAGGTTGGCCCAATAAATAATGCTCATAGCCTTCTTCTACACCATATTGACCCTCTTCGTTTTTATTATAAAATCCTAAAACTTGTGCAGCAAGCTCACCATTTGGGTAGTTTCTCTTATAAGTTTTTTGAATATCTACACCACCCAATTGATCTAACGCCTCTACTTGTTCCTCTGTTAATTCAATTTTTGTTGCCAACTGATACCACTGTGAATTAGGATTATTAGCTATTTTTTCTTCTACAGTCCCCTTAATTTCACTAGCAGCTACACCTGTTGCAGCTTCAAGTTGGGTATATAACTCTACTTGTGCTTCAGGTTTTACATTATTTACAATTTGATAGGGACTTAAAATCACATTATACGTTAAAAGGCTCACAGCTAACGACTTACCATTACGGTCTTGAATCGTTCCTCTAGGCGCTTCCACCATACTTTCACTTTGATTCATATTAGCTAATGCTCCTACCGTATATTCTTCATGCTTAAATAATGTGAGCTTTACAACCTCTAAGCCTAACAAACCAAATATGACACACATAGATACGCCAACCCCAAAAATCCGCCCATTCAGGCGTTCTTTTTTAGGTAGAGCATTAATCTTCTTTCTTCTTTTCTTATTTTTCACTCTCATCCCTACTTTGATTCATTATACGTTGTATAACTTTTCTCCTCTAAATCAATATAAACAATTTGATAAGGTAATGGATTTTGCATACCAAGCTCAGCAGCTGCTCTTTCTCTAATATAATCTAAATCAAGCTTTTTTGTCATTTGTGCTTCTACACTGGTAATTTGACTTGCTACATTTATTTTTTCTATTTTTAAATTGTTAAGCTGGGTTTGCTTGGCACGTAATGAAGAATAATTATGAACATATATCATAGAGCAGGCAAAAAGTACAACACCACATACTACCATTTGTGTCCCAAATGCTACATCTACTTTTGGTCTTAATGCCCCCTTGCTTTTGCGTTTAGGTTCCTGTGGAACAGGTACACGAATTGGTTCTGCTGGCTGCGCATAAGCTCTTGCCGTACTATCATATTGGTAACTATATTTCACTCTTTCTTCCTTTGCCATTTTAACCCCACCTTTATATCTTCTCTATAATTCTTAACTTTGCACTTCTTGAACGAGGATTGATTTCGATCTCTTCATCTGAAGGTAATATTGGTTTTCTTGTAATAACTTTTACCTCTGGTTTCTTTCCACATACGCACATAGGTAAATGCTTAGAACAAGTACATGGATCTTCTAGCTCTTTAAATGCGTGTTTAACAATACGGTCTTCTAAAGAATGGAAAGTAATGATACATAATCTGCCACCTTTATTCAGTTTGCCCACGATGTCTTTAATAGTTGGTTCAATAATTTCAAGTTCTCTATTTACAGCAATTCGAATAGCTTGAAACGTTCTCTTTGCCGGATGAGGTCCATCTTTACGCGCACCTTGCGGAATTGCTTTTTTAATAACCTCAACGAGTTCATAAGTTGTCTCTATTGGCTTTGCTTGTCTTTCTGTTACAATAAATGACGCAATACGTTTTGCCCAACGTTCCTCACCATACTCTTTAATAATATGGTATAAATCATCTTCACTCATTGTATTGACAACTTCATAAGCATTATAAGCCGCGTCTTGATTCATTCTCATATCTAATGGGGCATCATGCATATATGAAAAACCTCTAGAAGGCTCATCTAATTGATGGGAAGATACGCCTAAATCAATAAGCATTCCATCTACTTTATCCACTTGAAGACTTTCTAGGACATTTTTCACATCCACAAAATTACTTTTTACTAATGTTACTTTTGGTTTGACACCACTTAATCGTTCTTTCGAAACAGTTAGGGCATTATTATCTTGATCAATCCCGATAAAATGTCCTCCTTCACTTAAATGCGAACAAACCACGCCTGCATGTCCTGCTCCACCTAAGGTTCCATCTACATAAGTTCCATCTGGCTTAATATCAAGCCCTTCTATACATTCATTTAATAAAACGGATACGTGTTCAAATTTCATTTTTTCTCCTTCTATATACCTAATTCTTCCATTTGCATTGCAAGTGATTCCATATCTAATGCTTCACTGTTATAAGTATCCCATTTCGTTTTACTCCATACCTCAATACGATTACTCATACCAATAAATACTATGTCTTTTTCAATCTCAGAATATACTCTTAAAGAATTAGGAATTAATATTCTGCCTTGTTTATCTGGACTACATTCAACAGCTCCAGATAGAAAAAACCGAACGAACTTTCTAGCATTCATATTCGTAAGGGGTAGACTTTTTAGTTTTTGCTCAAATACAACCCATTCCAGAATAGGATAAATAAATAAACATCCATCCAAGCCTTTTGTAAGAACAAAGTTGTCTCCTAACTGTTCTCTATATTTAGAAGGAACAATCACGCGGCACTTCTCATCTAAGCTATGTTGATACTCTCCTATAAACACATGCCACTTCCCCCCACTTCTACCCACTTACACCCATTTTCTTATATTCTATGTGTTTTACCAAAAAAATTCAAGTTAAAATGTCCATTCCTTTATAATAATTTACAATTTATTAAATTAAAAAAAAGGCCTCTTTCCATTAGGAAAGGGCCTTTTATCTATTCTTAATATCTTGCCGCTGTAAGATTTTTATAATATCTTACAATCTCTTTATCCAACATGACACTTAGTGAGTAAATCCTGGATGATTGACAATTTTTTTCTCCACTTTCTTCCAGTAGTCGATTCAAGTTTTTTTGCATAAAAGCAATACTCTCCTTCATCTCTTTCATATTAATCCCCCTTAAATCAAAAAAAACATTGTAATTTAGATTTTTTTATTTTTCTCTATATTTGGTATTATAATACACTTACTGGAATAAAACAACATTAATTCTGAATTTTTGTTATTTTAATTTTATCTTACACTTTTTTCGACAAAATACAATTCCAATAATTCCCATTATTATGGATATAATGGCAACAACTTGTGACACAGGAATGTGTGTATTCCATAATAAAAGTTGATCTGTTCGTAAGGCTTCAATCCAAAAACGACCCACGCCATATCCCACTAAATAGATACAGAAGATTTCTCCATAAGCTTTACGATGTTTCCTATAAATTAGTAAGCCTATTAATAAAAGGAAATTCCAACAAGATTCATAGAAGAATGTTGGATGTACTTGTATATACTCTGCTGCTCCAAAGGCATCAAATGTTTTAATATGACTTAATACTTCAGCTGAAATAGGTGGCTTTGCCTCACTTTTTAAAATAGCCATTGCAAAAAGATTGTCTGTATATCCCCCAAACGCTTCTTTATTAAAGAAGTTACCATATCTTCCAATAGCTTGCCCTAAAACTAATCCATAAGTTGCCACATCTGCAAAATGTGTAAAGCGTACTTTCTTTCGATGTGTATAAATAACCGCCACAATAATAGAAACAATGACTCCACCATATATTGCTAATCCACCTTGTCTAATATTTAGAATTTGACTTGGATTGGTTTTATAATAATCCCAATTAAAAATCACAAAATATAAACGTGCCCCTAATAAAGCAAACACAATATCATATAATACAAAATCTAAAAAAATATTAGGATCTAATTTTTCTTTCTTGCCGATATAACATGCTATAAAAGTTCCTAAAATAATTCCAGATGTCAAAATAATCCCATACCAATATACAGGCAATCCAAAAAACGAAAAAGCTTGACTATCTAAATTAAATGACCACCCTAAATGAGGGAAATAAATATTTGGTATTTCCATAATACGCCTCCTTTTTATATCCTCTTATTATAGGAGATTTATCAAACTGTGTAAATGTGGCAGTATAATTCTTTTTATTTTTTAGATACTAAGATTATATCTAGAAAGGAGAATTTATATGCCAAAACATTATAGACATTATCGCGTTGTCGATCGTTCAAAGCAATCTGCTCCTACTTCTTATTATGACACACTTTGTAAGGCAGCACATAAGCAGCCACTCGTTGCAATGGGAGTTTTCCTTCTATTCTTCCTTCTCCTTATAAAATGCCTTATGGGCCACAGATAAAACTGCAATTCATTGCAGTTTTATTTAATTTGTTGTATTTACTGCCATAATGCGATAAACTATACAGTGATATAAACATACTTATTACCTTTAATACATTTAGTATATATACTTATTTTAAATGTAATAAGTCTGAGGAAGGATGAAACATATATGAAACTTGGAATAGTTGGGCTTCCTAACGTAGGAAAAAGTACACTATTTAACGCATTAACTAAAGCAGGTGCTGAATCTGCAAACTATCCATTCTGTACAATTGAACCTAATGTTGGCGTTGTACCAGTACCAGATAAACGTTTAGAAGTATTACGTGAAATGTACAATTCAAAACGCACATTACCTGCTGCTATTGAATTTGTTGATATTGCAGGCCTTATTAGAGGAGCAAGTAAAGGTGAAGGGTTAGGAAACCAATTCTTATCACATATTCGCGAAGTAGATGCTATTGTACAAGTTGTACGTTGCTTCGAAGATGAAAATATTGTCCACGTAGATAAAACAGTTGATCCAATTCGTGATATTGAAACAATCAACTTAGAACTTGCTTTTGCAGATATGGAAATGATTGAAAGACGTATTGCAAAACAACAAAAAGCTGCTAAAGCAGATAAAGCTATTGCTGCAGAATTAGAAGTTTTAAAAGAAATTTATGCAACATTAGAAGCAGGTAAACCAGCTCGTAACCTTTTAGGTGAAGATGAAGAAAAAGATGCACTTATCACTTCAATTGGCTTGATTACAGCTAAACCAATGCTTTACGCTGCTAATATCTGTGATGATGACTTAATTGGTGGTGTAGAAAACGAATATGTTAAACGTGTACGTGACTACTCAACTGAAGAAGGTTCTGAAACATTTGTCATCTGTGCTAAAATTGAGCAAGAGCTTTCAGAATTAGATGAAGAAGAAAAAGCTGCCTTCTTAGAAGACCTTGGTCTTACTTCTACAGGTTTTGACCGTTTAGTAGCTGCAAGTTACAAGCTTCTTGGTTTAATTAGCTACTTAACAGCTGGTGAACAAGAAGTACGCGCTTGGACTATTAAAGTTGGTACAAAAGCACCTGGGGCTGCTGGAAAAATTCACTCTGACTTCGAAAGAGGATTTATCCGTGCTGAAATCGTAAACTTTGAAGACCTCATAGCTTGTGGTTCTTATACTGCAGCGAAAGAAAAAGGACTTGTACGCCTTGAAGGTAAAGAATATGTTGTTCAAGATGGAGATATTATTCTATTTAGGTTTAATGTTTAATCTAGGGTTATCTAAATCAAAAAAGAGTTGTATTTTTAGGTACGACTCTTTTTTGATTTAGGCTCTAATCTTTCTTCTTTGCGAATAACTTTTCATAATATATCTGTACAAAAAATAAACCCTAGCATTTGCTAAGGTTATTTAGATTCTTTCATATTATGGTATACATTTGCTTCTTCTACAGTTTCTTCTACTACTTCCTCTTCTTGTTTCCCTTTTCCAAAGAACTCTGGTACTTTAGAGATCAATCCTGGAATCATATCAATTAATTTTGTAATGCTATCTTGATTGCGAATATTAATAAGCTGTGTGGTTCCATTTTGAATCACGAGCATTGCACTAGGCATTACTTTTGCACCTAGCCCACCAGCACCGGCACCAACGCCACCATCTACTCTTTTTTCTTTTTCTTTATGTCTTTCAACAAATTTATTACTTGCTGTAGATCCTGTTGCCGCTGCAAAACTCACATCAATAAGTGGTACTAAAATTGTTTGATCAATATGAATAGGTTCTCCCACAACTGTTTTTGTTGTAATAAAGTTTTCTAATTGATGCATTAATCCATTTAAATCTTGATTGATTTTATTTTCCATAACGCTCTTCCTTTCTTATTTGAAAAATGAACTTAATTAAGGTTCTAACTTGTTTGCTGAGCATACACCTGATGATATAGCTCATAATACCGCCTATAGAAAATTTCCCTTGTGCCAAAAATCCACCTGCTAAGCATTCTTTTTCATAGTTGCCATGGATAATTCCATGCTGATAGTATAAAGGATATAACATGGTTAATTTGGCAATCATTTCGCCTGTATCTGCTGGATCTTCCTGTCCAATAATGAGTTCAAAATCCCATTCATTAGGTGCTATATACTTTAGAATACGCCATATACAGAGGCTAATCTGCTTTATAGCGCCGTAAGTATTTTTATCTAGTACTAACTTTTTTATCCAAGGATATGGCATTCTTTTAAGTGTCTGAACGGTTTCTTGTACAATTTCATCCTCTAAATCTTTCATATCCTCTTGGGCCACTTGTTTTAGCCGTGGATTGACTTCTTTAACTTCTTTAACTATTTTATCTTCTTGCTTATACGACTTTATAGTAGACTGATCGATATCCTTAGGGTCAAAATCTTTCTTTAATCTTTGCTCTTTTACTAGTGTCTTTTCCGATAAAATTGTTTTTTTCGCTTGCTTTGTTTGTTGTTTTAAGGTGGATGGCATATTTTCGTCATCTATAGAATCTTTAGGCTCATCAACTACCCTATTTTTATATATCGTCCTACCAAATACACTAACTTTATGATTCTTTTGATCATAATCTTGATAAAAGATACCCTTAATCCCTAATAAATATGTGAATTTTATATCATATGCAATCTTTTCATATTTAGCATAGTAGGCTTCATAGCTTATAGGTGTCCACAAAACAAGCCCTATAATCAGTACAAAAACCCCTAAAATGCTAAGAAGAAGCATAAGAATTATTTTTATTATTAACCATAAAATAGTCATTATTCACCTCTTTTTTACTACAAGTCGCTGTAGGTAATTGTCTGCTGATTATATAAGGCATCCACTAATTGTGTAACTTGTAAAAAAGCCTGTTGCCTGCTATTACACAGTGCGAGCACCGTAGACTCTGCATAGTGATGACTTAAAAATCTTGCCTCTACAATTTCAAACAAAAGATGTTCATGAGGTGACGTACACACAACATAGGCATGCCCTTTATACTGGTTAAACTTACAAAGTGCTCTTTTTCTTAGTACATTCCACTTAATCTGGTCATCAACCCAGATTGTTTTACTCATTTTCATCGCTAACGCCTTTTCTATATTTTTTCTTTTATACTATTAACTAAACTTTAGTATATTATACCATATTACTTAGGATTTTGACTAGAAATTCCTTTTCCTTTATCCTTAAACATTGTATAATACTAAGGATATTACCAAGGATATTATTAAGGATATTAAATTAGAAAGGAATCATTATGCATTTATTTCAATCCATAGAAAATGATCCCATCATCGTTCGTCTTGTACTGACTTTGGTTATTTTAGTCATTATGCTCATTGCAAGACGTTTCTTAAGTAAATGGATTATTCAATTATTATCACGTGTTAAATTTCATCAAGTACACTTAGAAGAAAGTGCTTTTGATACTTTACAAAGGCCCATTAATTATCTTATTTTAGCAACAGGTATTATTGCTGCTTTAGCAGCTTCACCTTTTGTCTTTTATTCAGGTTCACAAGAACAAATTCTACATTTTGGCGAATTAAAGATTACACTGAGTATCATTTCTCTTGTTGCTATTTCTAAACTTTATTTTGCCATTGTAGCAGGTATTACAACTTGGGTAATTTATGAATTAGAACATCTTTATGAGCGTTTCTTTACCGAATTAAATGAAAAACTCTCATTAATTGATAATACAGTTATTATCCGATATTTATCACGTATTATTAACTTTATTACATTAGCAATTGGTATTGCCACTATGATTACAATCTTAGTCCCAGACCTTACTAAGCTAATGACTGGTGTTGGTATTGGAGGGGCCGTTGTTGCTCTGGTTGCTAAAGATTCTTTAGCCGGTATTATATCTGGTATGTTCTTATTATTGGACAAGCCTTTTGTAATTGGGGATTGGATTAGCATTGATAACATTGAAGGAACGGTTGAGGATATCAGCTTTAGAAGTACACGTATTCGTACCTTCTCTCAAGGTCTTGTCATTATCCCTAATAATACAATTAGTAATGCCAATATTATTAATTGGAGTCGCATGGAAAAAAGGCGTGTCTCTTTTGAATTAGGTGTTACTTATGATACGACTCCTGCTCAAATCAATCTATGCACCACTAAGATTCGTGAGGCACTTGCAAGTTTTGAAGAAATTGAAAAAGGAACTCCAGTTGTTCACTTTTCAAACTTTGGAGACTACAGTTTAAATATACAAATTTTATATTATACCTATAACACTTCCTATGCTAACTATCTTGCTATTCAGGAAAAGGTTAATTTAAAAATTATGGAACTTTGTGAAACTGAGCAAATTGACATTGCATTTCCAACTCAAACCATCTTACTCCAATCCGAAACACCCAACAAATAATCTATGATTTATACAAAATCCCTAGACTCTATCAAAGTCTAGGGATTTTATAATGTATTTATTTTTTTCTGTAGTTTCTCTTTCGCCTCTTCATCTAATAGTTCACTTAAAAGCTCCATAAACTCTCCTCTTTTTAAAGGCTGAGCCTCTTTTGTAAGCTTATATCCTAATTCACCATTACTTTCTAAAATACCTTCTTCTATATCTGTGATTTGAGTAATACCTATTTGTCTTAACCGAGACATGACTTCTTCTTGTGTTAAACGTAATTTTCTCAGCTGCACTTCATCAAATTTTCCTTGACGAATAATCATTTTAGGCTCTCCCACAAAACACTTTTTAAAAGACTTAGAATAAAAAGAACAAAACTCAAAAAGAATTAATAGTATAACAAATATAATGGCTGCAATAGCCGTTTTTCGAATATCCTTATCTGAAAAGGGTTCTACAATAATCGCTCCTATAGAAATCATCAGTACTGTTTGGGCAATAGTCATTTGAGAAATAGAACGCCTTCCTGTTAAGCGAATTAAAATAACTGCCATGATAAATAAAATAACCGGTCTTAATAAAAATGGAATTTGCATCTCTATCACTCCTTATTGTGATAGTATGTGTATTCTTTATTGAATCATGCACTCTAATCCATCTATATAAATCAAAAAGGACAATGGTTACATTAATGTAATCATTGTCCTTAATCATCCATTTAAACTGTTAACCAAGTCTATACGCCGGGTTCTGTATTTGACAGTCATCTATCTACGCCAACAGTTACCTATTGGCTCTAGCGACCTACCCAAGACTAGCGAGCCACTATTAGCGTCTTTGTACGGTCTTGCTCCAGGTGGGGTTTACATGGCTCCCTTAGTCACCTAAGGGACGGTGAGCTCTTACCTCGCCTTTCCACCCTTTCCCATCAAACGATAGGTGGTTTATTTCTGTTGCACTTTCCTTAGAGTTGCCTCCACTGGGGGTTACCCAGCACCTTGCTCTATGGAGCCCGGACGTTCCTCAGGTATCTTCTTTCGAATCGATACATGCGACTGTCTGGCTTACTTAACAGCTTTATCAGTTTACTCTATTTTGGGCCACTTGTCAATGACTTCATTTGACATAATATCATTTATTTACTTTTATTCAAAACAACTCCCCCCTACAAATTCACGAAGTAATGAGTTACTCGGAATCTCTGAGATGTCCATTGGTAAGAAATATTCCAAGAACTTAAGCATGCGCTTCACTTCACTATAGTAAGGTGAAGTACGTGGCACTCTAAATAATAAAGGTTCAGCTAAAGCTTTAAGTGCTGCTAATTCATAAATTAATACGGTATTCAACATCGCATCTGCTTCTTCTTGAAATGGGAAAATATTTTTATTTTCCCCACGTCTTACAGAAGCCCAAATAGCTAGTGTTTTCTCAGGTTCTGTACCACGGTACTGATTATCACGAATCATACGTCTTATAAGTCTTGTATCTGTTGTTGGAATACGATTATGCTCATCAATATTGAGCTGGGTTAAGCAGCTGACATAAATTTTAAACTTATTTTCTTTCGGAATAGCATAACTCAGTTTTTCATTGAGTCCGTGAATCCCTTCTATAACAAGGACTTCATCCTCTTCTAAATGAATATACTTTCCATGATACTCTCTTTTCCCTAGTACAAAATTAAAACTCGGTACTTCTACTGTTTCTCCTCTAATTAAAGCATTCATATGTTGATTAAAAAGTTCAATGTCAATCGCTTCCAATGCTTCAAAATCATATTCTCCATACTCATCTCTTGGTGTTTGATCACGATTGACAAAATAATCATCTATGGAAATTACATGAGGTTTTAATCCATTAACCTTTAACTGAATACACAAACGCTTTGCTGTTGTTGTTTTACCTGATGAAGAAGGCCCTGCAATCATTACTAATTTCACATTCTTACGCTCTGCAATTTGATCTGCAATCTGTGCAATTTTCTTTTCATGAAGGGCTTCAGACACTTTTATGAGTTCATCTGCTTTACCTTCTACAATCACATCATTTAGGGCGCCTACTGTATCTACTCCTAAAATACGAGCCCATCTTTCTGACTCCCTAAAAATATGAGAAAGCTTAGGTTGTGGTACAAAAGGAACCATCTTACTTGGATTTTTTTCATCTGGAAACTGTAAAATAAACCCATGAGCATATGGAATCAGTTCAAATAAAGGAATTTGACTAGTATTGGTCGCCATATAACCATAAAAATAATTTCTAATACCATCTAGCTCATAAATATTAACAGTTGATGTTCGACGGTATTTAAAGAGTTTCTTTTTATCTGGCATATCTTCTTTTTCAAAAAGCTCTAGCGCTTCATCTACCGAAATCACACTTTTTTCAATAGGTAATGCCTCTTTGACCATTTGGTACATCATATCCTCTATGCACTTAATATTCTCGGGTGTACAGCAGTTGACATCTGAAAACTCACAGAAGAAACCGCCTGCAATATGATGATTCACAATAATGTGGCATGTCTTTAATACCCTCTTAGCCGCAGCAATTAGCAAAAAAGTTACGCTTCTCTGATAGACACGCATCCCATCTTTTTCTCCTAAATGAATAAACTCTAAATCACTTATTTCATATTCGACTTTAGCACAAAGCTCCTTAAAGTGATTATCTACTTTTGCTAACATAATAGGATACGGATAATCCTTTTGTACTTTAGCCGCTATTTCTTGTAGTGTTTCACCTTTATATACTTCCAAAGTTGGACCATTTTTAATTTGAACTTTAATGAACTCTCCCATTTTATTTCCCCCCTTATTCTTTATTGAATGAACAATGTTTCTCCATTCACCTGTGAATACAATACTTCACACTCTGTAAACTTCTGCTGAATACGTCTTCCTATTGGCTTAAGCGCAATTTGCTCCGAAGCATAATGACCGACATCCATCACAACAAGTCCTAGATTTTTTGCCATTTGGCCTTCATGAAACTTTAAGTCCCCTGTTATATAAACATCTGCCACCTTAGCTGCCTTTGCAATATACATACTCCCTGCACCTGAGCAAATAGCTACCTTTTGAATGTTTCTAGGTGTTGGGTCTGTAATACGTAGATACTCTATATTAAAATAATCCTTTACCTTTTGAATCCATTCTTCTAAAGTAACAGGGTCTTTAAGTGTACCATAACGTCCAATCCCATAAGTTTTTTTCATATTGGTTAAAGCAAAAACATCAACTGCCATTTCTTCATAAGGATGGACTGCTTTTACTTCACTTAATATATGTTGTATTTCGGCATTTGTTCCCATAAAACTTACTTGGCATTCTTTGGCCTTTTCCAATTCTCCCTTTTTGCCTAAATAAGGATTGCTTCCCTCTAAAGGTATAAAAGTTCCTTCACCTTCACTTGCTGTAAAAGTACAACCAGCATAATCACCGATTTGTGTCGTCATACTTGCAATAATAGCTTCTCTTACAGCTTCTGCATATGATGTAGGGACATAGATTATACATTTATAGAGTTGCTCTTCATAGGTTGTTTCTAGTAACTTAACATGTTCTAATCCTAGCCCTTGCGCTAGATCGTCATTAAGCCCACCCCAAGTAATATCATAATTAGTGTGCATAGAGTACACACTAATTTTATGTTCAATAAGCTTTGCAATCATTCGTCCTTGAATATCATCTAGATTAATGCGCTTAAGTGCTTTAAATAAAAAAGGATGATGTGTTACAATACAATCTACTTTATGATAAATAGCTTCTTCTATGACTGCTTCATTTAAATCCAAAGCACATAATACTTTACTCACATCTTGGCTCGGGCTACCTACCATTAGCCCTACGTTATCCCAACTTTCAGCTAAATAAGTTGGTGCAAACCTTTCAAGCTCACACATAATCTCATTTAATTTAGGCATTTTCTAACCTCCCTCAGTGTTTGAATTTCCTCCTCTAGTTCCTTACAACGCGCATAGGCACTTGGCGTATTTTGATGCTCCAGCGCCTTATAAATACCTTCCTGCTTAGCAAGTTTCATTTCTAGCCATTCTTTAAATACGGGTATTTTTTTCTCTATTAAACATTTACCATATAAATATTGATATTCATGAGTATAAGGCGCTTCTTGCCCTGGTTCTGCTACGATAATGGTATAATACTTTTCTTCATCCTTTACAAATGTTTCTTCAACAATCTTAAACCCAATAGCATGTAGATATTTTCTCACTTCTACAATATCTTGTTGTGGTTGAAGAATAAGTCGTTTAATATTTTGAACTAAGTCTTTCCCTCTTTTTAAAATATCTACAATCAGATAGCCACCCATACCTGAAATCATGAGTACATCCCCTCTATCTGCTGGAATTCCTTCCACACCATTGGTTTGCATCAGTTCAATATTATTAATACCATGAGCAGTAATATTTTTTTTCGCCTTTTCTAAAGGGCCTTTATTAATATCTGTAGCCAAGCAGCTTACAGCTAATCCTGTCTCTACTAAATAAATAGGAATATACGCATGATCTGTCCCTACGTCAATAACCTGACTTCCTCTTGGTACAAAACTTGCTATAGCTGATAAACGTGTTGATAATTGCACAATTCCACCTCTTAATTTTCTAAAATAAATTTAATAACAAAAAAGTGGACTTACGTCCACATTTTATATTTCTATCTTGCTTTTTATTCAAGATAATCTTTTAATTTTTTACTACGGCTTGGATGACGTAATTTTCTTAAAGCTTTTGCTTCAATTTGCCTAATTCTTTCTCTTGTTACACTAAATTCTTTACCAACTTCTTCTAATGTTCTAGCACGACCATCATCTAATCCAAAACGTAGACGAAGTACTTTTTGTTCTCTTTCAGTTAAAGTATCTAAAACTTCAATAAGTTGTTCTTTTAATAGGGTAAATGCAGCTGCTTCTGCTGGTACTGGAATATCCTCATCTGGAATAAAGTCTCCTAAGTGACTATCTTCTTCTTCCCCAATTGGTGTTTCAAGAGAAACTGGTTCTTGAGAAATTTTCATAATTTCACGCACTTTAGCAACTGGCATTTCCATACGTTTTGCAATCTCTTCTGGTTGTGGATCACGTCCTAACTCTTGAAGTAATTGTCTTGATACACGCATTAATTTATTAATTGTTTCTACCATATGCACTGGAATACGAATCGTTCTTGCTTGGTCAGCAATGGCACGTGTAATTGCTTGACGAATCCACCATGTCGCATAGGTACTAAATTTATACCCTTTTGTATAATCGAACTTCTCAACAGCCTTAATAAGCCCTAAGTTACCTTCTTGAATTAAGTCAAGGAAAAGCATCCCACGTCCTACATAACGCTTTGCAATACTAACTACCAGACGTAAGTTGGCTTCAGCTAGCTTTTTCTTTGCTTCTTGATCCCCTTGCTCCATACGTCTAGCAAGTTCAATTTCTTGGTCAGCTGATAATAAGGGTACTTTACCAATTTCTTTTAAATACATACGCACAGGATCATCAATACTAATACCATCTGGTAAATTACTAATATCAATATCAGATTCATCTAGTTCTGTATCATTTAAATTTCCTAAGATATCAATATTTTGTGCTTCTAAGTATTCATAAATCTGTTCAATCTTACTTGGCTCTAACTCCATGTCAGAAAAAACTTCATTAATATCCTCTTGTTCTAATATCCCTTTTTTCTCTTTTGCAATTGTAATCAGCTGATCTAGCTTCGCTTTAAAAGCTAGTTTTTGTTCTGCCACATCTTTCACTATTATCAATCCTTTCTCCTGTCTACTATTCTAACCATTTATATAATCAATATTCAATCTGTCAAGTTCCTTTTTTTGAAATAGTAGATTTTGTACTTCACTTATGTCTGTTGTCTCTTTTAATCTGCGCTCAATATATATTTTATTAAGCCTTTTTACATTCTCTGTCATCATCTTTTGAAGAAGAGCGATATCTTCATAACGCTGATCTTTGTGAATAAGGACATGAGAAATAATGTTCTGTTCATTTACCTCTGGATAATGTGTTGTAAAATACGTCATATCAATTTCTTCCCCTGTACGCAAAGACTCAAGGATTGCTTTTGCTAAATCATACAGTAATCCCTGCTCAAAAAATTCAGGCTTTAAATAAGACTGTACATGTCTTGCCAGATTAGGGTAATGATATAAATTTGCTAAGAAAATTACTTCATTATTAAAAACCTGTTTCTTTTGGTGAGGCGACACGGCTTCTACTTTCATCGCCACCTTACGTTTTCCTTGTTGATAATAACGATTCATCTCCGCTTTAAAAGCTTCTTCGTCAATTTCATAAGTCTTACTAATCTCTTTTAAATAAATAGCTTGTTCAATACTACTACTTGTGTCTGCAAGAAGCCCAGCTATTTCTTGTAAGAACTTTACTTTTTCCTCTGGAATCTTTAAATCGTATTTCTTTTCAATAGTCCGAATCTGAAACCATAAATCCGAAGGTGCCCCTTCAAGTAAATTTTTCATTGATTCATAACCATGGGTTTTTAAATACTCATCTGGATCTTTTCCTTCTTGAAGAAGTAAAACTTTTACCTTTAAGCCTTCACTTCTTAAAATTGGAATGGCACGAAGTGCTGCTTTTTGACCTGCACCATCACTATCATACAAAATAACCACCTCTTTTGCATGACGCTTTAAAAGCTTTGCATGACCTGGCGTGAATGCCGTACCTAATGAGGCAACTGTTTGTGTAAATCCTGCCTGGTGCATAGCAATAACATCCATGTACCCTTCAACTAATATAAAATAAGAGGCTCCAGAGTTTTTAGCAAGGTGCATACCATATAAATTACGGCTTTTATTAAATAAAATATTTTCTGGTGAGTTGAGATACTTTGGCATACTGCCATCTAATACACGCCCACCAAAAGCAATCACCTTTTTACTTAAATCGAATATTGGGTAAATCACCCTCCCTGCAAATCGGTCATAAAGCCTATTTTGATTTTGTTTACTCTGCAAGAATAGCCCTGATTCTAATAAGAGCTGATCCGAATAGCCTTTTTGTTTTAAATACTCATAAAGATCATTAAACTGATGAGTCGCATATCCTAGCCCAAAATGCTTAATGGTTTCCATGGTAAGTCCACGACTGGTTAAATAGTGTAGGGCCTCCTCATTTTCTGGTGCTCTTAAACTATAATGAAAATATCTTGCACTCTCTGTTAAGATTTCTAAAAGTAGTCCACGTTTTTTATTGTTTTCCACTTCTTCATTAGATAAATAAGTTTCATCCAGTTTAATATTTTCTCTTTCTGCTAAATACTTAATCGCCTCAATAAATGTCATGTTTTCCTTTTGCATCAGAAAAGTAATCACATTCCCTCCTGCGCCACAACCAAAGCAATAATAAAGTTGTTTATCCTCACTTACAGAAAAAGAAGGGGTTTTCTCATTATGAAACGGACACAAACCTACATATGAGCTTCCCTTTTTATTGAGCGCTGTATATTCGGAGATAATAGATATAATATCACTTTGCTCTCGTATTTCTTCAATAACATGTTCTGGATATAGCATCTATACTCCTTCCTTCCTTTAGGTTGTCATTAATAAATATGCCATGATTTAGGGAAAAATAATTCCCTATATGCATTAACTGCATAACGATCCGTCATACCTGCAATATAATCACATACAATTTGTTTTTCTGTATCATTTTTTTCAAGTCTATCCTTACTAGCTTCAGGAAGCAAGGATAAATGACTCATATAGTATTGATAAAGTTCACTTATAACACGTTTTGCTTTACCTTCCTGCTCTTTTGCTACAGAACCTACATAAACATGTTTAAACAAAAATTCTCGCATATTATAAAAGGCCTCTCTCACCTCTCGACTCATTAAGATATCATTTTTCATATCGCTTTCATGCACAATATCTTGAACGATACCTGCTAATCTCTCACTTGAAGTCTGGCCAAGTATCCTAGTGCAATCTCTAGGTAATTCTGATTCTAATAAAACCTTTCCTCTTATAGCGTCATCAATATCATGATTAATATACGCAATTTTATCAGCAAGTTGAACTACTTTTCCTTCTAATGTACAAGGACTGGCACTTGTCGGGTGATTTAAAATACCATCTTTTACTTCAAATGTCAAGTTTAATCCTTGCCCATTGTTTTCCAGCACTTCAACTACACGTAAACTATGTTTATTATGAGAGAACTCCCCGTCTGTTAGTTGTTGCAATACTTGTTCTCCTGTATGTCCAAAAGGGGTATGCCCTAAATCATGACCTAAAGCAATCGCTTCTGTTAAATCCTCATTTAGACTCAAAGCTCTTGCGATGGTTCGCGCAATTTGAGCTACCTCTAATGTATGGGTCAGTCTTGTTCGATAGTGATCACCTTCTGGTGATATAAAAACTTGAGTCTTATGGGCTAGCCTTCTAAAAGATTTACAATGCAAAATACGATCTCTATCTCTCTGAAAATCTGTACGTAAATTACAAGGATCTTCCCATCGTATACGCCCTTTTGTTTCCGCACTTTTTGTAGCAAAAGGGCTAAGCGTAGCATACTCAAATTTTTCTCTTTCTAATCGGTTCACCATACACATCACCCCATACTTATATAAATAC
This sequence comes from Cellulosilyticum sp., assembly GCA_015058045.1. GTDB lineage: Bacteria > Bacillota > Clostridia > Lachnospirales > Cellulosilyticaceae > Cellulosilyticum. The sequence goes on from SVDC01000011.1 coordinate 44,277, forward strand.
TACATCAATCTTCCATTTCCTTTTTTTAACGACACTTTTGTAGAAAGGTATAAATATTAACAGGATAATATATAAGTTTTAGTGATTTTTACTAGTTAGTATTTCCATTTTTACAGAATTAATTTTTCCTTTTTTTGTATTTTATGCACAAAAAACGTCTTGATATCTACCGTAGTAGTTATCAAGACGCTTCTTATTCTTATGTATAAAAATCTTATGGTTGTTTACCAATATAAGCTAAGATTCCGCCATCTACATATAACACATGACCATTTACGAAGTTAGAAGCATCAGATGCTAAGAATACAGCTGGACCTGCTAAATCTTCTGGTGTTCCCCAACGTGCTGCTGGAGTTTTTGCGATAATGAAGTTATTAAATGGATGACCATCTTCTCTAAGTGGTGCTGTTTGTGGTGTTGCAATATAACCAGGTCCAATACCATTACATTGGATATTATATTCACCATACTCTGAACAAATGTTCTTAGTAAGCATTTTTAAACCACCTTTAGCTGCTGCATAAGCAGAAACAGTTTCACGGCCTAATTCACTCATCATTGAACAAATGTTAATGATTTTACCATGACCTTTTTTAATCATGCTTGGAATAACAGCTTTAGCCATGATAAATGGTGCATTTAAGTCTACATCAATAACTTGTCTAAATTCTGCTGCTGTCATTTCACACATAGGAATACGTTTGATGATTCCAGCATTGTTTACTAAAATATCAATGATACCAACTTCTTTTTCAATTTGAGCAACCATTTCATTTACTCTATCTTCATCTGTAACATCACATACATAACCATGCGCTTTAATACCAAGTTCTGCATATGCTTCAATACCTTTATCAATGAATTCTTGTTTAATATCACAAAATACAACAGTTGCGCCTGCTTTACCATAAGCACTAGCAATTGCAAAGCCAATACCATAAGATGCACCAGTTACTAATGCTACTTTACCTTCAAGAGAAAAATCTTTTAAAATATCCATCTTAAAGTCCTACCTTTCTATATCTAGACATCTCTTATTTACTTATGTCTTTAATCTTCTACCTTATTATAATAAAAAAAATCAGGTAAAGATATATTATTTTTATATTTTATTTAAAAATCCAAAAATTTATCTACTTTATACTTAAATAATTAAGCATTTTTGTTATATTTTATACTTGATTTCAAACTTTTTTATAGTTTTTGAGTGTTAAACTTCTATGCGTAATCTACTGCTTTCATTTTATAAAAGTTTATCATTTGGATATACAAAAAAAGGAAGCATATGCTTCCCTTTTTTGTATATCCATTTATTCGTTTAAATAGAATTTATTTTTCTGCAATAGCTGCTTGAGCTGCTGCAAGTCTTGCAATTGGTACTCTAAATGGTGAACATGATACATAATCTAGTCCAATCTTATGGCAGAATTCTACTGAAGAAGGATCTCCACCATGTTCTCCACAAATACCAACATGTAATTTTTCATTCATTGGACGACCTAATTTAAGTGACATATCCATTAATTTACCAACACCTGATTGGTCTAATTTAGCAAATGGGTCATTTTCAAAAATCTTTGTATTGTAGTAAGCATCTAAGAACTTACCAGCATCATCACGAGAGAATCCAAATGCCATTTGTGTTAAGTCATTTGTACCGAAACAGAAGAAATCAGCTTCTTTAGCAATTTCATCAGCTGTAAGAGCAGCTCTTGGGATCTCAATCATTGTACCTACTTCATACTCAAGATTTACACCAGCTGCTGCAATTTCAGCATCAGCTGTTTCAACAACAACTTTCTTAACAAATTTAAGTTCCTTAATATCACAGATAAGTGGAATCATAATTTCTGGTTTTACATTCCAATCTGCATGGTTCTTTTGAACATTAATTGCAGCACGAATAACTGCTTTTGTTTGCATCTTAGCAATTTCTGGATAAGTTACTGCAAGACGACAACCTCTGTGACCCATCATTGGGTTAAATTCATGTAAAGACTCAATAAGTGCTTTAATGTCTTCTACAGATTTGTTTTGAGTTGCTGCTAATTTCTTAATATCTTCTTCATCTGTTGGAACAAATTCATGAAGAGGTGGATCTAAGAAACGAATAGTAACTGGGCAACCTTCAAGTGCTTCATATAATTTTTCAAAGTCACTTTGTTGATATGGTAAAATTTTATCAAGTGCAGTTTCTCTTTCTTCTACTGTATCAGCACAAATCATTTCACGGAATGCAGCAATTCTATCTGCTTCGAAGAACATATGTTCTGTACGGCAAAGTCCAATACCTTCAGCACCAAGTTCACGTGCTTTTTTAGCATCTGCTGGTGTATCTGCATTGGTACGTACTTTTAATTTTCTAAACTCATCAGCCCAAGCCATGATTCTACCAAATTCACCTGAGATTGTAGCATCTACAGTTGGAATAAGACCATCATAAATGTTACCAGTAGAACCATCGATAGAGATGAAATCTCCTTCATGATAAGTTTTACCTGCAAGTTCGAATTTTTTATTTGCTTCATCCATTTTAATATCGCCACAACCAGATACACAGCATGTACCCATACCACGAGCAACAACAGCAGCATGTGAAGTCATACCACCACGTACAGTTAAAATACCTTGAGCAGCTTTCATTCCTTCAATATCTTCAGGAGATGTTTCAAGACGAACAAGCACTACTTTTTCACCTTTTGCTCCCCAAGTTTTTGCATCTTCAGCAGTAAAGACAATTTTACCACAAGCAGCTCCAGGAGATGCACCAAGTCCTCTACCCATTGGCACTGCAGCTTTTAATGCAGCAGCATCAAATTGTGGGTGAAGCAGGGTATCTAAATTTCTAGGATCAATCATTGCTACAGCTTCTTCTGGTGTTCTTACACCTTCATCTACTAAATCACAAGCAATTTTTAAAGCAGCTTGTGCAGTTCTTTTACCATTACGTGTTTGTAACATGTAAAGCTTTTTATCTTCAATTGTAAATTCCATATCTTGCATATCTCTATAATGATTTTCAAGTGTTGCACATACTTCTTGGAATTGCTCAAATACTTCTGGCATAACCTCTGCTAATTGAGAAATATGTTGTGGTGTTCTTACACCAGCAACAACGTCTTCACCTTGTGCATTCATTAAGAATTCACCCATAAGTTTCTTTTCACCATTTCCTGGGTTACGTGTGAAAGCAACACCTGTACCTGATGTTTCACCCATATTACCAAACGCCATAGGTTGAACGTTTACAGCTGTACCCCATGAATATGGAATATCGTTGTCACGACGATAAATATTTGCTCTTGGGTTATCCCATGAACGGAATACTGCTTTAATAGCTTCCATTAATTGAACTTTTGGATCACTTGGGAAGTCTTCTCCAATTTTAGCTTTGTATTCTGCTTTAAATTGATTTGCAAGTTCTTTTAAATCATCTGCGCTTAACTCAACATCTAGTGTAACGCCTTTTTTAACTTTCATTTCATCAATAAGTTCTTCGAAGTATTTTTTACCAACTTCCATAACAACATCTGAGAACATTTGAATAAATCTTCTATAGCAATCCCAAGCCCATCTTGGATTACCAGATTTTTTAGCTAATACTTCAACAACATCTTCATTTAAACCAAGGTTCAAAATGGTATCCATCATACCTGGCATAGATGCTCTAGCACCTGAACGAACAGATACTAAAAGCGGATTTTCTTTATCTCCAAACTTTTTACCATTAATTTCTTCAATTTTAGTTATGTACTCCATGATTTGGCCTTGAATTTCATCATTAATTTTTTTGCCATCTTCATAGTATTGAGTACAAGCTTCTGTTGTAATAGTGAACCCTTGTGGTACAGGAAGTCCAAGGTTTGTCATTTCTGCTAAATTAGCTCCTTTACCTCCAAGAAGATTTTTCATGCTTGCATTACCTTCTTTAAATAAGTAAACCCATTTGTTTCCCATATTAACAATTCCCTCCTAATTATGTACATCATAAAGCAAACGCATTCTAGCTAATTTGGCGGTGAACTAAAATCTGTCTGCCTTACTCTTTTCTAATTATACCATATTATTTTTAATTTCATATATTTTTTTAAAAATTAAGTGCATATTTTTGATACTTTAACCTGTTTTTGTCCATATATCTTATATTTTTTAAGTAAAATTATCTAATTTCACTATAAATCACTCCTAATAAACGTAAATATAATACCTAAAAGCTACACTTTATGAACGCATTTAAAGTGTAGCTTTTAGGTATTATATCCATTTTACTTTATCTTACTTTCTTGATGGTATAATGCAATAAGTTCAGCAATAGATAATGGTGAATCGTATATAGATATTCTATCAAATGCTGCACATGCCAAATCTGCATCTCCCCATATATTGCCACTTCCTACTCGTACATCTGTCATTTGCGCTAAGAAATTATTTTCAAAACATTTTTCAAGTGGTGTTTTTATACTGCCAACCTCTTGCCCATCTAAGCAAACAACAATGCCATCCTTACTTACCGAATAAGCAACATAATGCCAAGTGTCATCTTCTAATGCACCATTTAGTAGGGTCACATCTCCCCACTTACCATTGGCATTAATACGCCCATATAAATTTGCACCAATACGTGTCACTGGGTACTGATCTTGTCCGCCTGCATTTGCTTCAAATAAGGCGCTATGTTCCCAATAATTTGCATCACTCTTATCTAGTTTTACCCACATACCTATGGTATAACCTTCTGTGATGCCTTCAAATGTATCTTGTGGCAATGCGACATAGTTTTCTTTGATTGCATGCGCTTTATTAGTGATATGAACAACTTTTTCATGTTCACTTGACTCATGAATCTCAGTATTTCCTACTAAAACAGCTATCCCCTCTTTAAGGCCGGTACTTTTTATACCATCTTCTCCTAAATGATCAAAGTCAAAACAGTATTTAGCTTGTTTGGTTAAGTTTTTCACCTCTTCTCCTATTCCAATGACTTTAACCTCTATTTCCTTTATTAATGTTGCTTTCCCATATTGGATGGTTGCACTTAATGCAACTACTTCATCCTCTTTTTGTCTTGTAACGATGCCTTTGGAATCAATAACTTTTTCATTACCAGATGTCCAAGTAATGGTTGAACCATAATTTCCACTTGTAGGTAAACTTAAATGTAGCTTTGTTTCTTTAGCAATACTTCCTTCAATTCGTTTAGCATCATATTCCACCATCTCATCATCTGTTGCCTTTAGTTGACTTCCCCAAATACATGTATTATTTGAACCTACTACAGAAAATGTCATAACAGCTTCTCTTGGACTACTTTCATTATAAGTTTGTTCAAATACACCATAATATGTAACGCCATTTACTGTTAGACTCATTTGACTACTTCCCTGTGTCATCGTCCATGTGCCTTCCACTGCACCTGAAACCGTATAGTCTTTATTTAAAGTAATCATTTTCGTTTCAATCATATCTGAGCCACTATCAGTTCTATGATTGATCCACTCATACTTCCCAATAATCTCTTCTAAATCATACCCTGCTTGTTCTACTGTATCACCACTATATTCATATGGTATAACCACTGGCCAGCCTTCACTATTCATTACCATTTGATGTACTCTTACTTGATGTAATTCCGTTCCACCATTAAATCTTGTATGATATATGAGGTACATTTGTTCATCTTCATCTATAAATGCTGAATTATGCCCTGCTGCCTTATAGCCAACCTCTGAACTACTCCACTCATAGTTACCTATTAATTTTACGCCATAAGCATTATTATCTACTTTTCCTGGTAAAGAAGCATTATTCCCTGCAGCATCTACATAAGGGCCATCTGGATTTTTAGAACGGAATAAGCGCATATTATATCCACCATCTGCTGTTAAACTTGCATATGACATAAATAAGTAGTAGTAATCATTCTCCTTATTATAAATAATATAAGGCCCTTCACCTGATATTGTATGGCCACCTGCAATTTGTGTACCGAAGTAACGGTCAATCTGATTTCCATCTTTTGTCATACCATCTTCTTTAGGATAAATTGGAACACCAGTCTCTTTATCTACTTCTAAAACATAAATGCCTCCTGACCATGATCCGTATGACATCCACAACTTGCCTTCTTTATCATAAAATAAATTAGGGTCTATGGCATTCGGTGCATAGTCTGTATTGTAAGAACCATCTGCATTAAACCATTTTTCATTTGCTTCTTTAAGGGTATCATTCTTTAGTAATTCCCCTAAATTAGTATTTAGATACTGGGTATTTATTTTACTATTGGTATCATAACACTCTTCCTTTGTAAAACCAGAATAAACAATTGTATCTACATAAGTATAGGGTCCCTCTACATTCTCTGATACAGCATATCCAATACATGAACGCTTATAAGTAGAACTTGTGCAATAGTAAAGCATATAAGCTCCTTTACTACCATCTGCATTTTTATAATCAGCATTCCAAAAAATATCAGGTGCCCATACTGCATAACCATTTAAACAATCCGCATCATTTTCTCCAGCCCATGCAAAAGATTCCTTTAAATTATTTGATAAATCATCATAAATCACATTCCCAGGTGTAGTGTATTCATTTGAAATACTAGTCCAATTCATTAAATCTGTTGATTTTCCTACTGCAATATGTGATCCAAACACATAGTAAACACCATCTGCTTTAATAATAGAAGGATCATGAACAGATACTCTTTCATAATTTCCTTTATCAACCCTTTGGTCCACTTCTACAGATTGTAAACTTGTTTCATTAACCTCTTGTGTATTAGCACATATCCCCACTGCTCCTACTATACAAGCCATTGTTAAACTTCCAATCAACCAACTTCTCATTCTCCTATTCATTCTAACTCCCCCTAATAGTTTATCATTTAATAAAATATTTTATTTTTCTATTAACTTATATTCATTATAGAGGTATTTTTTTGAATTTTCAATCAAAATTTAGTTGTTTTAACTACCTTTTTTAAATTTTCATAAATTATTATTTGTTTATTACGCCTCCTATCTCTCACTTCCTTTAGCAGGTGGTCTCATTTTCCCTAACAAAAAAAGCATTTTTAGGAGATTCAAAGAATCTATCCTAAAAATGCCCTTTCCTAAAATTTTATTTAGAATGCCATTTTATCTTCAATATATTTTACAAGATCACTAATTGCAACACGTTCTTGTGCCATTGTATCACGGTCACGTACTGTTACCATTTTGTCTTCTAAAGAATCGAAGTCAAATGTAATACAGAATGGTGTACCAATTTCATCTTGTCTTCTATAACGTTTACCAATTGAACCTGCTTCATCATATTCTACATTAAAGTGTTTTGCAAGTTCAGCATAAACTGCTGTTGCTTCTTCTGATAACTTTTTAGAAAGCGGAAGCACAGCTGCTTTAACTGGTGCAAGTGCAGGGTGGAATCTAAAGATTGTTCTTGTTTCACCATCTTCAAGTATTTCTTCATCGTATGCCTCACATAAGAATGCAAGTGCTACACGGTCTGCACCAAGTGATGGTTCGATAACATATGGAATGTATTTTTCATTTGTTGTTGGATCGAAGTAGCTCATATCTTGTTTAGATTCTTCTTGGTGTCTTGTAAGGTCGAAATCTGTACGACTTGCAATACCCCAAAGTTCTCCCCAACCAAATGGGAATTTAACTTCGATATCTGTTGTTGCATTACTGTAGTGAGAAAGTTCTTCTGCTGAGTGATCACGAAGTCTCATATTGTCTTCAGCTATACCAAGACTAAGAAGGAAGTTTTTACAATAGCTTCTCCAGTAATCAAACCATTCAAGTTCTGTGCCTGGTTTACAGAAGAATTCAAGTTCCATTTGTTCGAATTCTCTTGTTCTGAAGATGAAGTTACCTGGTGTAATCTCATTTCTAAATGATTTACCAATTTGACCAATACCAAATGGTACTTTTTTACGGCTTGTACGTTGTACATTTTTAAAGTTAACAAAAATTCCTTGTGCTGTTTCTGGTCTTAAGTAAACAGTGTTTTTAGAGTCTTCAGTTACCCCTTGGAAAGTCTTAAACATTAAGTTGAATTGACGGATATCTGTAAAGTCGTGTGCACCACAAGTTGGACATGCAATACCATTGTCTTTAATGAAATCTTGCATTTTTTCATTTGACCAACCATCAACTACTTCTGGAGTACCTTGTTCTTGCATAAAGTCTTCAATAATTTTATCTGCTCTAAAACGCTCTTTACAAGCTTTACAATCCATAAGTGGGTCATTGAAGCCACCAACGTGACCTGATGCTACCCATACTTGTGGGTTCATTAAGATTGCACAGTCAACCCCTACATTATAAGGATTTTCTTGAATGAATTTTCTCCACCAAGCTTTTTTTACGTTATTTTTAAATTCCACACCTAATGGACCATAATCCCAAGTATTTGCAAGACCTCCATAGATCTCAGAACCAGGATACACAAATCCTCTAGATTTTGCTACAGCTACAATCTGTTGCATATTTTTTTCTGCCATTTTATTTGCCTCCTTATTTTTATGTGCTATTTAAGGCTAGGTTCACTTGTTTCCTAAAACAATAAAAAAGGAAATCCTAAGCATCCCTAGCAAGGGACGAAAGATTTCCTTCCGCGGTTCCACCCTTATTGAATATCTCTTGCAGACATTCCTCTTTAAAAAATTACTCCAAAGTGCCCTTCATAAAAAGTCATGCAGCTGGCTTACACTATCCCAACTTCGCTTTGCCATGCCAGTTTTATTACTCCTCTTTTTCATTGTAATATAGCTTCATTATTTACTGATAAATTTATCAAAAACAATGCAAACTGTCAAGTCTCTACCTATTTTTTATCTTCAATTTGTGGCATTTCGTGAATCACGATATAAATTTGATGATCTTCTAGATCTATTCCCTCATTATCTTTCCACTCCACAACTTCGCTATTTGTCTGAATGTATCCTATTAGCTGCTCTCTATAAGCTTGGTTTATACTATAATGTCCTGATTCTATTTTTTTATAAGCAATTTGAAGTTGATTTAAAAATGCTTCTAGGTCTACTTCAAACTGAGGTAGATTCTTAACCACTACTTCTACATCTGTCGTAGCCGAAGAATCTTGCATCGCAAGTGAAGGTTCTTCAGATTTTGTTGTTTCTTCACTTTGTATCATTTCTGAACTATCGTTCACATCTCCTAGACCATTTCTACCCCTTATGCTTACTTCACTTATCAAATGAGTAGAATTGCCATACTGCTCATAAGCCTTCTGATTCATTAATCCATTTAATTGTGTTAAACACAATCCACCAACTAAAAGCGTAGCCACTAATGCACCACTATATTGCCATCTCCATCTACCTTTCTTAGATGTTACAGCTATAGAAGGTCCTTCTTTTTCACCAATACGACTCATCAATTGTTCATGAAAATCTTCTGGCACTTTGAGCATTTCAAGCTGCTTGCAACCACCTACAATTTGTTTAAGAGCATGATAAGTTGCCTTACAATCAGCACATTCTTGCATATGCACTTTTAGTTGTTCTTCCTCCTGTAGACTGAGCATCCCATCTATATATGCCGAGATTAATTCTTGATATTTATTACATTTCATGGGCTCACTCCTTATCACTTATTATGACGAAAAAAAGAACAGTAAGGTTCCTTATTTTGCTCTAAAATTTTCTTTAATTTTATTCTTGCTCTAGATAATCTAGATTTTACAGTCCCAATAGAAATCCCTAGTGTCAAGGCTATTTCATCATAACTATAGCCTTCTATATCTCTTAAGACGATGATAATACGATCATCTTCCTTAAGTTCTTGCATTGCTTGCCACAGCACATTTAACCCTTCTTTTTCTGATAGCTGTGTGCTTAAATCATCCCATTGATGGAGATCCTTAGATTTCTCTAGATTATCATTTTCTGTTAATAAAACAATTTGTTCTTGTCTTTTCTTTTGCTGGCGTAATAAATCTAAAGAGGTATTTATTGCAATTCGGTAAATCCATGTACTAAGCTTAGCATCTCCTTTAAAGTTTTTTAATTGCTTCCATATTTTTATACACACCTCTTGCGCAGCATCAAATGCCTCATCAGGTTGTTTCAATAATCTTAAACAAATGGTATAAATTTTCTCTTCATATAATAAAATTAACTTCTCAAATGCTTGTGGATTTCCCTTGGCAGCTTCTTTAATCCATGTGGTTTCCTCTTGCTGCTTTTTCATTCCCACCAAGGTTTCCCCCTTTCCACTAATCTTTAAATCTATTTTATAGTATTTCTATTAAATACACAATATTTCACCTATGTATTGAAATATGTAAAATTTTACTTGCCTTAATATAAAAATTATGATACTATTAATCCTGTCAAAACTTTATGTTAAATACGCCGGCATGTCGGAATGGCAGACGATGTAGACTCAAAATCTATTGCGGGTAACCGCGTGTGGGTTCAAGTCCCACTGCCGGCATAAAAAAGGATCTTCCTGAGGAAGATCCTTTTTTCTTTATGTATATTTTTAATGTCTAGGAGACACCATTACCATTTTACTTGCCTCAACTACTGCTGCTAAAATGTCCACTTTATTTTGCGGCATTGTTGCCACTACTTTACATATAGCTTGTCCTTGCTCTGTTACCACATACTTAGCAGGTAATTGGTTAAGTGCTAATGCCATTATATCTGCTTTACACCTTTCACATAAACACCCCTTATAATTTTTTCCTGCTATTAAGTGATTTACCTCTTTAGAAACAAACTCTTCCATAATATTATAGATAATCATCTTCTATCTCCCCCATATCGTTCCCATCTTGTTCGGGTATCTTATATCTATCCTTCCTTTTCTCTATATTTTAATCTATATATTTCTAAAATACCATACTTTTTACACATTCATTGCCTTAAAAAGTACATCAAAATAAATTAATCCATCTCTTTAATTAAAAGAGGAAAGTGACCTCACTCCCTAAGCTAGGTTACTTTCCTCTTTTAAAAACTATTTTAAATAAGGCATTCTATCCATTTATTATTCTCATGAGCCAACTTGATAATAGATCTATTTACGATATGCTTCTAAGATACTATTTGAAACAGATAGTGCTTGTGCACCTATACCCCCACCTTCTACTACAACAGCAAATGCAATCGGTGCTTTGGATGTATCGTTAGGATCATAAGCATATCCCATAAACCAAGAATGGTCTGCATCTGTTTCATTTTGTGCTGTACCTGTTTTGCCACCCACCACAAGATTCTTCTCTGGCAAGCTTACAGCTGTTCCAAAATCTAAAACGCCCTCCATTAATGCTTGTAACTGATAAGCCTCTTCTTCTGTCATTAACACGCCGGCCTCTTCTGGCATATTTCTATCCTTAATCTGCCTATTAGATGTCATGGCATAATCTACTACATAAGGTTTCATGCTGACACCATCATTAATGATTGCAGCTGCAATCATAGCCATATGGAATGGCGTTGTAAGCGTTCTTCCCTGTCCAATGGCTGTTGCACCCTTTTCAAAATCAGAATCACTCTCTGTTAAATTAAACCGGCTAACAGAACAACCAAAATCTGTATCTAGCACTTGATTAAAACCTAAAGATTCTGCTGCTTGCTTCAAGGCTTCTGAACCCATTTTTTCCTCTAACGCCACAAAATAGCCATTACAAGATTTTGCAAAAGCCGTACTTAAATTTACTTCTCCATGGGCTGTTCCATTGAAACATTTTATAGTAAAGTCATCCCCTCTATAGCTTCCTGTACAATCATACGTAAAATCTAAATAACTTCCCTGGCGGATATCTGCTAAAGTCGTAATGACTTTAAAAATAGAGCCCGGTGGATAAAGTCCTTTAGTTGCACGATTTAAAAGAGGTGAATCTTCTTCATCTGTATTGAGCGCCTCCCAATCCTCCTCAATGTTATTAGGATCAAAAGATGGATTTGAATACATGGCTTTAATCTGTCCTGTTGTCGCTTCTATAACAACAGCAGCACCTCGTTTTCCTTCCATGGCCTCAGCAATATTACTTTGATACGTATGGTCTAATGTTGTTACAACATCTCTTCCTTCAAATTTTTCATTGAAAAAAGCCCTTTTTAAAATAGATAAAAAACTATAATTAGGGTAAAGCAGTTCACTATTTGCTAATGCTTCAATACCTGTTTTTCCATTTTGACTATAACCTACTACATGGGCATATAAATCGTCATAAGGATAAATACGGTTCCCCTCATCATCTGTAGTAGCTAGTACGCCTCTTTCATCTGTACTAGCATCATAAATCGTACCACGCACAACTTCAGACTCTAAGGCATTTAACCTTGTATTTTGAGGATGTATGGACATCTCCTTTTGCTTAAAAATCGTAAAATAAATCATATAGCCTACTAATAACCCAAAAATAGTCATAAAGATGGCTGCAATAGTATACAGCATTTTTTTATCTTGTTTCACGTGTCTTTCCTCCTTTTTCTTCGCCTATACGCGCTTTATAAGAAAAATACGTGATGAGACCAATCATTCCCATGCTAACAATAATCGAGGTACCACCTGCACTCATAAAAGGTGTCGTTATACCTGTTAGTGGAATAAGCTTTAATACGCCTCCAATAATGATAAAAACTTGAAGCCCAAATAAGCTCGCAATCCCTACAATCACCAAACGATAAAATGCATGACTATAACGAAAAGCAACTTGTAAACATAGTAAAATAATACCTAAATAACAAAGTAATACAACAATACCTATAATATTTCCGAACTCCTCGCATACTGCTGCAAAAATATAATCTGAAATATTCATTGGAATCTTAGTCGGTGTTCCTCTAGTAAGCCCGCTTCCAAGCCATCCCCATGTTCCAATGGCAAATAAACCTTGTACAACTTGATACCCTGTTCCATTAATATCCGCCCATGGATTAAGCCATGCTTCTACACGTACTCTTACATGACCAAATAGGAAGTACGCAATAACACTTCCGCAAGATGCTAAAACGAAACCTACTGCTGGTAAGACCACACTTTGAGTTGCTACTAAAACCATTAATAACGCAGTTACATAATAAAGTAAAACTGCACCTAAATCCTTTTGGATAACAAGACATCCTAGTGCAATAACTGTTACAATAGCCGGAAAAATTAATCCTTTATACCCCTTTTTTTGTCGTTCTCCATCACTTAATGTAGAAGCAAGAAAGAGTACCAATGCCACTTTCCCAATCTCTGATGGTTGGAATGAAATAGGTCCAATACTTACCCAGTTTGTGGCACCATAAATGGTATCTCCAAAAGCAAAAGGTAACACCATGGTAATAGCCAGTAGCACTAAATAAAAATATTTATTCTGCGGCTTAATGAGCACTGAAAAAATGGAAGGAAAAATCAATGCAACAACTGTCCCTAAAATATACGCAATCATTTGCTTAGAGGCAATATCATGATTAAGACGTTCTAACATCAAAAAGCCTATGTCCATAATAAAGAACATCATCTGCCATAACACCAGTTCCTGATGTCTTTTCATCATCTTCAAAATCATAAAAGAGATCACAAACACTAAAAGCATAATGAGTCCATTTACTCCAATTGCTAAGCGCACAGCTTCATCTGTTTGTTTTCCCATAATAATACTTAATCCTGCTAAATGGAAAAAGTATAAACAGATAGATAATAATCTATTTTTTTCTTTACGTCCTCCAAGATTATAAGATATAAAGGGTTTCATAAAACTAAACGCTACGATTACAAATAAAATACCAAAACCAGCAAAAATATAGCGGCTCAGTAAAATCATAATATTAAAATAACCCATATTATTCCTCCTTAAAGCACGTTCTTAAACATTGCCCCTTTTAAGCCCTGAACTTCAACTTGCCCAAAGTAACTTTCCATTACTACTTTTGTTTTTTCTCCAGTCTCGTTAGTGAGCTGAATACGTAATACCGCATTTTGTGGTAGTTCACTTTTACGCAACATCAATGGTTCATAACTCATAAGCTGCATAACACATGCTTTACAATCTGTTTGAACGCGCCAAGGCATTTGTTTACGATCCTCTAATTCAAAATGATGTTTATCTTTAACACCTTTTTGACAAGACGGTGTGCCACGTAAGACGCATTGTGATGAGGTCATAACAGGGAAATAGCCATAAATCACTTTTTCTATATGACCTTTTAAAAGTGCTTCTTCCTTTACGCTAAGTTCCATAGAAGTTGTTATTCGGCTGATTCCTTGTTCATCCCATAGTCCAATTGTTTCATTATTTGCCACATTCATATTATAGTCTACTACTAACTCTTTCCCCATCTCACGTAAGAAGTGATATTCACCCATATTACGAATCAAGAAACCTTTTAAAGCTGTTTCACGCCATGTCCAAAGATCTTGGTAATACGTTCTATAGAAGTCATCTTTCATAATATTAGGAAGGGCTAAGTAAAAGGCTTTTCCTGCTTTTTGACAACGTACTAATGCTTCCATCGCCTCATCATTTTGATACATCCATTCCCAATAAATGATATCCACTTTTGGATAACCTAAAACAATATCTAATTGTTCAAGCGTGGTTACATGAGCTGCCCACCTACGTCCTTCATAACTGGCCTTAGCTTCTCTTTCATAAACCTCTGGAACCTGATCCGTTTCTTTTTCTAAAAGAGCTTCTTCTAATTTTAAAGCTGCACCACGTCTCACTTCATTCAGTTGGCTAATGCCTATATAGGCATCTTCTGGCCACTCTATCTCCACCTGTCTTGCTACAAATGATGTGCTTCCTAGTTTCGTTAGTTGTTTTCTTGCTTGCTCCTTAGTGATTGGATTTTGGCTAGCTACTTCTAGTAATCCGCCTGTAAATACAATCGTTTTGCCTTGACCTGTCATCTCTATCTCTAAAGGATCACCAATACGTCCTATAATTTTCATGGTAATAGGCATTTTTCGTACCGGTTTGACATATGTTTGACGCATCTGTTTTAAAAGTTGATGATTTTTAGTAAGATAAACTTCACTGCCTACCTCTACATATTTATCAAATTGGCAAGTAATACGACTGCCTGCTTCACAAACTTTTGTAATTCCTGTTCCTACACTATCTTTACCCTTACGGATAATTTCTAGTCCATCACCAGGGTTTAAAGTATGGGTAAGCTGGATCGTTGCTTGTCCTGTTTTTGCTACAAAACGTACAACTTCCCCAACTTTAAGCCCGATATGACGTGGACTCATTGGTGTTAACATTTTACGATTTCCTTTGTTATAATAATACCCCTTAGAAAAACCTCCACGGTTAAAGATTCCCTTTAAAATGTTTAAATCTTCATCTGTTACCTTATAGTCTTCACCTTTTTCAGCAATGTCTACATATTTACGATATGTACCAACTACTGAGGCCACATATTCTGGAGACTTCATACGCCCTTCAATTTTAAAGGAATGAATCCCTGCTTCTAAAAGCTCTGGAATAAATTCGATGGAACAAATATCTTTTAAGCTCAATAAATAGTCTTCTTTATTTAAAACTTTGCCATCTTCTTTTAAGCTGTAACGCATACGACAAGTTTGTGCACAGCGTCCACGGTTTCCACTACGTCCACCAATAAAACTACTCATTAAACATTGTCCTGAATAGCTATAGCAAAGTGCACCATGAACAAATGTCTCAATTTCTATATCACATGTATCAATAATTTCTTTAATTTCTTTTAGTTGCATTTCTCTAGCTAAAACAACGCGTTTAAACCCAAGTTCCTTTAAGAAAAGTACATCTTCAATACTATGTGCTGACATTTGTGTACTTGCATGCATGCGAAGTTTTGGGAAGTACTTACGTACCATATGTGCAATACCTAGATCTTGAATAATAATAGCATGAACACCAATAGCTTCAAGATACTTTAAGTATTCATATAAATTCTCTGTTTCACTTTCTTTAATTAAAATATTAACCGTAACATATACTCTTACACCACGTAATGTTGCATATTTTACAATTTCTTCTAGTTCATCTTCTGTAAAATTATCTGCCGCTTGTCTTGCATTAAATCCTTTACCACCTACAAATAAAGCATCCGCTCCATTTTCAATTGCGGCGATTGCATTTTCCATTTTGCCAACAGGCGCCAGAAGTTCTGCTTTCTTCAAAATATTTCACCTTTTCCTTAATAAACTAACAGGGGAAGTTACCTCCCCCTGTTTCCATGTTCTTTTTTTCCTTGATGAGTAGCCGCAGCGAGCTGCTCCCTTGTGTGCGCAAGCTGTAAGGTAAGTTCTTTAACTGTTTCTTTCAACTTTTCATTTTCTAACTTAATTTCTTGTAAAGATGTGGTATGGCTGCCTAATGCTTGCTGCCTTTTAACACATTCATCTGCCAAATTTAAAACCAGTAGCGTGTTAATCTTACTTTGTCCAATATGCATCTTTTCATAATTGCCTTGGATTTCTGCAAGTTTCTCGTTAATGACTTTCGCCACACGTTGCATATGTTCCTCGGATTCATTTCCTTGTAAAGAAATGATGTTCCCGCCAATGACAACCTCCACCCTGTTTTTTGACATGTATTCACACCCCATTACATGCACTATGCGCATTTTTCTTTTTTCCAATTATAGCATACTGATATCCAAAATACTACAAGCTTTTCAAATCAAATACTTCATAGGCTTTTGGTGCAAGCATTCGTCCTCTTGGTGTACGCTGCATATAGCCTTGTTGAATAAGATAAGGCTCATAAACATCTTCTAAAGTATCTCTTTCTTCACCAATGGCTGCTGCTAATGTATCTAATCCAACTGGTCCGCCTTTAAACTGCAATGCAATGGCTTCAATAATGCGGCGATCAATTTCATCTAATCCATTACGATCAATATTCAGAAGTTCTAATGCTTTAAAACAAACTTCTTCTGTAATATGACGGTCATATTTAATAAGAGCAATGTCTCTCACACGCTTTAAAAGTCTATTAGCAACACGTGGTGTCCCACGACTACATTTTGCTATTTCTAATGCTGCATCCGATTCAATCTCAGTATCTAAAATACCTGCTGCTCTTGAAATAATTTGCCCTAACTCCTCTTTGGTATAATACTCTAAGCGCTGAATAATTCCAAAACGGTCTCTAAGGGGGGCACTAAGCATACCCGCTCTTGTTGTTGCACCAATTAATGTGAACTTAGGTAGTGTTAATCGAATAGATTTTGCCGCTGGTCCTTTCCCAACTACAATATCAATGCAGTAGTCTTCCATAGCAGAATAAAGTACCTCTTCTACTTGGCGACTCATACGATGAATTTCATCTATAAACAAAATATCTCCATGTTGTAAGTTATTTAATATGGCTGCAATATCTCCTGGACGTTCAATGGCTGGACCTGATGTAATCTTAATCTTAACCCCCATCTCAGCTGCAATAACACCTGCCATAGTTGTTTTTCCTAACCCTGGTGGCCCATATAAAAGTACATGGTCTAAAGCTTCACCTCTGACTTTAGCTGCTTCTATAAAAATTTTAATATTTTCTTTAATAGCACTTTGACCAATATATTCCTCTAGGGTTAAGGGGCGAATACTACTTTCTATTTCATTGTCTTCTAGCTGTAAATCGCTTGAAATAATGCGTTTTTCCATAGTGTCTCCTTTCTATATACCTAGTATACTTAAAGCTTTACGAATGAGCGTTTCACTATTCGAATGATAATCATCCACTGCTTCTACCGCTTTCTTCGCTTCTTGATGACTATAGCCTAGTGCCTCTAAAGCTTCAATGGCTTCATGTTTAGACTCTGTATCTTTTAGCCCTGTTTGAAGTAAGCTTAAATCTGGTACATAAAGCTTACTCATACTATCTTTTAATTCTAAAATAATACGTTGTGCCGTTTTAGGTCCAATGCCACTAACTTTACTTAAAGCTTTACTATCTTGCTCCATAATAATTTCAATAATTTCTTGGACACTATATAAGTTCAGTACTTGCATACCACCTTTAGGCCCAATTCCACTAACACCAATAAGCTTTCTAAAAACTTCACGGTCTTCAGTATAATAAAAGCCATATAAATCATGGCCATCTTCTTTAATGACTTCATGAATATATAATTTAACAGTTTCTGTTTGACTAGATAATGCCCCAATAGTGCGTGTACTACAAAAAACTTCATAGCCAATCCCAAAGGCTTCTAGAACAACTGTATTTTCACCTATTTCTGTAATTATGCCTTTTAAGTAGGTAATCATAACTTACTCCTTTTCGCTACTTTTTCATTTTAATCTCTATCTATTTTACCCTAGCCCTGAGAAAAAGGCAAACAAACATTCGAGAAATGCCTATTGTAATCAATTACTCATTTCTTATCTTCTTTACAATCCCTAAAATACAAAAACCTATAAAACTAGATTGTTCTACTAGTTTTATAGGTTTCTACTTTTACCTTAGTTCATTTTTTTATTATCTTGTTTCATGTATTTTAAAGGATGTAATTTACCATCTGGTGTTTTAATTTTTGTATTGGCTAACTGTTGTTTAAAGTTTCCTCTAAAAATCTCAAGATACTTCTTACGTAATACATCTTGTCTGGCTTGTTCTTCTGGTGTTAAACCTTCTGCTTTCTTTTTATGAGCGAGCTCATTAATTTCTTTAATGAGTTCATCCATATTTACATCCTTATTTTGATTATCCATCTTTTATTTCCTTTCTTCTAAGCAATAAACCATGTTCCTATAGGTTCACCTGTTACAATTTTTCTTAAAATATCAATATCTTCGCCAGATGCCACTACGGTTTGTGTCTGACATCCTTTTGCGATTTCAGCAGCTAAAATTTTTGTAATCATACCGCCTGTTCCTAAAGTAGAACCTGCTCCACCTGCTAGTGCTTTAACATCATCTGTAATTTCTCTAACTTCTTCAATAAGCTCAGCATCTGGATTTTCTTTTGGATTACTTGTATAAAGTCCCTCAATATCTGTTAAAAGCACTAATAAATCTGCACCTATTAGTTCTGCTACTGTAGCAGATAAAGTATCATTATCGCCAAAACGATAGCCTTCAATTTGAGCTGTTGAAATACAGTCATTTTCATTAATAATAGGAATAACACCTAGCTCTATTAATGTTTCAAATGTATTTTTAGCATTTTGATTTTTAATAGGGTCTTCTGTAACATCCTTTGTGAGTAGTATTTGAGCAATCACCTGATTATATTCATCAAAGAATTTTTGATACATCTTCATTAAGATAGCTTGCCCAATGGCTGCTGATGCTTGTTTGAGTGGTAATTCTTCAGGACGCTTATTACGCCCAATACGTTGCATTCCTGCATTAACCGCACCAGATGAAACAAGCACCACTTCTTTACCTGAATTATTTAAATCTGTTAACACTCTAGCTAAGCGCTCCATCTTATCTAAATCTAAGCGTCCATTTTCATGAGTTAATGAAGACGTTCCAATCTTTACAACAATTCTTTTAGCTGTTTTTACTGCATTTCTCATTTTAAGTTCCCCCCGAACCAATTCACTTAGCGTGCTTTACTGATAGCTGGAAGTTCTTTTGCAAGACGTTCTGTAATCTCTTCAGTTACTTCACTCATCTTACACATACGTTTCATTCCTATTTTCTTGGTAATTGCTAAAGCCTGCATACCATTAGCATCGCGTTTTTGTTTTTCTTCTAATAAGCTTACTGGGATATAAGCCACTTTTTCATCTGCTCTTTCTAGTTCCAGAATATCTTCATCTGTCACAAATTCTATGCCTACACATTGTGCCTTACCATAAAAAGCCTTAATGAGCTTTTTACGATTAGTTTTTGTTTCATAAGCATTTAATGGGACTTTAGAAATTTTTCCTGTTTCAAAAGCAAATGCCATATATCCACTATAATCGCTTGTGCTACAAATTGCAATAATTTGCTCACCCTCATCCATTTTTAGGAGATTTGGTAAATACACCCCATATTGACTTGCTTTACAATCTTCAATCTCATGTAATTTTAATTTATAGACATTACAATTATTGGTAAAGAGTAATAGATCTTGACGATTATTCGCTTCCATTTCTTGAATAATACAGTCATCATCTTTTAACTTTTGCTCCCCACTGCTTCTTAGTGAGACTAATGTAATCTTTTTCAGATATTGATGATCTGTAAAGAAAAGCTTTACATTATAGTCTTCAATCATTTCTTCATGATTGATTTGAGCTACTTCTGTATGTCTTAAAATATCTGTACGGCGTTCCATTGGATATTTCTTTTGAATTTGTTTAAGCTCATCAATAATGACTTTTTTAACTTTTTTAGGATCTTCAATCAAATCTTTTAAACGCGCAATTTCTTTTTCAAGCGCTTCTACTTCTTTTAAAGTCTCTAAAATATACTGTTTGTTTAAATGACGTAACTTGATTTCTGCTACATAATCTGCTTGCATTTCACTAATGTTAAAGTGCGCCATCAGTCTTGGTACGACATCTTTTTCTTTTTCTGTATGACGTACAATATCAATAGCTGCATCAATATCTAATAAAATTTCTTTAAGCCCTAATAACAAGTGGAAACGCTTTTCCATCTTGCCAATTAAATGGCGATATTTACGTACAATCGTATCTTGTCTAAATACACTCCACTCATGAATGATTTCTTTAATGCCCATTACGCGTGGCATACCATTAATTAAAATATTAAAGTTACAACCAAAGCTATCCTCTAATGAAGTAGCTTTATAGAGCTTCTGCATCAGCAAGTCTGGATCTGTACTACGTTTAATATCAATAGTAAGTTTAAGACCTGAAAGGTCCGTTTCATCACGTACATCAGAAATCTCTTTAATCTTCCCTGTCTTAACGAGCTCCTCGATTTTATCAATAATCGCTTCCACTGTTGTAGTGTAAGGAATCTCTGTAACCTCAATGCAATTATCCTTTTTATAATACGTATATTTTCCACGTACTTTAAAACTACTTCTTCCTGTATCCACCATTTGACGCATTTCTTTTTCGTCATAAATCAGTGTCCCACCTGTTGGGAAATCTGGCGCTTTAATGTACTCTAGCATATCTACTTTGTCATTTTTTAAATAAGCAATAGTTGCATCACATACTTCATTTAAATTAAATGGACAAATATTACTTGCCATCCCTACGGCAATTCCTTGATTTGGATTCACTAAAATATTAGGAAAACGTGTCGGTAATAAAACAGGCTCTTTTAATGTGCCATCGTAATTATCTACAAACTCTACTGCATTTTCTTCGATATCACCAAAGATTTCATTGCACACTTCACTAAGCTTAGCTTCTGTATAACGTGCTGCTGCATAGGCCATATCTCTTGAATAGACTTTACCAAAGTTTCCTTTAGAATCTACAAAAGGCGTATTAAGTGCCGCATAACCTTTTGTTAAACGCACCATGGTTTCATAAATGGTTTGATCTCCATGAGGATTGAGCTTCATAGTTTGTCCTACAATGTTGGCTGATTTTGTACGTGCGCCTTTAATAAGATTCATTTTATACATGGTATAAAGCAGTTTGCGGTGAGAAGGCTTAAACCCATCTATTTCAGGTAACGCCCTAGAAACAATAACACTCATGGCATAGGGCATGTAGTTACTCTCTAAGGTGTCTGTAATATTTTGTCTTATAACATTTTGATTTTTCATGTTTGCTGCCCCCTAACTCATATCCGCTAAATCTAAATAGCGATATCCTTCTGTTGCAATAAAGTCTTTTCTACCTGGAAGGTCATCCCCTAAAAGACGATCAAACATTTCTTCTGCTTCTTGGATGTTTTCTGGTACCACTTGAATGAGACGTCTTGTTTCTGGATTCATAGTCGTTTCCCACATCATATCTGGATCATTTTCACCAAGCCCTTTTGAACGTTGAATCGTATACTTCGTGTTAATTTTTTTAAGCACCTCTGCTTTTTCAGCATCTGAAAAGGCAAAATATGTTTTATTCTTTGTATTGATTTCATAAAGAGGTGTTTCTGCAATAAATACTCTACCTTCTTTAATCAGCGTTGGTGCAAGTCGGTAAAGCATGGTTAAAATCAGTGTACGAATTTGGTAGCCATCTACGTCGGCATCCGTACAAATAATGACTTTATTCCATCTTAAATTATTAAGATCAAATGTATTTAAGTCTTTATTATGTTTAGAGCTGATTTCTACACCACACCCCAATACTTTTAATAAATCTACAATAACATCACTTTTAAAAACTTTATCATAATCTGCTTTTAAACAGTTTAGAATCTTACCACGTACTGGCATAATGCCTTGAAATTCCGCATTACGACCTAATTTACAAGAACCTAATGCTGAGTCCCCTTCCACGATATAAAGCTCTCTTTTAGTCACATCTTTGGTACGACAGTCTACGAATTTCTTAATACGATTACCAATATCAATGCTACCACTTAATTGCTTACGTACATTAATACGAGTACGTTCTGCCTTCTCACGGCTTCGTTTATTCACTAAGATTTGCTTTGCAATTTTAACAGCTTCATCTTTATTCTCTGTAAAATAAATATAAAGATATTCTTTTAAGTAATCTTGCATGGCCTCTTGAATAAACTTATTGGTAATGGCTTTTTTCGTTTGATTTTCATAACTTGTAATGGTTGAAAAAGAGTTAGATATTAAAATCAAACTATCTTGAACATCTACAAATGTGATTTTCTTTTCATCTTTATTATATAAGCTTTCATTTTTAAGATATTGATCAATGGCATAAACAAAAGCATTTTTAATCGCTTTATCTGGAGAACCACCATACTCTAAGTAACTTGAGTTATGATAGTACTCAAGCATATTACGCTCATTACAGAAGCAAAAAGCTAACTGAAACTTTAATTTATACTCAGGTCTATCCTCACGGTCACGCCCTTTTGTTTCAGACTCTGTAAAGACTACGCCTGTAAAGTTCTTTTCTTCTGCAATTTCCTTAGCATAACCTAAAATACCATCTTCATATAAGTAAACATGTTTTTCATCACGAATTTGATCTTCAAAAATAAACTGTAAGTTTTTATTGACTACAGCTTGTCTTTTTAAAACATCATGGAAATACTCAGGTTGAATGTGTACATCTGTAAAAACTTCCTGATCTGGTTTCCAATGAATTTTACTTCCTGTATGTTTATAAGTTGCTTCTTCTTTATGAAGACCACCAATATTTTCACCTTTTTCAAAGTGTAATGTATAAATGTATCCATCACGCTTAACTTCCACATTCATAAATTCAGAACTGTATTGTGTGGCACAACTACCTAATCCATTTAAGCCTAAACTAAATTCATAGTTATCGCCTTCATTATTATTATATTTTCCCCCAGCATATAGTTCGCAGAAAACCAGTTCCCAGTTGAATTTCTTTTCCTTTTCGTTATAGTCTACTGGAATGCCGCGTCCATAATCTTCTACTGTAATAGAATAATCCTCGTGTAATGTAACACGAATGGTATTTCCATAACCTTCTTTAAACTCATCAATTGAATTCGCTAGTATCTCAAAAACCGAGTGCTGACACCCTTCGATACCATCTGAACCAAAGATTACTCCTGGTCTCAATCTTACACGGTCAGCGCCCTTTAATGAAGAGATACTTTGGTTGTCATATGTTTTCTCTTTCATGTTGATCACCTATTTTTTATTTTTATCTTTTCTACTGTAAATAAAACATGCCCCATTGTCAAGATGTTAACTACCTCTACTAATTCAGTATTTCCATATGGTATAAGCATCTAATCTTTCATTATTTGGGTTAATGATAAGCACTTGTTTTTTATTATCAAACAAATGTTCGGCTTTGTAAAGCACTTTTTCTTTATATTTGAATCGCTTTTCACTCAGTATCCGTTTTTTTACATACTTTTATGTGAATCAAACATTTCCATTCATTAACCTACTTATAAATCTAAACAAAAAAATAGGGCCTAAGCCCTACTTTTTCTTATTCTTCATCATCCATTGCACCAAAGAAGTTTTGGTCGAATAATTCAGCAACATCGTTCCATTCTTCATCTGTTTCGATGTCATCTAATTTTACTTCTTCACCATCTTCTGAATAACGGTAGAAGTATACTTCTGCTTCATCTTCATTATCTACATCTGCTTTTGGAGCAATTGCAATGTATTCTTTACCATTGCATTCGAAAATGTCAAGTACACTGCAAGGTACTTCTGTATCATCTTCATCATCAAATGTTACATAGATGATAGATTCTTCTTCTTCATCACCACAGCTGCCACATCCGCAACCTGTTGTGTTTTCTTCTTCATGTCCGCAGCCACAGCCACATCCACAGTTTTTGTTTTCTTCCATGTTTAAGTTCCTCCTTGGAATAAATTGCTTGTTTTTCATTATAGCATGATTGTCAAGTAATTACCATCCAATTCTTTCTAGCATTTAATATTTTACATTTTAAAGTATATCCATTTTGTCTAGCTCTATACCTAAATAATGGATGATTAAAGTTTTGTTGGTTCTTCGTAAGTTTCACCTTGAGTATCTACTGTTACTGTTTTCATAACAACTGGTGTAAGTGGACGATCACTGTAATCTGTACCTACTCGTGCAATATAGTCTACTGCATCCATTCCTTCTATTACTTTACCAAAAGCTGCATATGAACCATCTAAATGTGGTGCATCTTCATGCATGATAAAGAATTGTGAACCAGCTGAGTTTGGCATACTGCTACGTGCCATTGAAAGCACCCCACGTGTATGTTTAAGAGGGTTTTTAAAACCATTTTGAGCGAATTCACCTTTAATTGAATACCCTGGACCACCCATACCATTTCCGTTTGGATCTCCACCTTGAATCATAAATCCTGGAATAATACGATGGAAAGTAAGACCATCGTAGAAACCTTTACTTACAAGTGAAATAAAGTTTTTTACAGACTCAGGTGCTGTTTCTGGGTAAAGTTCAATTTTAATTTGACTATTGTCATCCATTGTAATTGTAACAATTGGGTTTTGCATGTTTTATTCCTCTTTCTTATGCATTTTTTAAGAAAGCGATATACGCTTTTCTCATTTCATATAAATCTGCTTTACTTGTAATTTCCCATGGAGCATGCATGCTATGAACAGGTACACCACAGTCAATAACATCCATACCATACTCGGCTAAAATATAAGCAATGGTTCCACCACCACCAAGGTCAATACGCCCTAGTTCTGCTGTTTGCCATGCCACATCATTTTCTTCCATAATACGTCTAAGCTCTGCTACATATTCTGCATTGGCTTCATTCGAACCAGATTTTCCTCTAGCTCCTGTATATTTCATGAAAACAACACCTTTTCCAAAGTAAGCTGCATTATTCTTTTCTAAAACACTTGCATAGTTTGGATCATAGCCTGCTGTTACGTCAGAAGAAAGCATTTTAGAACGCGCCATGGTACGTTTTAAATTTAAACTAGAATAGCATCTGCAAAGTTCCATCACTTCTGCTACCGTATTTTCAAAAAATCTAGAGTGCATACCGGATGCACCTACACTACCGATTTCTTCTTTGTCCACTAAAATCGTAGCTGTTGTACGTTCTGGCATCGTTACCTCAAGTTGTGCTTCAAAAGAAGCATAACCGCAAACACGATCATCTTGTCCATAACCGATAATCATACTACGGTCAAGACCATAATCTCTTGCTGCCCCTGCTGGTACAATTTCAATTTCAGCAGATACGAAATCTTCTTCCATAATACCATATTTTTCATATAAAAGGTGTAAAATATTTGCTTTTACCTTATCTTTTTCTTCATCTTTAAGTGGAATGCTTCCTAAACAAATATTAAGGTCTTCTCCTTTAATAGCTTCTGATACTTTCTTTTGCATTTGTTCACTGGCAAGGTGAATCAGCAAATCTGAAATACCTACTACTGGGTCCATTGGGTCTTCTCCAATAGAAAGATTTACAACACTTCCATCTTTTTTAGCCACAACACCATGAATCGCAAGTGGCATAGTTACCCATTGATATTTTTTAACACCACCATAGTAGTGTGTTTTAAACATAGCAAAATCTGTATCTTCATAAAGTGGATTTGGTTTTAAGTCTAATCTTGGTGAATCTAAATGAGCCCCTAATAAGTTCATCCCTTCTGTAATTGGCTTTTGACCAATACAAAAAAGTACTAATGTTTTATCATTATAATTAGCATAAACTTTGTCCCCTGCTTTTAGTGTAATTTGCTCTTCTATACAAGTTTCAAGGTTTTTATAACCTTCTTGCTCTGCAACAGCAATCATACTACGGACACATTCACGTTCTGTTTTATTTTTAGAAATAAATTGACGATAGCGTTCGCCATAAGCAAATAAAGTTCTTTTATCTTGCTCTGTATAAGACTCCCATACATTTTTGTATTCTTTTTTCAAATTTTTGATGTCTGACATAATATTCCTCCTTTACTGTCTATTTTATTATAGCATAGGATATATTGTCCTCCAAATACTAAATAACTCTTAATATTATAAATAAACAAATGCCCCATTATACACTATCTATTGCTTTATTTCGCTTCCTTCTATCCCCACTTATAACTTTCCTATATTATTTCAATCTGTACAATCTTGCCAAGCTCTACTAAGACCTTTTCTAATTTATAAAGAATATTTAATTTAATGCTTAGTGCTTGCGGAAAATCTGGATTTTGATGAGCTGGATTAATCGCACGTCCTACTAACATATGGATATGAGTACACTCCTCAAATAGCATTCTAGCAAGTAAAGCGGCACCATCTGTTGCTTCTAAAAAAGAAACATCTGTACTATCTCTTACTTTCTCTAATAGTTCTACTGCCCCTTGTAGTGTTAAAACCCCTTCTGTCACTAAATCCACACCTTGTATATGGCCAATAGGTGGAATACGTGGATCACTGATTTCAAAACTTGTTTGAACTTCCCTTCCTGTAATCCGACTTACTATATTTGCGGCAGTTCCACCACATACAATTTTTTTACCAGCCATATGCAAAAGTTTTTCTACCACAGCTTCATCCTTTTCCCTATCACTAGGTGGACCTGAAAATAATACGGCTGTTCTAGGTCTTATGGCTTTAATAGTGGCTACAGTCGTATCATCTCCTGGATGCCCAATATAAAGGTCTTCACAAACACCTAATAAAGAACTTGTAATTTTTTTAGATGATAACTGTTCAATGGGTAAATTTTGCAAATATAGAGCCACCTCATTCCAACTCCATCCTAAATTTAAAACTTGACCTGCTCCCGCATGAATGACACCATCGCTGACAAAAACTAAAGTATCTTTTTCCTCAAGAAAAAAATGACTCTCATAAATATGGCGCTCATTAATCCATTTTTCTTGCTTTGGGTTCTGCCAAATCTTCCCCCCTCTTATAAAAAATACACTAGGATTATCAAATTCAACTATATAGGCAACCCCTTCTTGATTAACCTGAATCATTGAAAAAGTAGAATAAGCTAATTTTCTCACTGAACAAATGGGTAAAGTATGAATAATGGTATCTACAACTTCTTCTATAGATAACCCTTCCTTTAACATAGTCATGGCAATCTTAGAGGTTAAAGTAGATAAAATATTGGCTTTAACACCACTTCCTAATCCATCTGATAAAACGGCAATAAAGGTATCTGCTTCACTTAAAAATTCCACTTTATCCCCACATAACTCTTCCCCATATTTATTTAAGCTGGCTGTAGCAAACTCCATAAAAAATTTCATTGTTTCATTGCCTCTTCCTCTTGTATTAATTGCTTTAACTTGGTTAAGGTGACTTTGGTTTCTGCTGTCGTCTCACCTAATAAACTGGCAATCTCCTGTGCAACTGTCATCTGTTTATTAATGACCTGCTGAGCCATATCGATAGCTTCCATTTTCATGTGTTGGAGTTTCTGTGCTTGCTTCTCATCTGAAGTCATATCACTTCCAATCCAAAGCATAATTTGATGGTATTCACTCCACAAGATACTTTGAATTACAGTGGCTTCATTATATCGAAGCACCACTTTTTGATTTAAACAGTTTTGTTTTGTCTTCCTTACTTCCTCAAAAACGCTTTCATCAAAAAAAGCACCTACTGGAAAATGTAAGTAGTCTTCTCTCTTAATCTTAAAAAACTTTTTAGCTGCTGGATTCATTTCTATAACTTCTAAGGCCTCATCGACCATAATAATCATATTCGGTGTTGCTTCAAAAATAATATTAGTGAGCGTCTCTGCTTTTTGGCGCATATAAGGTAAACACATATACGGTTCAGCTAATCCATTATAGACAGCAATGGCTTTATCCCTGCAGGTCTTATAACCACAACTTCCGCAATTTAATTCATCTAATGGTGTTTCTTTACCTATACTATTTAAAATGGCTTCGATTTCCACTTCACTAGGTACCTTCAACTCTTTCTTTAGGCTCGAAAACACTTTATGTAACTGGATAGAAGGCTGCTCTGATTTTTCTACGTTTTTTCTACCTTCATCCAATATCTGCTCTGGGTACATTTCTACGTTCTGACACACCATCTGTCCTGCGGCATAACGTCTAATCCTCTCTTTTCGTTCGTAAATAGGTACACCGTCTTGAGGCATTCCCGCCCCTGCAATACAACTTTGCCTACACCCATGCATTTCTAATAGGCAATTTTTAAAAGCGCCCTGCACAATATAGGACATCATTTCCTTACATTCTTCTATACCATCAATCTGAATCACTTTTCTTGGGCTACGCTCTAGATCTATAGTAGCCGTTACGCCACCAACAGTGGGATATAATCTTTGCCTTTCTTCTACCTCATCAAAGGGTATAATAGGCTGCTCTTCTAACTTTATATCTAATGCCTTTATCCACTCTATAAACTCTTCAAAAGTTAAAATAGCATCTAGTGTTTCCTCCTCCATCCCCTCTATCTTTTTGGATAAGCAAGGTCCTAGAAAAACCACCTTTGTCTGCTCTCCATATTTTTGTTTCATTAATCGACTATGACAAATAGCGGGTGAAACAACGGGCATAAGATAAGGTAGAACCTCTGGATAGTGTTTTTGAATCATGGCATTAACAGTAGGACAGCAACTGGTAATATAACACTGGTCTCCTGGCATCTGGGCATAAGTTTCATAGACCCGTGTCACTAGCTCGGCTCCTACTACCGTTTCCTCTACAGCATAAAACCCTAATTTCTTTAAAAGTCCAGGTAAATAAATGCTTTCTTCTCCCCATACCGCCGCAAAACTAGGTGCTACAGAAATAACCACCTTTTCTTCCGCCTTTAAATACTCACCAACTTTATACAATTCTGATTGCACATGTTTGGCATTTTTAGGACATACCTTTAGACACTTCCCACATCCTATGCATCGCTCTTTCATAATCTTAGCTTGCTCCTTTTGCACCTTTATGGCACTTACTGGACAAGTCCTAACGCAGGCATAACAATTTTTACAATTGGCTTTTAAAAAATCAATAATCCACATGCGCTCATCTCCTGTTTATAAATCCGGTAGTATTTCACTGATAAAGATTGCCTCTGCATTTTCTTTATTGGCGGATAAAATACTGCCATCCCACTTTTGTACCGCTACAGCCTCAGTGCAATGTCCTGTGCAAAAGGCTGCCTTTAGTTCCAGCCTATCCTCTAGATGATAGGTTTCAATAAGCTTTTTAAAAATCTCAATAACTTGGTGAGTCCCTTTTAAATGACAGGCACTTCCAATACAAATATATACAACCTTCATCCTTCTACCTCTTTCTACTTTATAAACCTATAGGCTCCCTAAGATTTTTCTAATAGGGAACCTATTATGTTCTTTATCCTTTTCTTTATACTTATTAAATGTTTTTACACCATCCTGCTCTTAAAGACGTGCTTTAGCTTCATAGTAGGTATGCAATAACTCATGGGCTTTATGGCTCAGTGGATGGTTAAAGTAATGGGTATAAACTTCTTGTACCGATGGATTTTCATGAGATTTACGTAGCGCTTTGCTTTCATCTTCTCTATAAAGGGCTTCACACCTTTTTATTAAGATTTCACTATCTCCATGATGATAAGGTTGACCTGCACCACCAATACATCCACCTGGACAAGCCATTACTTCTATGGCATGGAAGTTTCTTGGATTGCCACAACGCATCTCTTCCATAATAGCTCTAACATGACTTAAACCATGTACAATCGCTACATTTAAAGCCGTATCACCTAACTGAATCGTTGCTGTTCTTATCCCTTCAAATCCACGTATCGCTTCAAATTCTAGATGTTCTAACACTTCTCCTGTTACCTTTTCATAAGCTGTACGAAGTGCGGCTTCCATTACACCACCCGTCGTTCCAAAAATCACACCTGCACCTGTAGACTCTCCTAATGGGGCATCAAAATCCTCATCCTCTAATGCCTCAAATTGAATATTAAATTGCTTAATGAGTCTTGCAAGTTCTCTGGTTGTCAGTACCAAATCCACATCCTGGCCAAATTCTAGGCGAGCAGCTTCATATTTCTTAGCGATACATGGCATAACTGAAACAACAACTAAATCCTTTTTATCTATATTCATTTTTTGTGCAAAGTAATTTTTTGCAATGGATCCAAAAATTTGTTGTGGAGAACGGGTGGTAGAAGGTAAATCTAGTAAATCATCATACTGTGTTTCATAGAAATTCACCCATGCCGGACAACAACTGGTTATAATAGGAAGTTTAACACTTGTATCCCCTTTTCCCACTCTTGTTAAACGATCTAAAAGCTCATGAGCTTCTTCCATAATGGTTACATCTGCTGCAAAATCCGTGTCGAATACATAATCAAAGCCAATTTGTCTAAGTGCCGCTACCATTTTTCCTGTTACCAAAGATCCTGCTGGCATACCAAACGCCTCACCTAGTGCTGCCCGAACAGCTGGTGCTACTTGCACAATAACGGTTTGATTCGGATTAGCTAAAGCATGCATGACTTCTTTTATGTATTCTCTTTCGGTTAATGCGCCTGTTGGACAAACTGCAATGCACTGTCCACATTGAACACATTTGGTGTTATCAAGAGGTTCTTCAAAAGCCGTTGCAACAACTGCATCAAATCCGCGTTTAATACCAGATAGTGCCGCTACGCCTTGTACTTGTTCACATATGGTTTCACAACGGCGACACATAATACATTTATTCATATCTCGACTAATGGCAACGCCCTCATCTTTCTTATAAGTAGACGCTTCCCCATCTTTTCCAATTTCTATTTCCCTTATGCCAAGGTACTCTGCCATTTGCAATAATTCACAGTCTCCTAATTTAGTGCATGCCATGCAATCTTTTGGATGATCTGAAAGCATCAATTCTAAGACCATTTGTCTTGAATGGATGACACGTGGCGTATGGGTTTTTATTACCATGCCATCTGTAACAGGGGTTACGCAAGCAGGTGCTAAGTTTTTACGCCCCTCTACCTCCACCACACAAATCCTACATGAAGCAGGTTTATTTTCCATCTTAGTGCCATGTAAATTGAAATGACATAAAGTAGGAATTTCTATCCCAACACTTTGAGCCGCTTGTAAAACGGTACTCCCCATTTCCACATTAGCTACTTTTCCATCTATGGTTACTTTTAGCATCTCTTTTCCCCCTTTTCTATTCCCTTACAATGGCATTAAATCGGCACTTACTCATACAAGCACCACATTTAATACATTTGCTTACATCAATGGTATGTTGTTTTTTCACACTACCAGAAATTGCATTTACTGGACATACTCGGCTGCAAGCTGTACAGCCTACGCATTTTTCTGTAATACGATATTGTAGCAATGCACTACACTGCCCTGATGGACATTTTCTATCTCTCACATGAGCGATATATTCGTCTTCAAAAACTTTAAGGGTAGAAAGAACAGGATTTGGTGCCGTTTGTCCTAAACCACACAGGGCTGTATCTTTGATCACTTCACTTAAGTTCTTTAAGGTTTCTAAATCTTCCTCTTCTCCACGACCTGAAACAATCTTTTCTAGAATCTCAAGTAGTCGTTTGGTTCCTACACGGCAAGGGGTACACTTTCCACAAGATTCTTCTGCTGTAAATTCCAGATAAAACTTCGCCACAGCTGGCATACAGTCATCTTCATCCATGACAATCATACCACCAGAACCCATCATAGAACCCTTGGCTAGTAAATTATCAAAGTCAATAGGCGTATCTAAATCTTTTTCTGTTAAACAACCACCAGAAGGTCCCCCTGTCTGAACCGCTTTAAACTTTTTACCATCTTTAATGCCGCCACCAATATCATAAATAACAGAACGTAAAGTGGTTCCCATAGGCACTTCAATAAGCCCTACATTGTTAATCTTTCCAGCCAATGCAAAAACTTTGGTTCCCTTAGATTTTTCAGTTCCAATTTGACTAAACCAATCTGCGCCTTTTAAGAAAATGACTGGGATATTGGCAAAGGTCTCTACATTATTGACATTCGTTGGCTTATCCCAATAGCCACTAGTTGCTGGAAATGGCGGTTTTGTCGTTGGCTCACCACGTTTGCCTTCCATAGAATGAATTAAGGCAGTTTCTTCTCCACAAACAAAAGCACCTGCTCCAAATCGAATTTCTATATCAAAAGAAAAACGCGTTCCTAAAATATTATCACCTAATAATCCCAGATCTCTTGCTGATTCAATAGCACATTCTAGGCGTTTAACCGCTAAAGGATATTCTGCTCGAATATAAACTAGCCCTTTATTGGCACCGATAGCATACCCACAGATTGCCATTGCTTCTACAATAGAATGAGGATCTCCTTCCAAAATAGAACGGTCCATAAAAGCTCCCGGGTCGCCTTCATCCGCATTACATACCACATATTTTTGGTTACTGGTATTTTTATAAGCAAATTCCCATTTGAGTCCTGTTGGGAAACCACCACCCCCACGACCTCGAAGCCCAGATTTTTTCACCTCACTAATAACCTCTTCTTGGGATAGGGTTAATACCTTAGCCAGAGCCTCATACCCATCCCTTGCAATATATTCCTCTATACTTTCAGGATTAATAAAGCCACAATTCCGAAGCGCTACACGCATTTGCTTTTTATAAAAATCCATATGCTTAGAATCAGAAACATGTTCTTTAGACTTTGGATTTTCATACAATAATCTAGGGACTTTTCTACCTTTTATAATATGCTCGTTTACAATATCCTCAACATCCTCTGGCTGTACCTGTACATAAAAGGTGTTGTCTGGTAAGACTTTTACAATAGGTCCCTTTTCACAAAAGCCAAAACAACCTGTTTTTAAGACTTGAACTTGGTCTTGCATACCGACATCTTCTAAGGTTTTATTAAGCTGGGTGACAATCTCTGCTGAGCGAGAGGAAAGGCATCCAGTCCCTCCACAAACTAAAATATGCATTGTATATTTGGACATCTCCATTCCCCCCTTTTATTCATCTAGCGTTTGATGACTCACTGGAATAATCCCATCTACCAGTTCACCACCCAAAATGTATTTTTCCAAAATGACTTGTGCTCGCTCCTTAGTCACCTCCCCATAAACAATAGGTGCTTCACCTGGCTTTGTAATTTCTACCGTAGGCTCTGCATAGCAGTATCCCATACAGCCCCCCTGTGTTACCAATACTTGATCAAGTCCTCTTGTACGCACTTCCTCAGAAAAATAATTCATAATCTCTCTAGCCCCTGCTGCAATCCCGCATGTTGCCATGGCCACACGTACCACAATCAGCTGCTCCGCTTTATCCCCTTTTTCTCTTAAATCCACACTTGCTCTTACCTTTTCCCTTAATGCCTGAAGCTCATCTAGCGACATCATTTTTGCCATGTACATTCCCCCTATGCTTTACTCATATTCCTTTAAAATATTTTTCACTTCTTCCTCCGAGCTAATCCGTCCATATACCTTATCTCCAATTAAAGCAACAGGTGCTAAACCACATGCCCCAACGCATCTTAAGGCATCTAATGAAAACTTACCATCTGGCGTGGTTTGTCCTACCTCAATACCAAGCTCTTTTTTAAATGCCTCCAAAATCTTATCTGCTCCCCTGACATAGCAAGCCGTTCCTAGACAAACAGAAATAGGATATTTACCTTTAGGTACCATTGTAAAAAAGGAATAAAAGCTTACAACACCATAAACTTTAGAAGCAGGAACCCCCAGTTTTTCTCCTACAAAAATCTGTACTTCTTTTGGTAAATAGCCAAATAAACTTTGTGCTTTATGTAATACACTAATGAGTGCGCCTTTTTTCTCTGGTAAGTTATTAATAAATGTTTCAAGTTCTTCGTATAGTGCGTCTGCTGCTGGATTTTTACAACCTTCACATGCCATTTCATAGCCTCCTTTTTTATGATTTACCAACCTATCATTTCATCTATGAAATATCTAAGTTACTTACTAAATGCTTCAAAATATCTGCTTCTATATAGGCTTCTCGTTCTGCAATATCTTGTAAATAGTGGGCATCAGAAGACTGAATAAGTGTATAGCCAGGATAAGCTTTTTCATAAAAAGTATAGGATGCCGCCTTAGAAACTTCTAAATAGCTTAAAGCATACTCCTGAGGAATACTCCCTAAGTTAGATAAAATGCTATAGCTTTGGCGATCAATATGAGCAGGATAAATAAGCGCCCCTAAACTTCTTCCCTTTTTTAAAATCTCCTCGGCTGCTACATTGGCTGCCACTAATAAAAGTCTTGCAATTTCACCTATACACTCGTCCTCTTCATTCAATATACTTTGCCTTCCAAAAATAGAAGGCTTATTGGGAATAGGCGGTAAAAACTGTCCTAACCATTTTTCCATGTCACGTGCTGCTTTTATATGAGGAAAGAGTGCAATCATATGAAATTCTTCCATACATTCTAGTTCCATACCTGCAATAACCCTAAGTCCCTTGGCTTTTCCAACCTTCATCACTGCCTCACAATTTGCTACAGTCTGATGATCTGTAATCGCAATGAGATCAAGTCCTTTTAATAAACTCATATTGACAATATTATGAGGTGTCATATTTTCATCTCCACAAGGTGATGCAGCTGTATGAATATGAAGGTCATAAGCCCATTTCACAAACATTCCTCCTAGAACCATTTTGTTAAAGCCTTGGCAACTTCATAAGCCCCTTTTTTCGTTATCAATAATGCAATCGCTTCTTCCTCTGCTTTTTGCTTCATTTCTTCACTTGCCTGTATACCTTCAACTAAAACAACAGCTGGTAAATTGACTAAAACAGCTACAGCTATGGCATTTAGATGACCTTGTACCGTTAGCCATATTTGCCCCTCTTTTGCATGTGCCATAACCAAACTCAGTAGATCACCTATATAAACACCAGTAACTTCTTTTTTCATCCCCTCCTTTCCAGCAATACACTCTAATCCTAATTGCTCTGCTAATTCATCCACACGCATTTTAATGACCTCCCTTTCCTTATCATTTGCTATGCTTTTTTTATTATGCTTATCCTTACAAGTATTCATATTACTATATGTTTGACAGGCTTAATTTATGTTTGATTACACTTACTTCGGCTTTTCATTATGACTTTCTGTTGGAATCACTGTATAGGCCAGCTGATGCATTTCATCAGATAGCTCCTTGATTTTTCTTCTGAGCATAAAAATACATGCTTCACTACTGGCCTCCTGACGAATCACATCTTCTGCAAAACATCTGCAGGTTGGTGCGCCACAAGAACCACAATCAATCTGTGGAAGCGCTTGATAGAGTTTTTCTATGTTCTCCATCATTTCTAATGCCTTTAACCGATTGGTATGAAGCGAAAAAACAGGACTTGGAAAAATCTCACATTCAAATCCATATGGAACCTTCACAATTGCTTCTAATAGCTTTTGATTAACAGGTCCTTTCCGTAATACTTCTTCCTTCTTATCTGCTTTGATCCATTTCCTTAACGTACTACGACTCACATAAGGATCCTCAATGGTGAGTGCACCTCCTAAACAGCCACCCGTACATGCCATAGCTTCTATAAAGGTCATATGGTTTAACGTACCATCCTCTACTTTCTCCAAAATATTAATTACGTTCTCCATACCATCTACAGCTATATAGCCTGATATCTTATCTTCCTCAATCCCACCATTACGTGTCGCCCAAATAATGCCTCTATGACTACTTTTCTTCGTCTGACTGGGTGTTACCTTCCCTACTAAATTCCGCATCTGCTTGTATAAATCCTGCATAGATAAAACCCCATCTACCATAGATTTTTCAATGCCCCTAGGCATACGAATCTCTGTAGCCTTTGCCGGACAAGGAGAAATGAAAAAGACACCTACCTCTTTTATATCCATCCCCTTTTTAGCATATTCCGTTTTTATATAGCGTGCGGCAAGTTCCATAGGGGAAATAATCGGTAAAATATGTGGTAATAAAGATGGAAACCGACTTTGAATGAGCCTTACAATAGCAGGACAAGCAGAAGAAATCACTGGATGAGTGAGTGTTTTCTTAAGATAAGCATAGGTCGCTTCAGAAATCACTTCTGCTGCTGTGGCTACTTCAAAATAGTCCGTAAACCCAATTTGTAGCAAGGCTTCTAAAATCCATTCAATGCCTGGTGCTTTGGGAAATTGAGCATAAAAAGATGGTGCTGGTAAAGCAATGCGATAAGTATATTTCTTCATCAGTTCTATACCATCTGTCGCCGCTTTCTTAGCACCATTTCTACAAATACGTATGCAATTTCCACAGTCTATACATCGATCTTCTATTATTTGTGCTTTGGAGTTTCTTACACGGATTGCTTCTGTTGGACAACGTTTAATACAATCTGTGCAGCCAATACATTTACTTTTTTCAAGTGTCACAGAATGAGTATCCATGATTTACGCCCCTCTTTCTTAGCCACCCTATAACTGATATCCTAATAAAATCTCAGTCCCCACACCTACTATTGTTGTAATCTTTAGTTCATCACTATAACGCTTCATATTAGGTAATCCCATTCCTGCACCAAAACCTAATTCTCTAATTTTTTGAGTAGCTGTAGAATACCCTTCCTGCATGGCAAGATTAACATCTACAATACCTGGTCCCGTATCTTTTAATAAAATGCTCAAATAAGTATCTGATAAATTGACCTCAATCTTTCCTCCATTCGCATGTAATACCATATTCATTTCTGCCTCATACATGGCAATGGCAATTCGGCGTATTAAGCTACTTTCTAGCCCAAGTTGCTTTAACGTCCGTTTCACAGCAGCAGAAGCTTCCCCTGCTCGTAAAAAATCATCACCATCAACCATAAATTGTAAGTACATACTCTTTATCCTTGCAAACCCGCTTCATATAATATGCCACAAGCAGGATACAAAGGCATAAGAGTAGAAAGGAGCACAATACCCCTTTCATTTGCTAGATCAATCATATCCTGGGTTGGCTGTTTTCCTCTTACAAAGACAATGGCTTTAATGTCTAGCATCTCTGCGGTACGAATCACTTGTAAATTAATAAGCCCCGTTAAAAGTACAATTTTCTCTTTTGCAAAAGCTAAAACATCACTCATTAGATCACAGCCACAAGCAGAATAGACCTCACTTTCTAAGTTCTCCTCCCCTGCCCATACCTGTGCGTTTAAAAGGGTTTGAATCTTTATAAGCTCCATAGTTATACCTCCTATCGATATACGCCTATACCTGGTAAAGTCACCTCAAAAATCCCTTCTAATGGATTCGTTTTGACTTCGACCTCACCTTTTCCTTGGAATAACTTTTTAGTTTGTTCTAAACCAATGCCTAAATGAAAACCATCTGGTTGTTGCATCATAAGTAATCTAGAATAAAGCCATGGATTAACACGCCATCTTGAACTTTTCAGCTCATAAATTTCATGACTCATAGGATTAGAAACTACAATCTGCTCCTCATCAATCATCACCTGAATATACTGGCCATTATTCCAATAATTACGGTGAATGATGGCATTCGTAACGACTTCCAAAAGTCCCTCTATAGGATACTTTTTGGGCAAAATCCCCTGTATGGCCTGTTTGAATTCATCTAACATAACTTTAATATTCCCTTCAAAGCCTCTTAATTGCCCCTCATAACCTACTTCTAATACGGCTTGTGGAATAAAGTTCTGTGGCCTTTTTCCCATGAGTAGTAACCCACCATAAGTTGGTATATAGTTTTCCTTTTCAAAATCACAAGCAATAATCCCCATACTGCAAAGTAGCATCTGTTGTTGTACTGGACTTAAATACATCTGACCGGTGTATTGCCTTACCAAATTTTCATCCAGATCCTCTAACCGGCTGCCTCTGCAAGGTACATTTTCAAAGCTGAGCATTCCAAATTGCTGAAGCATATTGGCAATTTCATGGCGGTTTGCTTTATCTGTTGTAGAGCCTCTGCGAATATAAAAAGCCCCTGTTTGAATCATTTGATGTGGCACTTGCATACTTTTAAAGATGGTCACAACCCCTACTTTTTTATGATTACATTCTAAAACCTCAAAATGAATCGGTACTGGCGGTGTACATCTATTAGAAATAATTTGTTGTATGCGTTCTTCTATATGCTCTGGCACTTCATCGAGTCCTACAATGCGTCTTGTCTGATCCTCTACGCCAAAAATAATATAACCTCTTCCACCTGGTGTATTAGCAATGGCAATCACATCTTTTACAAACTCCTTTTTTTCAGAGTCTAACTCTAGGCTTAATTTTAGTTTAAAATCTAATTTAAATCCCTCATCATTTTTTAATAGCTGATGCAGTTTATGTAAGTTCATCTTTCCCTCCTGCTTATGTCATACTTATGCTTCCTATTGTAATATATTTTTTGTTAAGTTTGTATATTCCACACTCTTTTATTTGTCTTAACCTAATGCAAGATACCTATCCTTCTATTTTGTCTATCTTCCATTTTATGCAGGAGCTCCTATCCTTTAGACGTTTTCTCTTTCTTTTTATTTCTAGTCTTTTAACTTTTCTCATATACTAAAACTAGAAAGCTTTAAAAGGAAGAAAATGCCCATGAAATCTAATCCTCCTGATTGTAGCTATTTTAGACTCTTTCATGCACTTCCTACGGCAGAAAGTTTTGATCTCTATTTAGACGATATGCTTTATACAAAGGACTTCCTTTATGAAGATTTTACACTCTATAAGCCCATTTCATTAGGCGAGCACACCCTTAAGGTCTGTCCACATAAGGAATCTGAACCTATTTATGAACGCACCTTTTGGATTAGTGAAAAAAAAATTTATACTTTAGTCCTAACTTATACACCAAACACAACCAATATACAGGGCTACTTGCTCAATGAGCCACCTAAAGCCATTCCTGAAGAACATCTGCTCATAAGAGTAGGTAACTTTAGTCAGTGTATAACACCTCTTACCCTTCATCTTGTAGAGACTAAGCCACTCTTTAAAAAAGTACCTTTAAGGCAAACGAGTAGTTACCTGAGCTTTCTTCCTACTACTGCTGCCATTGAACTACTAGAAATAGAGAATGGTCATTTACTCACTACTACTTCTAATAATACCTTTAAAATATCACGTTATTATACACTCTATGTCATTGGCGGCATAGAAAACTATCCTTTAAAATGGGTACAGACCATTGATGGCAATTCCTTTATTCATTTTTAATAGGCTATAAAACTAAAAGCCAGTCATATAATGTTTACATGTTTATGTCTACATTTTGTATGACTGGCCTTTTAAATATTAACTTTTATGAATAATACGCTCTACTCTTTCACCTATTTCTTTTTGTAAGTCTTCTTATGAGTAGACGGTTTATTAGATTTCTTAGTTTGAGTCTTTGTATTTTTAGGACTGGCTTTCTTTCCTTGATTTTTCGCCCCTATTTTACTTGGTTTCTTTTTCTTTTGAGGCACTTGATCATGAGGCACTTGATCATGAGTCGCTTCTATTTTTGCAGTTTTCTTCGTTCTTAAAGGGGTTGCTACTCTTTGCTCCTCAGCTTTTTTCTTTTTACTAATGGAATAGCCAAATGTACCAAGTTCTTCACCTGTTTTTAAATAACTCCCATGAGAATAAGCAATAAGACCTGTTTCATTAAGCTCAAATTTACCTTTCTCATTCATATAGCTTTCATCTACATAAACGGCCTTCACATTAGCAATAAACATATGATGTGAACCAAGCTCTTTAATTTCTACGGTTTCACAAACAATACTTACTGGACTTTCTACAATCATTGGACATTTGTAGTCCTCATCACGTTCCATGGTTAAGCCCATCTCTGCAAATTTATCTAAATCACGCCCACTTTTAACACCGCAAAAATCTGTGGCACGAACAATATCTTCTGTTGTTAAATTGATTACAAATACGCCTGTACGCTTAATAATATCATAAGAATGACGAGCAGGTCTTAATGAGATATAAGTCATTGGCGGATTAGTACAAATGGTTCCTGTCCAAGCCACTGTAACAATATTAGCTACCTCTTCATCTCCACAGCTTACCATTACGGCAGGAAGTGGATAGATCATATTGCCTGCCTTCCACTTTGTTTTATGCAATTTTTGTTTACTCATCTATTGATAACTGGTCCTTTCAAGTTCATTTGTTAATAGCTTTAACTATACCAGTAATGGTAAGGAATTTCAAGTATATTAAGCACCAGTAACGGTAAGAGATAAGGAGAAATAAGATGGGTTTGTAGCTTTAGTAACTTTTCTCGTAGTTCATCTAGCTCTGCACTACAAGTCTTATCTAGCTCTTGAAACTCTTTAATCTCACTTATGAACTCAGGCAAATATTTCTTTGACCTCATAGATTTACCACACCCACTAACACTGGTACTTCCTCTCCTGACAGATACAGATTTCTAGATGAGCCATTGAGCATTGTATCTTCAATATCAATGATCCCCTCTATCTCTAAAATTCTTGCTTCAAACTAACTAATACGAATCACTATATCACTTTCTGACCAATTAGTTCTTAACTCACTAAAGTAATCCTTAATGACCTGATTCACTCCACTACTTACGTTTTTCCAACTGCTCTCCCTAAAAGTGAGGTGTGTGGCTAACTGTACATCTACTTGCCTTGCTGCTTCTACTGTCACTCTATGACCTATCGGTGCAATACCCAATCCTTCTCCACTATTTTGAACTGGATCAACTAACGTTTGGACCGTTTGAATCAAATCGACTGATGGGATATTATTTGTTTTATCAAGCAACTGTAGCTTAACAGTTCCTCCACCATTCCATGCAGGATAAACCTTGACTTGACCAACGCCATCAATACTACCTATCTTCTTTTTATAATCAGCTATATTCCCTCCAAAGGCTTCTTTTTCAAAACTATTGAAATATCTGCATCTTAATGTATCATCTTGCTCCCTATTTGCACCAAAAAGCACCACTTCACCTAAAACTGCTGAATTAATGTTCTCTACTGCATCAATATTAATTAAATTACCATCATAACGGCTTCCAATTACACCACTTTGCTCACATTTGAGTAAATATACACCATCTTGCACCAACTCGGTGACAATATACACCAATTCTTCCTTTCCCCATCTTGAACCAATAGGTACTGCATTATCAAAATAACCTTCTCTAATGGCATTAGTCGCTCCTTCCTATAAATACCACGCTCTGCACATCTTCTTTCAAGATATTCACCATAGGATGTGTCTGCAAATACTCGCTTTTCTAGTTCATCACTATAAAGGTATGCCTCATATAATTCAGCTACACATGGTGCTATGGCATCAAATAAAAAAGAGCCTTCACTAGCATCTACATTAGTGTCGACTCGTTGTAACGCCCTATTTAAAAGGCTTTCATATGTGATTGTATTAGACATTAATTGTTACCTCTCCAAATATTCTTTCTGCTGTAAACGAAATGTGTAAAGTATCATTAATTAGATTTATTTCATATCCTTGCCCAATGAGTTCATCTAAATCTTGTCCATAATCCCATGAATAAATAGGATAGGTGTATCTAGATGTAAGTAATGCCTTATAGATCCACATCTTAAGCGCTGCTTTACCTTCTAAAATTTTACCTGTTAAGGTGTTGTTACCAAAATCAAATTCGTACTCTTTATAAGTTGTTATTGGTTTTATTTCACCTAATTCACTTCTCATAAAAGGAAATAAACTCATAATTTCACCACCTTACAAAGAATGATGTATTTCTGCTTATTTGATGTCGGAACCATAGCCAAGGTATCGCTCTTATTAAATTCTTTTACATTCTCATTTACCATTAAATCCTCTCTATCTAAAAAAAGCTCACCAATGCTGATGGATAAAGGATTGGTATTTACGACCTTTCCTATCATTACAGCTGATGAGCTACTATTTTTGTTTTGTTCTTTTATTATG
Source organism: Cellulosilyticum sp. (assembly GCA_015058045.1). GTDB lineage: Bacteria > Bacillota > Clostridia > Lachnospirales > Cellulosilyticaceae > Cellulosilyticum. The sequence goes on from SVDC01000011.1 coordinate 86,636, forward strand.
TTCAAAATTCCGTTGTAGGGATTATTAATAGGATCACCTCAATTGTCAGAATATTATTGATTTTTTAATATCTAGTTTATATACTATTCTAAGTAAAATAAATCTAGAAAGGGGAATTGATATGGACTTAACTTCACCAAGTGGTCTAGGTGGCATAATGGCTATATTTACGATTATCTATTTTATTATTTGCTTAGCACTCATAGGACTAACCTTTTATGTATTAATCTTAGCAATTAAAGCTTTGAAAATTTACATAAAAAAGAACTCATAACTCAGTATCACTACCTGTATAGCATTATTGTATGGGTAGTTTTATTTTGACTTTAAATCTAATTTCATCCTATATTTCCCACCAGCCCACTTATGCTCATCTGATTCAATATAAAAAGAACCCATTAACTTAGTTAATGAATCCTCTATTTTAATTGTCTTTCCACTAATATAGCTTGTATTCCCTATGACTGTAATACTTATTTCTTCATCTATTGCTTGCAACATACTTTGTGCTACTGCTTTTGCTTGTTTATCTTCTTCCTTTATATAAACCTCTTGAAAAACACCTAGTAGGTCAATTAGCTCATCATTTTGTACTACTCCTAAATATTGGTCATTCTCATCATAAATCTTAACCTTATTAACCACACCTTCAGCATTCTCCGAATAGGTACTCTCTAGAATAATGGAATCTGCTTTTAGGGTATAATCTAACACCTCTTTTCCTACTTCTTCTACGTTGAGCTTGCCTTGTTTCATGATGATGTGGTATTTCTTTGTATTCTGTTTACTAGCTCCTTCATAGGCTGACTTTATAATTTCATATATTCCCATACTACTACATAGCATCTTCTGAGAAATACTAGTTGTAGCCAACTTACCTACGCTTATGACTAAATCATTACAAACCGTTCTTGTAATAGCTTCTTCTGTTTTATTCTTAAAGTTGTATTTGCCTTTACTTTTGGAAAGCCTAATCGCATCATCATAGCAAGTAATCTGTATTGTTCCCTGCTCTCCAAATTGCTCATTATAGAATACTCTACCCCTAAATAATTCCTCACCTGTATCATCATACAAATACATTTCATCACCAATATTAAGATAAATTTTAGGTGCATAGTGATCATGCAAAGGGTAAAGAATTTCTAATTCTAATATCCTTGCAACCTCTGATATACTGCCACTCCATTTGATTGTACTAATCATATTTGTAACATCAATAGTGCCTGTTTTATTCTTTAACAACACTTTAGGCATTAAATCACCAACTTCTGCCCTACATAGATTTTATCAGGATCAGTAATGTTATTCTTCTGTACTATCGCTCTATAATTAGATCCTTCTCCTGTAAGTTTCTTTGCAATGAGCCACAAAGTATCGCCTTGCTTAACTATATAGGAAGTAGAAGGAGACTTGACTTCTCGGCTTGTAGTAGGCGTGGTTAATGTCGTCCCATTCTTTGTTGTAGTTGTTCTTACTGTTGATGTTGAAATAAACTTGTATTCTTTAAGCTCTAAAGTAAAATAAACATCTCCAGTTCCGTCTACTTCTGAATAAGTTAAACTTTCTATTGCCATTACATAATTAATAGGTGTGCCTGTCACGATGACTCGTATGGGCTTACCCGAGTCTTTCCATTTAAGAAGTTGTTTAATATATTCATAGGGTTTAAGGAATCCTGAATATAAACAAAAAGAATATTGTTGATTAGGAAAGAAACTTTCTATTGTCATACTTATTAAACCTGTTTTGCCAATTAAATTGATCTCACCTAAGTTTGTAATATTTACTGTTGTATTTTGATGAGGAATACTCACCTCAAAAGAAGAAGGAATGACTGGAAGCCTTATCCTCTCCTCATTGTTATTAAATGATAAATAATAATCCAATCCTACCTCCTATGCCATGTTAAATGCTTGCTTCTTAAGTTTGTTATATAGTGCATTTGCAATCTGATCTATATCACTTTCTTTTCTTACTGTCATGTTTGAAATTTTAATCCCTTCAAATAAACCACTAAAGATACAAACTACGCCCTCCCAAGCTAGCTGCCAGTTTCCAGTAAATACACCTACAATAAAGTCAATGATACCACCTAGTATTTCAACCACACCATTAATGATATCTCCTACGCCAGTCAATATTCCTTCAAAAGCACCAATCCATGCTGAACAACAAATTTTAATATACTCTATGATTATCCCTAAAATAGGTTGTATCATTTCCCATAGCCACTGTACAAAAGCAATGATGTCTTGAATGGCTAAACCTACACCTTCTTTAACCTTATTAAACACCTCTTTAAGTTGCTCAAAGTCTACGCCACAGGCAACTGCTACTTCCTTAATCTTATTAAAGCAACCGATAAAAAACTCTTTTAACGGCTTCTAATACTTAATGACTAGTGCTGCCACTAATGCAATAGCTGTCACAATCATTCCATACAATAAAATAAGTGGTGGAATACAAGCCACTATTGCGCCTATTTTCACCACCTGATCTTTTTGCTCATCACTCATCCATTAAAAGCTTCATCTGAGGTGTTCATAATCGCAAGAAATCCCGCCATACCTGTTTTACCTACAAGTACTTCTGCATTAGCGGCTCTTTCTGCTTCTGTAAGTCCCTTAAACGATTTTCTTAATGAAACTAAGGTTTCTCTAAAG
>SVDC01000098.1 GCA_015058045.1 Cellulosilyticum sp.
TTCCTTACGCTGGTATTATCCAGTTCAAGTATTAAGGGTCGGTGCAAGCACCTCTCAGCATATGCGCCCCTAGCAAATTATTTAATTCGATTATAAACATAGCACTAGAGTAAGATATAGTCAATGAAAAATAGAAAAACAAGAATTATTATTTGTTAAATTATTTTATTAGAGTTTAAATTATTTAGCAAAAATGCAAAAAAAATAAGAATTATTTTTATTAAAAAGATGAAATTGACAGACTACTCCTCTGGGGAGTATTATTTTTATAGATGAAGCGTACACGAGTACGCACGTGTTAACACAACAGTTTATGAAAAGGAGAAGGTCATGAAGAAAAGATTAATTTCAGCTTTACTTATGTCAGCGATGATAGTATCAAGCATGACAGCATGTGGTGGAGCATCTACCAGTTCAAACACAAGCTCTTCTGGAGACACAGGAGAGGAATCTGCGGATGCAATTACTATTAAGTTCTGGAATGGTTTTACTGGTTCAGATGGGGATGAGCTAGTTGAGCTAGTAGACAAATTTAATAGTGAAAATGAATACGGAATAACAGTAGATATGGATATTTCATCAAGTTTAGATGAACAACTTTCATCGGCATTTGCAGCTGGTGAAGGTCCAGAGTTAGTTTTATTTTCAAGCGCTAGCAGGTTTACCTATGGCGATTATCTTCAGGATATGAGCGATATCTTTGACAAGACTAGTTTAAACAAGGATGATTTTATTCAATCTTATTTAGATTATTGTTCAGAAGATGACAATTTATATCTTGTACCAATGGAAATAGTTGGTTTCTATTTATACTGGAATAAGGATTTATTTGAAGAAGCTGGACTAGATCCAGAAAAGGGGCCTACAACATGGGATGAATATGTAGAGTATGCACAGGCCATCACTGATTCTAGCAAGAATGTATATGGTTCTGGATTGTGCTATGGATACAATTATCAAATGGCTCATACAATCCAGCGATTTGGTGGCTTGGCAGTAACACAAGATTCATCGGGAAACTGGGTAGCAAACCTTGCAGGAAACGAAGGCTATGAGAAGTTTTTAACAACATATAAATCTCTTGTTGATAGTGGTGATAATCCACTTACAGATGACACTGATTCAATGATGACGGCTGGACAGTTAGGTATGACAATAAATGGTCCTTGGCTTACATCAGGAATGGATACAGCAGGAATTAATTATGGAATTACAACTATTCCTACAGGAGATGCTGGAGAAATGACTTCAGCAGAGGTTATTGGTATGGCTGTGACAACGGCAGCTGATGAAGATGAGAAACTTGCATGCTATAGATTTATTGAATGGTGGAATACACAGGATGCAAATGGTGATTGTCCAGCAGAGACTTGGTCTTTAGATTTTGGTTATCCTACTTACCTAAATTCAGTTTTAAATAGTGATGCTTATCAGGCTAATGAAAAAGTTATGTCTATGACAAATACAAATACAGATGTTTCCGCTGATTTTATTGTAGATTCATCATTCCCAGGAATAGGAACATTTATTTCAGACATAATACCTGAAATGACACAGCCTGTATTATTTGATGGTGAAGATCCAGCTGATGTTTTAAATGAATTGCAATCAGAAGCTGATGATTTAGTTGCACAATATAATTAATGATTATGTATTTGGGGTGATATATATCACCCCAAATAATTGGGAGAATGATAATGAATAGTCTAGCTAAAAACAACAAAAAGAATATATGGAAGTACCTAAATTCCGATGAGGGATCGGCATATGTTTTCATCCTTCCATCAATAATTTTATTGTTTTTGTTTATTATTTTGCCATTGATTATGGCATTTGGGTTGAGCTTTTTTGATGTTCCGATGACACTAAATTCGGCGAAATTTGTGGGGTTTGATAACTTCAAGGAAGCTTTTCAAGACAAACGATTTCTTAATAGTCTTAAGGTCACATTAATATTTACTGCTATTGAAGTTCCAATACAAGTATTTGGAGCGATGATTATAGCAGCACTTATCTCAAAAAATAATATTTCTAACAAAATATTTAGAGCTATTTATTTTCTTCCAGTTATATGTTCTGCAACTGCAATCGGTATTATGTGGAAGATGATTCTTCATTCAAATGTTGGATTTTTTACCTATTCTTTGCAAGCTTTGGGTTTGGGAAGAATAAATTTTTTAAATGATGTCCATCTAACAATTTTTGTTGTCACATTCATTTCTATTTGGAGAAGTTTTGGAGTATCTGCAATCATTTATGTTACAGCAATTCAAAATGTAAATGGGTCTTTATACGAGGCTGCTCAGATGGATGGAGCCGGCAAAATTAAACAGTTCTGGAATGTAACAGTTCCATTAATCAAACCAACATTTTGGTATATTTTAATGACTAGGTTAGCTGGTTCACTACAGATTTTTGACATTATTTTTATGACAACAAATGGTGGTCCTAATTATACAACCGAATCTGCTGTTACTTATATATATACTAGAGCTTTTTCATCTGAATCAAGGATGGGATATGCATCCACGTTGTCTGTGATACTGTTTTTCATAATTCTAGTAGTAACTGTTTTGTTGTATAAAAAAATGAATGCAGAGGAAGAATAAAATGAAGAAATCAAATGCAAAAGGAGTAATCGCCAAAATCCCAGCATATATCATATTGATAATTATAGCGCTGCTAGTGGTAGTACCACTTCTATGGCTAACACTTAGCGCATTTAAAGAAGAAAAAGAGATATTATCTTATCCGCCCACTTTTTGGACACACTCATTTACGTTAGATAATTTTATAGCTACAAATAAACGAATTAAGATATTCAGATATATTTTAAATTCTATTATATATTCGGTAGGAACTACGGCTTTAGCAGTCGTTGTTAATTGCATGGCAGGCTATGCCTATGCAAGAAAAAAATTTAAAGGAAAAAATGGATTTTTCCTTATGACGTTGGCAACTATGATGGTTCCATTTCAAGTAATTATGGTTCCGTTGTTTTTAATAGTTTATAAGATGGGAATGTACAATAATTACTGGGGATTAATAATTCCTAGGGTAGCTGTTGCAGGATCCATTTTTATGATGAGAGCAGCGTTTTCGGGACTACCAAAAGAGTTAGAAGATGCCGCTAGGATTGATGGTTTATCAGAATATGGTATTTTTTGGAGAATTATGCTACCACAAGTAAAATCTTCTGTTATATGTTTGATTATTTTGAGTATAAATGGATCTTGGAATGATTTGTTGTGGCCGATGATTGTTGCAAGTGATACAAATATGAGAACACTTGCAAATGGTTTAGCACTATTTGTAGGACAGAACTCTATTCAATATGGAGCATCCTTTGCAGGAGCCCTTATTTCATTGTTACCAATGCTAATTCTTTATATTTTCGGACAAAAATATTTTGTTGAAGGAATGGCTAGCTCTGGTTTGAAATCATAGTAAGGGAGAGTGTAAATGAAAACAATAAAAATAAGTTGTAATAAAGATTATGTAATAGGAAGAATTGATAATCGTATTTACGGCTCTTTACTTGAGCATATGGGGCGTGTTGTATATACAGGTATTTACGATGAAAATAGTGAAAATATTAATGAGTACAATTTTCGTACTGATGTAATTGAAGCAATACAAAAAGCAGGGATAACAACGATTCGATATCCAGGAGGAAATTTTGTATCCACATATGAATGGGAGGATGGCGTAGGAGCCATTGAAAGGCGACCTTCTCGTCTAGACCTCGCTTGGAGATCTATTGAAACAAATAGATTTGGTACTGATGAATTTATGAAATGGTCAAAGTTAACAAATACGCAACCGTTGGTTGCGGTAAATCTAGGCACCCGAGGGATACAAGATGCTATTAATTACATTGAATATTGCAACATAAAAGGTGGTAGTAAGTATAGTCAAATGCGTATCAACAATGGGATAGTTGAGCCGTATGACATAAAAATGTGGTGTCTTGGTAATGAAATGGATGGAAAGTGGCAAATTGGTCACAAGACAGCGCACGAATATGGAAGGCTTGCAGCTGAAACTTCGAAAGCAATGAAAGTTGTTGACCCATCGATAGAGACAGTTCTTTGTGGAAGTTCGCTAAATACTATGGAAACATACCCTGATTGGGAATTACAAGTTCTCGATGATGCCTACGAATATGTAGATTACATTTCATTACATCAATATTTTGGTGGTCAGGAAAAAGGAACAGAAGCATTTTTGAGACAGGCTGATGAGATAAATCAGTACGTAGATACTGTGAATTCTATAATTAAATATACTAAAGCTAAGAAAAAGGCTAATAATAATGTTTATATAAGCTTGGACGAATGGGGTGTTTGGACACATGCATCAAGTGAAACAGTAAAAGAAAGTGAAGCATTAAGATGGTCGCAAGCTCCAGCAATTAGTGAAATGATTTATACATTTGAAGACTCACTTCTTTTTGCCGGAATGCTAATGTCAATAATAAATAATTGCAACATTGTAAAGATTGCATGTCAGGCATTAGTTACAAACATATCTTCAATGATTATGACTGATAAAAATGGTGAAATGTGGCTTCAGACTATATATTATCCTTTCTCTTTAATGGCTAAACATGGAAAAGGCATTGTTTTAGACACTAGGGATACAGACATCGATAATTTACTCAGTTCAGTATTAATTTACAATAAGGAAAATAATGAAATAGTTGCATTTATTTTAAACAGAAGTAATGAAGATATTGATTTGGAAATGGATTGTGCTGGTTTTCTTCCATTAGAAATTAAGGAACAAATCATTTTAAAATCAGATGATTTAAAAGTTACTAATAAATATAATCATGATTCAGTAAAGCCAAAACAAAGGAACGATGCCATAATTAAAAATGATATAATATGTACTAGAATCGAAAAGTTTTCTTGGAATTTAATCCAAATAGGTGTTTGAACGGAGAAATAATTATGGCAGTTACAACAAAGGATATAGCTGAGAGATGCAACGTATCTAGAACAACGGTCCACAGAGCTTTCAATAATACGGGTAGAATTAGTGAGGAAACTCGAAAATATATTTTGGATACTGCGGAGAAGATGGGCTATAAGCCTGATTTGTTGGCGACAAGTTTAAAAAAAGGACGTACTGGTAATATTGGTGTTGTTGTTTTTGACGTTAAGAACCAATACTTTGCTGAAATGCTAAATACGCTTGATTTAGAAGCGCAAAGAAGAGGGTACAGCGTAAATATCTCTCTTCATGAAAAAAAAGAAAAACAAGAACATGATATGCTACAAAGACTTGCTGGCTTTAGGGTTGAAGGAATAATACTTTCTCCGGTTTCAAAAGGTTCTGAATTCGGTGAATTCGTACATGAGCTCAACATACCAGTTGTAATAATTGGTAATAAGATAGATTCAGACATTCCATATGTAGGAATAGATGAAAGAAGTGCTGCAATGGAAGCAGTTGAAACTATAGCACGGAAAGGATATGAGGAAATATATTTCATCTGTCCTCCTTTGGAAGATATAGAAAAGGAAAATGTATATTCCCATGTAGAACGACAAGAGGGATTTCTAGCGAAAGTAAATGAGCTAAATCTAAATGGTCATGTAATAGGTAAATGGAATTATTTAGACGACATTGATAGATTAGTCGATAAAGCGAATAATCGAGTTGCCTTTTTTTGCTCTGGTGATTTATATGCGCTAGATATAATGAAACACTTAAGAAAGAGAAACCTAACGGCTGGTAAGGATTATGGAATAATGGGATTTGATAATATTGATATGCTGGATTATATCACGCCAAGATTATCAACAATAGATAATGGAGTGCGGGACGTTTCGACTAAAGCTGTGGAAGTTATGTTTGACCTTATAGATGGTACGGAGGTTCAGCAAGAAACTATTATTCCTTATACAATTGTAGGGGGAGAGACATTGTAGAAAGGGAGGTTTTGCAGAACATGAAATTAAAAAAGGTGTTGTTGTCGTCAATGGCTATTTTTACAACGGCTTTAATGATTGTAACTACGGCTAATGCACAAACTAGTGGTAATGGTGTTGCGGTTTATGTATCAGATAATGATGCAACATTTGATCCAGGTGGAGCGACCTATGCAAGAATAATTTGTCTAAAACATAGTGGATCTTCGAATGGAACGTTATTATGTACATATGATCAATTGAAAAATGTTGATGTTACCTATGATGATGGAACAAGCTCTTCCCAGCAAGTATACCCTATCTATAGAAGTACAGATGGTGGCGATTCATGGACGCTTATATCAAATGTGTTTGATCAGGAATATGGTTTATTAAGAACATCGCAGCCATGCTTATATGAGCTACCACAGGCGGTGGGTGATATGCCAGCTGGCACAGTACTTTTAGCAGGAAATATTTTTGATGATGATCCAGCTACAGTATCTAGAATTGTTATATACAAGAGCGAAGATCATGGTGCGAGTTGGTCGTTTTTGAGTCAGGTAGATACAGGTGGTCCTTGTGTATATGACCCAAGTACAACATCAACTACAACTACGATTTGGGAACCATTTTTAGGTCTTGACGATGATGGTGACTTGGTATGCTATTATTCAGATGAGCGTCAGAAAGCGGATGGCGTTTTACAGGCAGTTAGTTTCAAAACTAGTTCAGACGGAATATCTTGGGGAAATTTTGGTAATGTTGCAGCAATAACAAATAACCAAGATAGACCAGGCATGATTACTGTTACTTCATTACCGAATGGTAAATATATGGCAACATACGAAGTGGTAAATCGTCCATCAATTAGTAATAATAATGCGGTTGTTTATTGTAAATTTTCTGATGATGGAATAACTTGGGATGAAAATTCACTAGGAACTAGAATTTCACTGGCAAATGGTCGAGGCATAGGTTCTTCACCATATGTTAAATGGGTTGATGCAGGCGGACCAAATGGAATGGTTATTGTATCGGCTAAGTGGGGAACAGATTCCTCAGACAATATAAGTGGTGGCCAAAACTTCTATGTTAACTATAATCTAGGTGTCGGTACATGGGAAAGACTACCTATGGCTGTTACCTATGATGCTACAGATACAAATGGAGGATATTTCTCAGGTTTTAGTCAGAGCTTTGATGTAAGTGTTGATGGAACAACTTTATATCAAGCAACGAATGTAGAAAATTTTTCAAATGCTAAAACTATAGATGGAACATCGTATAATTTAAATGACATTAGAGTTGGCTCGTTGCCTTTAAATGGTACTATTTATGAGGCGGAAAATGCAGAACTTACAGATGTTTCTGTCGGCTCGAACGTTGATGCATCTAATGGGCAAGAAGTTCAATACATAAATGAAAGTGATAGTACAGTTGAATTTGATGATATCTATGTTGAAAGTTCTGGAAACTATACGATAAATGTAAGATATTCAAATGGTGAAAGTAGTGAAGCTTCTCATACAATTACAAAAAATGGGTCAACAGTTGGTACTATAAATTATCCAGTTACCACTGATTGGAACAGATACCAATGGGCAACATTTACAACATACTTACGTGCAGGCGTAAACACTCTTGCTTTTACTAAAAATGTAGGTTATGCAGAATTGGATTGTATCCAAGTTAGTGATACACCTTCTGAATTTATGATTGTAAACAGAAATAGCTCGAAGTATTTGGAAGTAGTTAGTGCGTCAACAGAAGATGGTGCAAGTATAGGACAGTGGGGTGATACAGACTATTCTTGTCAGAAATGGATTTTTGAAAGTGCTGGAAATGATAGATATAGGATTAAGAATGTAAATAGTGAAATGTATCTTACAATTGAAGATGCTAGCACTTCAGACGGGGCCAATGCAATTCAGACTACTTATAGTACAAGTAGTTCACAGTTATGGGAGTTACAGGAAACAGATTCGGGATACTATAATATTGTGAATGTAAATAGTGGAAAGTATCTTGAGGTATTTAATAATCTCTCATCTGATGGTGCTGCTGTTGGTCAATGGGGATCGACTGGTTATAGTTGTCAGGAATGGACACTTATTAAAGAAGGGATTAATTAAAAATTAATATAGATTCTTCTTCTCTTGTAAAGGAAGCTCATATTGGGCTTCCTTTTGTTATGCTTGAAAGCATTATTTGATATATCTTGTCAAATCATAAAACAACATTGTAGAATGTAACTATAAGAGATTTTGAAAAGATAGGATATTAGATGGTAAATACAGAAAAGATTATAGAAAGAGTAATACTTGTATCAGTTAATGAAGGGGACGAGGTAGAGGCTAAGGA
>SVDC01000099.1 GCA_015058045.1 Cellulosilyticum sp.
AGTAATCAATTACTTGATTAACTTCACAAAGAATATTTATTATCGGTTAAATTGTAGATTTTACACCCTAACAAGTTAAAACTTTCGTTTTTTGTCGTTATGGCGCTAATCAAAATGAACTATTGTTCATCATCGATTAACTAAAAATCTATCATTTTGTAGTATTTGTTTTTCAAAGTACAAACATAATGTTTAAATGATAACTCATCTATTCATTAATTATTTGCGCCGTTTACTTGCGGCGACTTTTATTATGATATACCTTTAGCTTACATATGTCAATAGATATCTCAAACTTTTTTTAGCTACTTACCTAATCTGCTATTTCAAACTAGCTCTTTCTCCACCTCCCTAGTTTCTCTTCTTATGAATCATCTACCCTTTATATCGCAAAAAGTGTATGAAATAGATATAAAACGCCTACCTTTTTCATACACTTCTATTTAAAATCAATATCTCTTTATTAACATATCGATTGTTGATTCTATTTTCCCTCTTAAAACTTATTCTTTTACACCACCAATAGTTAATCCTGAAACAAAATATCTTTGTAAAAATGGATATAAACAAACAATTGGTAGCATTGTCACTATTGAAGCTGCTGAACGAATAGATGTTGGTGTAACCGTACCTACTGACATAGCTGTTTTCATAGCTTCTGCATTAGCACCTTGATTACTTACACTAGATAATAGTTTCATTAACTCATACTGCAATGTTGTGTATTCTGTTCTTAATCGATTATATAACATGGCATCAAACCATGAATTCCAATGTCCTACTGCAATAAATAATGCAACCGTTGCATATACCGGTTTACAAAGCGGAGAAATAATATGTGTAAATATAGTTGTATATCCTGCACCATCTAATTGCGCAGACTCTTCCAAACTATCCGGTATTCCTTGCATATATGTTCTTAATACTAACATATTAAAAGCACTAATCATTCCTGGAATGATATATACCCAAAAGCTATTAGTTAAATGTAACTTTTGATATAATACGAAGACTGGAATTAATCCTCCATTAACATACATTGTGATTACCCAAAATAAAGACAATTGATTTTTAAACATGAATTTTTTACGACTTACAATAAATGCCAAAATAGCATTAGCAGCAAGCGCTGTAAGTGTACCAATTACCGTACGTAACACAGAAATCCATAACCCCGTCATTAAGTTATCTCTACTTAATACAGTCTTATAATTATGAAGTGTAAACATTCTAGGTAGTAAATGAATACCTCCTCTTAATGCATCTGTTCCATCATTAAGTGACACTGCTAATGTATTGATTACTGGATATAATGTAACCACAACAAAGAATATCATGAAAATAGTATTGAACACATTAAACATCTTTTCTCCAAAGGATGTTTTATATTTTATTGGTTTCGCATCTGTTCTTTCTTCTTTCCTTTTACTCATTTCTCTTCAACCTCCTTAGAATAGTCTTTCTTCACCAAGTCGTTTTGATAATCCATTAGCAATGAGAATTAAAACGATACTAACCACACTTCTAAAAATACCTGCGGCAGTACCTAGTGAATAATCTAGTTGACTAATTCCCCACTTGAGTACATAGATATCAATTGTTTGTGAAACGTCTAATACTAAACCATTTCCTAAAAGGTATTGTATTTCAAAGCCTGCATTTAGCACATTACCAATATTAATAAGTAATAGGATCATAATGGTTGGTTTAATTCCTGGGAGAATAATATGTACGATTTTACCCCATCTTCCTGCTCCATCAATAGCTGCTGCTTCATATAAAGAAGGATCAATAGATGTAATTGCAGCTAAATAAATAATTGCATTCCATCCTGTTTCCTTCCATACATTAGAAAATCCAACTATCCACCAGAAATATTTTGGATATGCGAAAAAGTTTAAAGGTTGATCTATAACCCCTATTGCCATTAATAACTCATTAACAATTCCTGTACCTGAAAGTAAATCATTTAAAATACCTGTTACTACAATCCATGAAAGGAAGTGAGGTAAGTAAGAGATTGTCTGTACAGCTTTTTTACCACCCTTGCTTCGTACTTCATTTAATAAAATTGCAAATCCAATAGCCGTAATAAAAGAAAATGCCAAGTTAATAATACCCATAGCAAACGTATTACGAATTGCTAAGAGAAAACTCGTATCTGAAAACAAATTAATAAACTTTGTAAGTCCTATAAAACTAGAACCTAATATTCCATCTTTGGGTTTATAATTTTGGAATGCCATCAGCCATCCACCCAATGGAATATAGTAGAATATAATACCATATATGAAGAATATTGCTGCCCAAATCATAAGCACTTTTTGCTTTTTAAATTCTTTCCAATCAAACTTTGCTCTTGGCATCTTGATCTTAGATGCCTTAACACTTACTTCTTTTGATGACATATTACACCCTCCTTTTACAAAGAAGCGGCAACTATAGTAACATCAAACTATAGTTGCCTGCTATCTCTACCTATTTTGCATATTTTTTAGCACTTTCAACTCTAGCATCAAGTTCTGTTTGCATTTCATCTAAGAATGCTTGTGGATTAGTACCATTATATGCTTCTAGATACTCATTCCAAGCTTGTTCAAAGTCTTCAGCCATTACTACTTTTGGAAGTTCTTTTTGTTTTATTTCTGTCATCTTTAACCATGCTGTACCACCTGGTGTAGATGTTGTCATAGTATTTGAATGTGAATACATTGGGAACCATGGTCCAGGTGCTGCATCAGCTGGGTCCATCATTTCTAAGTAAGTTTCAGCGCCATAAGCAGCTAAAGCTTCTCTTACATCTGATGGAAGACTCTTAACGAATTCAGAAGGTTGTTGAACTGGATCTGATGTGTTTAATTTATCAGCTAATAATCCTGTATAGTTTGGTAAGTAAGAATAAGTACAAAGATGATCTGCTTTATATGTTGCATTAGATGTTTGTGTCCATTGTTCATCTGTTCTTGTGAAAAGCCCATCTTCGCCTACTGTATAATCTTCACCTTCAATACCCCATCCACGAAGGATTCTGATTTCTGGTTCTAAAATATCATTTAAGAATTGTAATACCCCTTCAGGATCTTTACAGCTTACACTAATACCAACACCATTAGCAGGGTTAATTGCACTTTCTGTGTTGTAGTCTGGTTCAACATTAGCATCAGCTACTAATGCAAATGGAATATAATTACAGCCTTGTGCTTCTAAACCTTGTTGTTTGATAGCATCTCTAGCATTTTGGAATTGCCACCATTGGTCAACCATACCGAGTACACGACCTGTTGATAATTTTGCAATATATTCATCATAACTTTGTGTAAATGCTTCTGGATCTACTATACCTTTTTGGAATTCTTCATTTAATTTTCCAAAGTATAATTTAGCTTCAGGAGTAGTATTGTAGTCTACAATCTTAAGATTTTCAGTATCAACGATTACTGAACCATCATTTGGGTGACCTGCTAAAAATTGAGGTGCGTTTTCTAAACAGAAATAACGCCAGTCATCACAAAGGATAGTGTATGGAATATTAGCAGTACCATCTTCCATTGTTGGGTTAGCTGCATTATAATCTTCAATTAGTTTAAAATAATCATCCATTGTTTTAAGTTCTGGATATCCACCCCATTCAAGAACACGTGCTTGAATCCAGAAAGCTTCTCCTGGTGTAGGTGCCATATCTTTTTCATATGGATTACCAAATTGTGGAATCCAATAGATTTTACCATCATCTTGACGAACTTTATCCCATTCTTCTTCAGACCAGAAGTTTTTAAGATTTGGATAATCGTCTAAGTAATCATCAAGTGGAATAAGTGCACCAGATTCATATAATAATCCAGTACCATCACTACCATCAATTAAGTCTGGATATTCTCCAGAAGCAATTAATGTACCAATTGCTTCACTTGCAGTTTGGCCTGTTAACCAAGTTTCTACTACTCTTGCACCAGTTTTTTCAGCAATTATTTCTTGAATTTTATTTCCAGAATTAAGTTCATCACCTGGTACCGCATAGAATGCTGTATACTCCCTAATTTCTTTAGGTGCTTCTTCACTTGCACCATCTTCTTTACTTGCATTAGAACCAGTTGTTTCAACCGTATCTGTACTACTACTTCCACAACCAGTCATCATACTTGTTACCATCATTGTAGCCAACACCGCTGTTGATATTTTCTTTAATTTCATGACTATACCCCCCTTGATATTTTACATAACTTACAACTAATATTTTTTATGCCCTAACCCAACAAGTCATTATTACTAGTTGTTTTTTAAAAAATTAATTATTTCTATTACATTTTAACAAGTAAACCACAAATAACAAACCACAAAAAGAATAGATATAACCCTAACAAAATATACTTTTATACAAAAAAAACTATAGATAACTCTTAAATTCAGATATTATCTATAGATTTCTTCATTCTTTACATCTATTATTCTTTATCTAATAATTGTTTTCTGTACTTAGTAGGTGTACATCCTTTAACCATAATAAAACGATTTATAAAATAATCTAGACTTTTATACCCTACTTTCTCTGCTATCTCATATACAAGACAATCTGTATGTAGTAACAGTTGTACTGCTTGCTCAATTCGATAGTTGTTTAAATAGTCCTTAAAAGGTACCCCATATTTTTTAATGAATAGCTGTCCTAAATAAGCACTATTTACATAGTATTTTTTACTTAAACCCTTTAATGTCAAATTTTCTTTATAATGATGATGGATCTCTTTCTCGACTTCTATCAACACCCCACCAGACGAGTCATTTCGTAACTGCATGAGATAGATTGCACATTCCTCTGCAAATTGCTTGAAATATTCTCTACTGCCACATCTAGTAATGCCATCAAATGCACTAAGACCTATTTTGCGCATAATCTCTTCCTGATCGACATTGGGCTCTTGTTCTGTTGCTATATTTACTAGCTTATACAATAAGTAATTAATATTTAATTCTATTGTCTCTATACTCATATTCATCTGTTTCATTTGGTCATATAAACAATCAACTTTTTCCTGAATTCCACTTTGGTCATTCTTATAAATCTCTTTAATGAGCTCATCCAAGATATCCTTACACAAAGCCGTGGTAGATATATTTTTTTCCTTCTGTTCCGTATAATAATAAATACTTTGTTCTGTGGGTAAACTTTGGAAGGCCTTTACCACAACTGTACTTCTATAGGAATCTGCAAGGTAAGATATGTCACTTATCATATTTCCAACAAACATAATTGCAGGGGTACCTATTTCTTTATTGATACATGCTAATAATTCTTCGAGATATTCTTCATCACTTAATCCTTTCTCTCTTGCCATTTCACTACAATATAATATACCTATATCGTACCCTCTATCCTGATTAATAATGTCAAATATACAATAATTGCAATATTTTTCTCCTAAATAATCCGTACACTTTTCATAAATTCTTCTTTGTATTGCTCTTTTAGCACTATCTGAAAGTGTACTAACCATCTCAGATTCATTGATATCAATATTTATGTATCGAATATCCTTATCTAGATGTAGATGTTGTCTGACATAATCTAAATTTACCTCATCATACTTACCTATTAACAATGTAATAATATTACGAGATAAATAACTTCTGTCACTCTGTTGTCTTTCTCTTTTATTATCCTGTGACACCCTATGTTGATTAGCTACCTTAGTTAATATATTCACTAATTCTTGGGGCTGTATTGGCTTTAATATATAGTCCATACACTCCCCTCTAATAGCCTGTTGCATATACTCAAAATCATTGTAGCCACTTAAAATAACGAAGTAGGCATTTGATATCTTTGATCGTCGAATTTCATCTAATAATGTAAGCCCTGACATCACCGGCATGTTGATATCTGCAATAATTAAGTCTACCCGATGATCTTTTAAATACTTTAATGCCTCTACGCCATTATTTGCTATAGCCACAATCTCATAACCTTCTTTTTCCCAATTAATTAGCGCTGCTAATCCCTGCACAATAAATGGTTCATCATCTACTAGCAAAACTCGTAGCATTTTTTATATCCCCCCTACCTTTTATTAAAATCCTACAAATTCTTAACATCTTGCTAACTCTAATGGAATCTTAATCGTTATGATTGTTCCTACTCCAACCTCACTTTCTAATTTAAATTTCACCTTTCCATCTGTCATCATTCTTAGTCTTATACTCGCATTTATTATTCCGACTTGCTTTTTCTGCTTCAGAGCGGATATATCTGCATACATCATTCTCTCTCTTAATCGTGATAAATCAGGTTCCTTGATACCACTTCCTGTATCTTCAATTTCTAGTCCCAACTGATTATCCTTAGTAAATACCCGAATAAATATCCAACCAGGTGTCGATTTACTTCCTATTCCATGAATACATGCGTTCTCTACAAATGTAACGATTGTTAGTTGGGGAATATAATATTTCTTACACTCTTCATCTATTTCTAGCTTATACGATAATTTTTCCCCAAATCTATATTTCTGTAACTCTAAATAAGTGCGTACATTTTCAATTTCTTCTTCTATTCTTACATAATCCGTATTCCAATCTACATAGCGACGCTCTATAGTAGCCAATTGCTGTATCATATATGCCGTTTCTCTCTCTTCTTTCAATACACTACGCATTCGAATGCTCTCTAAAGCATTAAATAGAAAATGAGGATTAATCTGGCTTCTTAATGCCAATAATTCTGCATTTTGCTTGGCAATATTAATTTCCTGTTCTTTTAGCTTGTTCTTATATACTGTTTGAATTAAATCATTCATCTTCGTAGCCATTTTGTTGTAGTTATTTAGCAGTATTCCAATCTCATCTTTTCCAAAATCACACTCAATTGTGTGCATCACTTCATTTTCTACTCCTTGAAATACTTCCGCTAACTTATAGATTCTTTCAGCAAAAGAACGTCTAATAATACTCATAAAAATATATGGCAAAATAATATTAACTCCAACTAAAGATAAGATAATCGGTGCTTTATGCATAATTTGGCTCAAAATAGTCTTCTCTTTTTGCAACACATAGATAACTATCTCTTGGCCACCACTCGTAAATTGTTGCTGATATGCTACTTTATCCTTTTTATTAAACCTAGTAAAATCTTCTCCAATACTTGAATATCCCTGATTAGAAAATATAATTTTATCATTGTTACATACATATACAGGCAGCTCATGTACCATATGTTTTAAAGAATCGATAAGATGTGTGTAATCCATATCCACCTTTAAAACCTGTTCACACCTTCCATCTTTATAATAATCAAGCTTAGAAATTAATGAAATTTTTCTCCTACATTTTATAGCTGGCTCACACCTATTGTCATAATAAATATAAAGTACTCTGCTCTTACCCGAATCCATTAGAAATTGATACCAATCACTTTTTCTTACCTCATCATCTAGTCGGTAAACACCTCCGCCATTTAGGATGGTACTATTATCTGTATACATCATAATTTTAGTTTCTCTGGCAGTACTCCCTGTACCCAACCAAATACTATTTATATAACTTCTATAGGTATTATAATAATCTAATGCCGTATTATAATGCCCGTTTAAAAACTCATTAATATCCCGATTAATATAAACATTATTTGTTACCAATACAACCTCTTCAATTGCCGATAAAAAATTGTATTCAATCTCTTCACACATTCGAATAGATTGATGTCTTACCTCTACCCTATCTGCCTTAAATACCTCTAACAAAATGATAGCATCTGTAATTATGAGAGGTACTAAAACACAATATACATAGACTATATGTAGCTTCTTAGATATCTTATGGTTATTAAAATAATTGGATATTCTTATAATTATACGATTTATCATGAATACGCCCCTTTTAATTGACCTATCCTTTTGTACTTCATTCTTTATCTATATTATCCTTATAATGATTACTCCACCAGTCTTTTTATGAAAAACTGACTCTTTATATAGTCTATCATAACAGAATAATATAAAAATTTCACTATTTTAACTTAATTAGTTACATTCCGAACCTCTTTTTTGCACAAAAAAAGAACTAGATTTCTCTAGTTCTTTTTTTTATAAACTTTCAAAACAAAATAGTAACTTCTAAAATCATCGATTTTATTCCTTAGAAAGGAGGTGATCCAGCCGCACCTTC
>SVDC01000100.1 GCA_015058045.1 Cellulosilyticum sp.
AGAAATGACTAGTCCTTTTTGTTTATTTAAAATAATCTTAGTTAGTATTTATGAATCATATTTAAGATTATGAATATAGGTATTAAGAAATATAGAGTTGAAGAAATGTATCATAAAATAAAGGATACATTTTTTGAGGTGATATCTATATTGAAAAGTGTATCCTTTGTTGTAATTAAGGATTTGTTAATAATTTAATAGTGACTCGATAAGGATTTAAATAAAGGACTCATTTATAATACTCCTATAACATAAGGGGAGTGATTATAAATGAGTTCTATTATTTTACGAACAGAAAAGTTATGTAAGTCTTTTTCAAATCATGGGATACAACAGCATGTATTAAAGAATATGGATATAGAAATTATGGAAGAGGATTTTACAATAATTATGGGAGCTTCTGGTTCAGGAAAATCAACCTTATTATATGCTTTATCAGGAATGGATTCTCCTACCTTAGGAAAAATTTATTTTGGTGAAGAAGAAATTTCTAAGTATACAAATGATGAACTTGCTTTATTTAGAAGAAAGCATTGTGGTTTTGTTTTTCAGAATATCTACCTATTAGAAAATATGAGTGTTTTTGATAATATCCTAACGGGTGCATTAGTTATACAAAAAAATTCTAAAGAACTCATTCAGAAAGTGAAGTCCTTATTAAAACAAGTTGGCTTAGAGGAAAATATATGGAGTAAATTTCCTAATCAGCTTTCAGGAGGAGAAAGTCAAAGAGTAGGTATTGTTAGAGCTATTATTAATTCACCTGAAATTGTTTTTGCAGATGAACCAACGGGGGCATTAAACTCTGCATCAAGCATAGATGTCTTGGATATTTTTTCAAAGGTGAATAGAGAAGGACAAAGTGTTGTAATGGTGACACATGACCTTAAAACAGCACTTAGAGGAAATCGTATTATTTATCTAAAAGATGGTTGTATTGCAGGAGAAGTTAGATTAGAGCCTTTTAGTGAAAAAAATATGACGGCAAGAAGAAATAAATTACAAGGATTTTTAGATGAGATGGGGTGGTAGGCGTGAATCTGGTTCGATTAGCTCAGTTTAATATAAAGAAACATAAAGCAGTAGCTGGAACTATTATCGTTCTTATCTTTTTTTGTCAGTTATTTTTAGGAGTAGGGATTCAAAATATCGCTTCGAATATACATCTTTTTGAAGACAAGATGGCACAGATGGAAAGTGTTCAAAATATATATTGCGTGGAGGGCAATCGCTATACAGAAGAATATAAAACGATTTTAGAGGAAGATGATAGAGTCTCTAAAGTAGTGGTACAAGATAGTGTTTTTTGGTGGCAAAATAATATTCAGATGAAAAATGGAGTAGATTTCTTATGTAATAGTATCTTCATTAATGAAACAGATGAAAATGTGCTAGAAAGGATTGTACTAGAAAAAGCAGAAATCAGTACCTCTATGGAACATCCTATATATCTCCCTTTAATTTTTAAAGATTATTATGGTTTTGCTTTGGAAGATGAATTTAGAATGACATTCCATCAGCAAGTATATACTTTTGAAGTAGCAGGTTTTTATGAGACTACTATTTTTGCAAACGCTAATATGGGAGCTATTAAATTTATTGTTTCTAATGAAGATTACGAGAAATTGAGTAATTCTTATGGTGAAACAAAGCTTATAGGATATAATGTGCCACGACTAGAGGATATTCAAGCAGTCAAAAGTGATTTTATAAGTCAGGCAAAGGCTTTATCTGATGGGGCAAATTCATTTCAAGCACTGCTTAGTATAGATTATATTTTTCTTACTTCAGTCACAACTATGTTCCCAGTTTTACTTGCCTATTTATTATTATTATTTGCAGTCATCATTATCATTACTATTTTTATTGTGATTAGACATCGTATTACCAATAGCATTGAAGAACAAATGAAAAACATTGGCACATTAGAAGCGTTAGGGTATACCAGTAAACAGATTACAGGCATTTATGTTATAGAGTATAGTTTGCTAGCTGTAATAGGGACGGTTCTGGGAAGTGTGGTAAGTCGATTGGTATTACCACTTGTTAATGCCTTTAGTTCTAATATGTTAGGATTGAGGTCTGAAGCAAGGCCACTATTTATATTAGATATTATTATCATTATAAGCATTATTATGATAGTAGCATTAGTGAGCTTTAGTAAGGCAAATAAAGTAAAGCAGTATCCACCAGTCATTGCGTTTCGTAAAGGAATTAATAATCATCACTTCAAAAAGAACTATTTTGCACTGGAGAAAACAAGAAGCAATGTACATTTAAGATTAGCAGGCAAAAGATTTATGGGTGCAATAAAACAAAATATAATGATCGGAATTTGTGTAACGGTAGCCACAGCAGCAATGATGTTTAGTATGTTGTTATATAGTAGCATTGGTAAAAATCAAACGGCTGTTCAACAGATGTCAGGTTTTGAGATGTGTGACTTACAGGTGAGTATGACACATGCCATGAGTGGAGAAGATTTAAAAGAAGAGTTGTTAGAACTACCGGAAGTGAGAAAAGTCAATATGACTCATGATTATCTTAATATTTCATTGAGTAATCTAGATATTTTAAGTGTTGTTTATAAAGATTATGGAGAACTAGAAACACTCAATACTTATGAAGGAAGAATGCCAATTTATGATAATGAGATTGCCATAACAGGTGCTTTGGCTAAGCAGCTAGGTAAAGAAATTGGGGATTCTATCGAAGCGACATATAATGGGTATAGTAAGAAGTACCTGATTTCTGGTATATCACAAAGTATGATTAATAATGGTCAAACATTATATTTTACAGAAGAAGGGATTAAATATATTCATCCAAGCTATCAAAGTGATATGTTGGATGTGTATTTAACAGAGGGAACGGATAAAAAAGCCTTTATTAAAAAACTAGAAAAGCAATATGGCCAAAGTTTACAAACAGCTAGAGAGGGAGAAGGGCTTGAAGGTGAAAGTGAACTTCAGGCAAAAGCTCAGGAAAAGATTGCTTCTTTGATTAGCTTATATGGAGTGGATAGTATTGATTATGCCATTATGATAGATGGAGAAATAATCAAAGGAAGTAGTAAGCAGTTTGCGATTGATCTTATCACAGATATAGAAGAGCATATAGGGAATAATATAGGGGCTTATGTAGAAGGCATTAATTGGGGAACTAAGGCAATCATGATTGTATCAGTCATTATTATTATGATTATTATAGCAATGCTTATTAAAAATCAATTGGTACAACAAAGGTTAGACTTAGGTATTTACAAAGGTTTAGGATATACCACTAAGGAGCTTATGTTACAAATAACACTTAGTTTAATGCCTGCTATAATCATCGGTGTCATTTGTGGAAGTTTATTAGCTATATGGGGAAGTCCAACCATTTTATCAGGGGCATTTAGAGTGGTTGGCGTAACACATATGATTATGACATTTAATGTACAAGAAATTATCTTACTAGGATTAGGTACTATAGGTTTTAGTTTTATAGCAGCAATGCTAAGTGCTTATCGTATCAAAGACATTTCAGCATATGAGCTGTTAGTAGAGTAGGGGATGAGGTCTATGTTATTAAAGAAAATTTTAAAGAGAGAAAATAAAAGTAAAAGAAGGTTATTAGTAACTGTTAGTTTAATGCTGGCGTTGGGTGGAGCCGGTATTCAGGTAGCTGGAGAGGTTCAAAAGAAGGAAGAAGTCATTAAAGAGGAAGATACTTTATATGGTATTGGGTCTGTAAGTAAAGTGTTCACTGCAGTAGCTGCAATGCAATTAGTAGAGCAGGGGAAGCTAAAATTAGATGAACCCATTACGACTTATTTACCAGAATTTCATATGGCAGATGAAAGATATCAGCAGATTACTATGAGGATGCTACTCAACCATTCTTCAGGACTTATGGGCTCTACTTTTAGTAATAATATTCTGTTTGAAGATAATGACACCATAGCACATGATGATTTATTAGCCAGATTAAGTACACAGAGGTTAAAAGCAAAGCCTGGATTATATAGTACCTATTGTAATGATGGCTTTGTGCTTGCAGAAGTTGTAATAGAAAGAGTAAGTGGAAAAAGTTTTACAGAGTATCTAGAGCACTATATTTTTAATCCATTAGATATGAAAAAGAGTGGAACGCCAATTAATCGATTGAACGAAGTGATGCAGGTAGATACTTATTTTGATGATTCCACTTTATTTAGTCCGGAGTATTGTAGTGTGATTGGAACAGGGGGGATTTTATCAACAGCAGAAGAGCTTTGTAAATTTGGAGCCATTTTTACAGAGAAATATGGAGGTTTATTAAGTAAAACCTCATTACAAGAAATGCAAATTCCTGCTTCCAAGCAAACCGAATATGGTTATGTAGAAGGGGGAAGCCTAGATCAATATGGATTGGGATGGGATAGTGTAGATATGTATCCTTTTAATGAACAAGGCATTAAAGCGTTGGTAAAAGGGGGAGACGTTTTAAAACAGCATGGTATGTTAATGGTTTTGCCAGAGGAGAATATTTCTATTTCTGTTTTAAGCTCGGGAGGTAGTAGTACTTTTAACGGACTTTTGGCACAAGAATTAGCGACCATTGCCTTAGAAGAGCAGGGTATAGAATTGACAAGTGAAGAAAAGATAGTGAATGCAACTGAGAAAGTGGAAAGTACACCAAAAGAATACTTAGGCTATGCAGGTGTCTATGCCAATACTTTTGGAATGTATAAGGTAAGTTTTCCTAATGAGACATACTTGCAATTAGAGTCTTGTGATACAGAAATTCCAAGAGTACAGATTTATCATTATACAAAAGAGGATCTATTTGTGCCAGATGATTATCAATATATTAGTTCAGAAGGAATTGTAAGTCCTTCTGGCATAGAATCTGGTTATACGACATTAAAACTTTTATCAGAAGTAGATAATCAACGTTATTTAAGTATAGATACTACTTTAAATCATACAGAAGTCGGGAAAAGCAAGTTGGTAGACTTGTTTGCACAAAAGGTACAAGAAAATACCTTAAGTGATTCTGTTTCT
Organism: Cellulosilyticum sp.; assembly: GCA_015058045.1. Lineage (GTDB taxonomy): Bacteria > Bacillota > Clostridia > Lachnospirales > Cellulosilyticaceae > Cellulosilyticum. The sequence goes on from SVDC01000100.1 coordinate 5,028, forward strand.
AAGGCATGGGATAAAAGAGATGGAAAGAAATATTATTTAACCAGTGAAAAATATTCCTCAGCTTTTTGGATTATGAATCCTGTTGTAAAACTTAAACTTAGTAACGAGCAAGAGGGATATATCAATGCTTCTGGTATAATGGGACCAACTAAGATTGTGGACGAATATAAGGCAAAAGCTTTTGTAACCCTATCAGGGGGGATGGGGAGAGATTTAAATGACTTATCTTTTGTTCAAAAAGAAATGGGAGAGCATTTATATTTAGAAAATGTATCTATGTATTATTTAGAAGAAACTCAGATTCCTGATCTAGTTTTATCTACTCAAGCTATTGAATTAAAAGGGGAAGGTGCAAAGTGGTATAATATAGGTGAGCAGGCTAAAGGAAAGACTGTTTATCTCAAGCCTTCTGAAGAAATGGCAGTTTATGTGTATGATGAATATGATGAATGTATATATAGTAGCTATATGAAAAATAGGGAAAGTAGAGTCATTTTACCAAAGGGTGGTAAGCTTGTAGTTGTAGGAGAGGTAGGTAGCCAGTTAGAAATACAAGCTGTATAGATAGAAAGAGAAATTATAATATATTGATATCATAAACATATGCTCTATTATAATACTCATAAGATAGATTTATGGTATAGAGGAATTAGCTTACAACATATAGGATATAAGATAAAAGTAGGTCGTACTAGAAATTTAAATCATGTGATATAATAAAAACAATTCAGAAATATAGCTATTCTTTCAAAGAGTAAGTAGCATTTTATCTACTATAAGTACAAAGTAAAAGACTTATAGTAGATAAGATAGATAACTTACAGATATTAAGAATAGCTTAATTTTATTTAATGGAGGAAATAGTGCAGTGGAATATAAATGCTTAGTGATTGATGATGATTTAGATATTGCCAGGACAACAGCTGAGTACTTTAATATATTTGATATCCAAACGGCTTATGTCACAACTTATGATGAAGCTTTAGTTTTTATGGAAGAGCATAGTGTTTCACTTTTACTTTTAGATATTAACTTAGGAGAAAACTCAGGCTTTGAGCTATGTAAAAAAATACGTCAGCAATGGGATATTCCAATTTTCTTTATTAGTGCACGGACAAGTGATGATGATGTACTGACAGCACTTAATATAGGTGGAGATGACTATATTAAAAAGCCTTATACACTCAATATCTTGTTGGCTAAGGTTAAAGCAGTGCTGAAACGTTATGAAAAGCAACAAGGATTAAAAAATGAGGTAACCCCTAAGCAAGATACACATATGCAGTTGGTGATTAATGAAGAGTTATGCTTAGATTGTAACTATCGTCAACTTATTAAGAGTGGACAAACCATTAAGTTGAAAGATATGGAGTTTCGTTTACTATACTATTTAATTGAAAATAGAAATCGAGTGATTAGTAAAGATGAACTTTTTAGTAAGGTATGGAATGATCAATTTGTGGGAGAAGGGACTTTAACCGTACATATTAGGCATTTAAGAGAAAAAATCGAAGCACAACCTAATCAACCTCAATATATTAAAACTGTATGGGGAGTTGGGTATGTCTTTGAATTATTAGAGTAGGTGAGAGTATGAATAAGCTTTCTCAGATAAGGATACTTATTATACTTATGATAAGTACAAGTATAATAGGATGCTTAATTATAATGAATACCCCTAATGAAGAGAATGTAGATATGATTAGCCTAAATGAAATGGTAAAAACAGTAGCTAAAGAATGGAGTCAATTAGAACATTTAGATAAGCAAAACTTTCAATATGAATATGTCATTTTTGATACTCAGAATAGGTTAATCTATCAGTCTAAAAATATGTCTATTGATTCTATAGAAGAGGCTATTAAACAAGGACAAAGTACTATAAGTATCATAGATAAAGATATATTTCTAGGAACATTAGTAGCACTAACACGTGCTGAAAATTCTTTTAAAATAATGCAGTGGAAAGTTATGCAAATAGTAATAAGCATAGGGATTGTACAAGTTCTATTGTTATATCTTTATACATTTGAACTGTATCATAAGATATTAAGGCCCTTTGAGAAGTTAAAGAATTTTACTCATGAAGTAGCAAAAGGTAATTTGGATTTACCATTAGAGATGGATAAAGGCCATGCTTTTGGAGCATTTAGCGAAAGTTTTGATTTAATGAGAGAAGAGCTTAAAATAGCCAAGAAAAAAGAATACGAAGCCAATCAAAGTAAAAAAGAATTGATTGCTTCTTTAAGTCATGATATCAAAACACCTATTACAGGAATTAAACTTATGAGTGAATTAGTTGAACTTCAAGTAAATGAACCTCAATTAAAGGAAAAGATTCATAGCATCTATAGTAAAGCAGAACATATTAATGAATTGGTTACAGATTTATTTGAGTCTACCCTTGAAGAATTAGGTGAACTTAAAGTACAACTTCAAGATGAATATGCAAGTGTGTTAGAGAAAATGTTTAAGGCAGTGGATTATAAAGGTGTTATCCATCAAGAAAAAGTTCCTGAATGTATGATTTATATGGATACCATGAGGATAGAGCAAGTTATTAATAATATTATTAGTAATTCCTATAAGTATGCAGATACATTAATAGAGGTGAGTTATGCCTGCAAGGTAGGATATCTTCAAGTAGAGATTAAAGATTACGGACCAGGTGTATCACCAGAAGAAATCCCGCTTCTGTTTAATAAATTTTATAGAGGAAAAGGAGAATGGGTCAAAAATCAGATAGGAGCGGGGCTAGGATTATACACATCAAAAAAACTTATGGAAAAAATGGAGGGAGAGATAAGTTGCAATAATGTAGAAGATGGATTTGTAATAAAACTACTTATACCTCTTTCTTGTGCAGCACTTGTAAGTAACTAAACGATGTAAATCAAAGCTTTAGGTACTATAATGAACTAAAAATGTAAATAAGAAAAGAAAAAGTAATTTTAGTGTTGACTTATGTAATGTATTAGTGTATCATAATAAAAGTCGTCGGGAGCAAACGACGATAATCAGTAAAGTTACTGATTCAATATTGTACTTTGAAAAACAAATACTACAAAATGATAGATTTTTAGTTAATCGATGATGAACAATAGTTCATTTTGATTA
>SVDC01000101.1 GCA_015058045.1 Cellulosilyticum sp.
ATAAAAAGCAGCATCTCAATGAATGCTGCTTTTTATATTTCTTACTTCACTTAATGTATCTCTTTTATAAAAAGTTACTCAACCCTTATCTTATTTTTAACCATAGCATTTTTTACAAGGTGTACGCTCTCCTACCTCATCAAGAGTTCCTGATATCGGTTCTTTCATATTGGAGCAACTTGCATCCTTGTGGTAAGTCTTTCCATTAGCCGTAAAATATACACTATTCTCTGTTGATTGCTCTAGCGGCTTAAATGCCTCAACTACTTCCTCTTTCTTATCTTCTACTAAAGATGATTCACCAGGTACATCAGTCACTTCATTTGGTAGATTTACTATACCTTGCGAAGTTTGTATATGCTCTAATCCACTATCTGAAGCTTGTTCTGGTACCACTTCTTGTTTAGATACCTTAAAAATGATATCTCCCATTTCATCCGTACGATAAATAGAAATATCTAGCTTATTTAGCATATCTAGTGTTTCCCGATCCGGATGTCCATATTTATTCCCCTTACCACATGTAATGACTGCATATTCCGGTGACACGGCTTTAATAAACGCTTCATTCGAGGAAGTTTTTGAACCATGATGCCCTACTTTAATTAAATCCACATCACCTACTTCACTTAAGTCAATACGCTTCTCAATACTTTGATCTGCATCACCCATTAGTAAAACTTTAGAATCACCATATGTATACAAAATCACTAAAGAACAATTGTTAACATCTTTTTCATTGGCCACACTTAAGATTTTTAATGAACCATCCCCTAATTCAAAAGTCTTACCCAATAACGGTACACTTGGTGATAGCCCTTTATTCATAATGGATTCAATAAAATCTTTATAAGTCTTTGTTGTAGCTTCTCCATTTCCTACCAACACTTGACCGATTTGTAACTTGGAAATTACACCATCTAACCCACCAATATGATCTGCATCTGGATGGGTTGCAAAGACATAATCTAAACGTGTAATCCCCTGTGCTTGAATATAATCCGCCACTAATGTTTCATCATCATTATCTCCACCATCAATTAAAGCTGCGTGTTCTCCTTGCTCAATTAAAATGGCATCGCTATTACCTGTATCAATAAAATGAATGTACGCATCAGATAGGCTTACACCTGGTGTTTGCTGCTCTATTGGTGTTGTTATTGGTTCCTTAGATGTATTTTGACACCCCACCATCAGCACTAGCATCAGTAAGTAGATAATCTGAATCGCTCTTGTACGCCACTTCATCTGACTAGCTCCTTGTTTTTTTAGTCTTTTTATTTTGCTCATATTTTGCTCCTTATTGACTATTATTAAAGTATGATCTTATTGTTTTTCACAAGTTGCATAAACCCAATAATCTTCACGTAAGATTGCACTATACCACACATCTAGGTAAATCCCTTGTTTTTGTACTTCATGACGGGCTAACCCCTCATATTGAAAATGGCACTTCTGCATCACTCTTAAAGAGGCCACATTATGTGTCATGCATCTTCCTTGTACCCGCTCTAATTTTAAATCCTTAAAGGCATAGGTAAGCATTGCTCCTACCGCTTCTGTTGCATAGCCGTTATTCCAATAGGTCTCCCCTATAAAATAAGTAATTTCACCATGCTTATGTATCCAATCTATATTAACAATCCCTACATTCCCTATGTACTCTCCCTTTAAATCAAAAATCCCCCACTCATAACCTCTTTGATATAAGCTATTTTTTAAAGTAAATTGTAACCAAATGCCAACTTGTTCCTTTGGATAGGGATAGGGAATATTAAGTGTCGTTAAATAAATGCCTTTGCTATTAATCACCTTATAAACAGCTTCTTCATCCATCTTCTGATAAGGTCTAATGACTAATCTTGCAGTTTTTAGCATTTGATTTCCCCCTAACTAACTATTTATTTGCCACCATTTAACACCTGCTATAATCAGCATATGTAGCGGATAAAAAATATAAAAGTACTTTCCAAATTTCTTTTCATTCCAACACCTTGTCCTATAAATAATTGCATAAGATAAAACACCTATACTTTGTAAGAGACATAAACTGATATTAGCGTTATAAAAAAGAATAGTAAGTCCTAAATAGCCAGCTATCATCATCCATAGCTTCTCACCTTTTAAAAAGATAAAATACCCCATCAATACCATTAGCACACCATAACTACCATAGTCACACTTTAGTAAATCTGCCAGTACAATACAGCAAAATGCACCACCTAACATGAATACTTTATTCATAGGCTCTTTATGCTCTATACTTACTTCTTTTAATTTTTTATAACCTATTTCACTCTCATTTAATAACACAATAGTCATTAATGCCAGTAAGAATGTAAAACCAACATTTAATCTTAATGAAAAAAAGGCGCCTCCTATTCCCATGTATTGCATTGCCCAAAAAGGGACTTGCGATACAAAAGAAAAGAGGAGCATCTTTTTCATATACCGCTTTAGTGAAGCAGTATAAAAGGCTCCTCTTGCAATCCCATATGCAAAAATAGGCATTGCTAAGCGCCCAATGATTCTCCAGCGTAAGTCATCTGGATAAAAAGCAAAACCAATATGGTCTATTAACATACATAGGGCTGCTATAAATTTCATATTTAATCCTCCGATTTAAAACGGATAAGACATACTTACCCAGTAAAGTACACCTACACCAATGATGGCTTGGATAATAGCAAAGCGGAATACCGCTTGTGTATTAGACCACCCCATCACCTTTCTCACTTGATCATGTAGTGGTGTACGGATATTAGTTAAAATTTTAATTTTGAAAAAGCGCAGTAATGCAACTTTCACTAAACCTAATCCACCATCTAAAATTAATATTAATGCTACTGGAATATATAAAAATGGACTATTTGTTTTTAAAATAGCAATACTAATAAATAATCCCATTGCACGCGAACCTGCATCACCCATCATTAATTTACTAGGTGTTGCGTTAAACCATAAATAACCTAATAAACAAATAATAAAGAGCAAAATAATATAGTTAAATTCTGTATTAATGCCCTTAATATGATTAATTCCATAGATTGTTCCTAATGTCACAATCGTTAAAGTAGCTGATAAACCATCTACACCATCTGTGCAATTGGTTACATTAATAGAAGTCCATACTAAAATAACTGTTAATAAAGCAAAAACTACTGGATGAATCGTTAAATTCATGCCTAATGAAACCACTTCCACTGTATTTGAGTTAAAGTTCAAAAATGTAATGGCCACCATTACAGCAATAATAAAATCCAATAAGCCTTTTTTATATTCTCCCCAAGGCATTCTTGAGCAGTCATCTAAAAATCCAGTCATCATAGCTGCTGCTACTAAAATGGCATAGATTAAAAATTCATTATGATACTTACCAAATAAAATAGAAGATACCACAAATATAATAATAAAAACAAATCCCGCTCCTCTAGGTTTACCTGCGGACAGTTTTCCATCGTGGGCAAAATCCCTCCCTAAATCCTTTGGTAAATACTTACTCCACTTTACAAGTGCAAAACAAGTTAAACAAAATGTAAACAGAATCCCTAAAAGCGTTAAGACTTCCGGCTTTAGGTTACTAAAAATTAACTGTAACATATGTAATTTCCTTTCATTTCCTTCTTCATTCATACTTATTTTCTTTACATTAAAATAATGATAGTTAAAAATAGTATTCCCATTCTATGAAAATATTAACACTTCCTTTAAAAAATGTCCATGCTTTCTAGTAGAATACCCTATACACTTTTTTCCTTTCACAAACATGAGACTATTTACTTTTTCTATTTATTTATACTTTTTACAGATTATACTTGATATTTACTATCAAACATAATAGAATATACCTTAAATAATAATTACTATTATTCAGGAGGAAATATATGCTAGAGCTTACAGCAATTTTAAAAGAGCACGGACTCAAAGTAACACCTCAAAGACTCTCTATTTTTAAAATGCTTCGTAACACCTGTATACACCCTAGTGCTGAAACTATTTATAAAGCCTTACAAGAAGAACATCCTACAATGAGCCTTGCAACGGTTTATAAAACTTTAGACACTTTTGTTCAACATGGTTTAGTACAACAGCTCAATCTTGGGGAAGATAGTTATCGTTATGATGCAGATACATCAGAGCATTCACATGTTCAATGTATAAATTGTAAATCTGTTGTCGATTTACCCCCACTGAAACACATTTCAGATTTAAGAGACGAAGTACATGAGTCAACAGGGTTTGCTCTTTCTCACGAACAATTATACTTCTATGGTACTTGTGTTAAATGTCAAAACGCAAACCATAGTTAAATTAAAAAGACCGTAACTTTAATATACATAAAGTTACGGTCTTTGTTTTTGATTTAACTATGTCTTTTAACAAATCTTTCAATACGCGTAAGCGCTTCTTTTAATGCCTCTATAGAATACGCATAAGAACAACGCACAAATCCTTCTCCACATTCGCCAAAGGCTGTTCCTGGCACAACCGCTACTTTCTCCTCTTTTAATAAGGTTTCACAAAACTCATTACTATTCATTCCAGTAGACTTAATACAGGGAAAAACATAAAAAGCACCTTCAGGCTCGAAGCACTCTAATCCCATTTTTCTAAAACGATCTACCATAAAACGACGACGTTGATTATAGCTCTCGCACATCATCTTAACATCTTCATCCCCATTTTTCATAGCTTCAATTGCTGCAAATTGGCTTGTGCTAGGCGCACACATAATCGCAAATTGGTGAATTTTAATCATTTGTGCAATAACTGGTGCAGGTCCTAATGCATAACCTAATCTCCACCCTGTCATAGCATATGCCTTTGAAAAACCACTTAAAACAACCGTACGTTCATACATGCCTTCGATACTTGCAAACGAAACATGTTGTTTTCCATATGTAAGTTCTGCATAAATTTCATCAGAAATAACCATTATATTCGTTTCTCTTAACACTTCGGCAATCGCTTCTAAATCTTCCTCTTCCATAATTGCACCTGTTGGATTATTAGGATAAGGCAAAATAAGCACTTTGGTTTTAGGAGTTATTGCCACTTTTAGTTCCTCAGCTGTTAATTTAAATTGATTTTCTGCTTTGGTTACAAGTGGAACAGGTGTAGCTCCAGCATAAATAGTACAAGGCTTATAAGAGACAAAGCTTGGTTCTGGTACAAGTACTTCATCCCCAGGTCCCGCAAGAAGTCTTAAAGCAATATCAATGCCTTCACTTCCTCCTACTGTTACGATGCTTTGTGTTTTTGCATCATAACTTAAATCAAATCTTCTTTTCATATAACGGCAGATTTCTTCACGAAGTTCTAAAACCCCTGCATTAGCTGAATAAAAAGTTTTACCTTTCTCAAGAGAATAAATACCTTCTTCTCTAATATGCCAAGGAGTATCAAAATCGGGTTCTCCTACCCCTAGAGAAATAGCATCTCCCATTTCATTTACAATATCAAAAAACTTACGAATGCCAGATGGGGGTACATCTGTTACACGTTTTATCATAATGTCATCATAATTTATCATGGTGAAACAACCATCCTCTCATCTTTTTTCTCTTTTTCAAATACCACACCATAATCTTTATATTTCTTTAAAACAAAATGTGTAGAAGTACTTAAAACAGACTCTAATGGTGCAAGTTTTTGGCCGACAAATAAGGCTACTTCTTTCATGGTTTTGCCCTCAATAATAACTGTAAAATCAAATCCACCTGACATCAGATACACAGATTTTACCTCATTAAATTGATAAATACGCTCTGCTACACGGTCAAATCCTTCTCCACGTTGAGGTGTTACTTTAACTTCAATTAATGCTGTTACCACTTCATTTGAATCTGTATGATCCCAATTAATTAAAGTATTATAGCCACAAATAACTTGTTTCTTCTCTAATTCTTTAATAGCAGCCTCAACCTCATTGGCATCTTTTCCTATCATAACAGCGATTTCATCCGCTGATAAACGACTATTGTTTTCTAATAATCTTAAAATCTCATTTTTCATAGCTTCATCTCCTCTACTCATTATGACTATTATTATATATTTTTTTCAAAATAATCTCCACATTTTTTATCCTTAATTTTATAGTTTATATTTGAGCTATTTTTATTTTACATTTTGATATTAGCCTTGAATAGTACCACACCTTCTCTATTGTCGTTTTTATGTGGTTTACTTTTATTAAATAAAGAAAGCACATATGTACTTACTCCTTGGCAGAAAAAAAGTGATAAAACCTGAAACTGCTGTCTCGTCCTATCACTTATTTATACTTTTATAGACTTTCTACTGCTAACTCTTACTCTTTGGATTAGCAATTAATGCCGCTAAATAACCAAATACTATGGCTACTGTAATACCTGATGCAGTATTCCGAATGCCTCCAGTAAATGCCCCTAAAAAACCTTCACTTTTGACTTCTTCCATTGCTCCTTTAGCTAGTGAATAACCAAATCCAGAAATAGGCACTGTTGCGCCTGCACCTGCAAAATCCACTAAATGTTGATAAACACCTATCGCTTGAAGCACGGCACCTGCTACTAAAAAAAGTACCATAATCTTTCCATTAGTCAATTTTGTGCGATCAAGTAAAACCTGACCAATAACGCAAATGAGTCCACCTACTATAAAACACTTTACATATTGCATAAATAAATCCATTTCTTCACCTCCTAAAGCATTTCAATACAAACAGCATGTGCAATACCTGGAATCGTATTTCCTTGTTGTGTACTACCAGGACTCATTAGTGCGCCAGTAGGAACTAATAAGATCTTCTTTAACTGCTTGGCCATTAGCTGTTTATAGAAATAGCCTGTAAAAATAGATGCGCTACATCCACAACCACTAGCGCCACTATTGGTACCTTGAATTTCATCATCATACATGAGTTTGCCACAGTCCATTAATACATCACTAAGATCTGTTCCTAGACGCTTGGCTACATCAAGTGCAATATCTACCCCACAGTTTCCTAAGTCTCCTGTAATAATTGCATCAAAATCACTTGGCTTTTGTTTTGTATCCTCTAAGTGTATTAAGATTGTATCCACTGCTGCCGGTGCCATAGCTGCACCCATATTAAATGTATCTGTCATCCCTAAATCTACAATTTTACCTGGTGTAATGGCTGTAATCTTAGGCCCTACTCCACACCTAGAAATAGTTACAAATCCACTAGCCGTTGCTGTCCAAGACTGTGTCTCTGTACGCTGTCCTGCATATTCTAAAGGAAAACGAAATTGCTTTTCTGCTGCAGCATTATGACTACTAGTTCCTGCAATCACTAAATCTGCCATACCAGCTGCTACTGCCATGCTAGCAAGGCACATAGATTCCCCCATGGTAGAACATGCACCATATAGTCCAAAAAATGGAATATTAAAATCCTTTACTCCAAAAGTACTAGCAATAACTTGATTTTCTAAATCTCCTGCAAAAATATACTGAATATCATTTGGTGTTTTACCTGCACGATCTAACAGTCCTTGAATCGTATTTTGAATCAATCTAGCCTCTGCCTTTTCCCAGCTATCTTCTCCTAATAACTCATCTTGGCATATATGGTCAAAATACTTTCCCAT
>SVDC01000102.1 GCA_015058045.1 Cellulosilyticum sp.
ATCTGGTGGTTTTCATAGGTATTGTAATAGTAGATTCCCTTATCCAAATTACAGCAAGATGTGTAAATGGTGATTTCATATGCATCATCACCTAGATGCACGCATCCTCTCTGCTGGTCCACTGAGCCAAGGATGTGAAAGAATTGGCTTACACTTTCCAGCTCTGATTCACCCGATACGGAATTCATTCGAGTGAATGCCGCTTTCACAAAACGGGATGTGGATGATAAATCCCCAGGCAAGCCGATGGCTCCCATGCCACGGCTATACTGTTGCAAGGATAAGTTTTTAGCAAAAGTGTTTTGAGCTGGCTCAGTAGAAAGAGCCATATATTTGTTCAGCTCAAATAACTGAATATCGAAGGTAGGATTGTTAGTCATTACCCCAACAGGATTATCGTAAATGCGAAGCCCCTCTTTAGTCTGCTCCACTACTATAGACTCTGTTTTATCAGATATCATCCAGTGAAGTGGCGATAGAGGAAGCTGTTCACTAAAGTTCTCATTAATGAGATTGATTCTTTCAAGCAATGTTCTGGCTTCATTCACAGAAGCACACTGCCCCAATATCCATGGAATAAACTCAAAGGGAGCAACGTTATCTTTGTCAGGATTCATTTCCTTGTAGTCTGCATTGCCAGGGAAGTTCAGCCCTGCCATACCAACGCCTTTTTCATTGATAGCGTCATAGAAAAGAGGATAATCGTCCGCCACAAAAGCCATTCCTATTAGAGCATAATGGCTATCCAAATCATTCTGATGCCTAATAGGGAACCTGTAGTTCCTAGGCATGATGGTTACTGTCTCGTGATAAGAAAACTCCAAATCCAAGTTTCTACCAAAGTAATGATTTTTGCTATAGTATGTTGCTGCAGTACACATAATAACCTCCCCACATATTATTATTCTGTCTCTACCTAGGCGCCTTCCACTGGCTCACCACACCATCCGGTGTGCCCATGAACTCCTCCATGGTGGCAGATGTTTCAGAGCTGATGCCGTCGCGTTTCACAACAGCCTTAACTGTGTCTACGATGATTTGGCAGTCCAGTGCGAATGAAATGTTGCGGGCGTACCAAACATCCATAGCGAATTTGTCTTCCCAGCTGACTGAGTTGCGGCCGTGGGCCTGAGCGTATCCGGTAAGGCCTGGGCGAACGTCGTGGCGGTGGCGTTGTTCCTCGTTGTAACGTGGAAGGTAGCGGACCAACAGTGGACGTGGGCCGATGATTGCCATGTCTCCTACCAGGATGTTGAAAAGCTCTGGTAGCTCATCCAATGATGATGCACGAAGAAAACGTCCGTATTTGTTTAAACGGACTTCATCTGGCAATAACTCTCCATTTGCATCACGGCGATTATCCATGGTACGGAATTTCACCAACTTGAACACTCGCTCATGAAGGCCGGGGCGTTCCTGGGTGAAGAATGGATTACCTCCCATGAATATTGCACCTAAAATAATTAGTATTAAAAGTAAAGGGGACAGAACAACTATCCCCACTAATGCTAATATGAAATCTATTAATCTTTTAAAAAACTTTGCATACATGCAGCTTACCTCTGCTTATTTTATCTTTGTTGCCGGTATCCCTACATAGGTTCCAGCTTCTTTCAAATCTTTTACAACTACAGCTCCTGCGCCAATCATGCAATCATCGGCTACAGATATATTATTGCTCACTACGGCTCCAATTCCAAGCCAGCATCTTTCGCCGAGCGTTACTGTGCCCGCAGTGTGAGCTCCCACTGATATATGAGAGAAGTCTCCGATGGTATTATCGTGATCCACCGATGAGCATGTATTGATGATACAGCCATCACCTATGGTAGTGCCAGGATTGATAACAGCTCCTGCCATTACAACAGTACCAACTCCAATAGTCACATCATATGCAACTACAGCCTGCGGATGAATCAGGGTGACTACATTGCATCCGTCCTGCACCAATGATTTTTGCATTCTTTGACGAATACTGGCATTGCCTATTCCAACAAAGAAATCGTATCCATCAGCCTTTGGTCCTGATGTTTCAGATGTCTTTCCGACAACAGGATACTCTCCCAATGTCTTGATGCTTTCATCGTCATCCAAAAAGACAATTTCATCATATCCATTTAACAACGCTATATCAGCTATAACTTTACCGTGGCCGCTGGCCCCGAGTATCGCAAGTTTTTTCATTTATTCAAAAGCCTCCAATTAAATATCCATAGCCTTTATTGTATCTGCTACAACCTTCTTTATAGCGAGGATTTCAACCATTCTTTCATAGTCAGGCAAAAATATACAGTCATAAGATCTTCTTAGCGACTATTCTTACCATAACATAGCTTCTCTTTGTAAATACAATTACTCTTTTCTACAACTTCAATTGGAAAAGAATTATTCAAACTGAACACCTTATATTCATTAATCAAATCTTTTCCCTGTAATGCAGCAGGATATCTATATAACACAGTGTATATAGAATCTACTTTATCCGTAAGGTCGTATCTTTTTATAGCCTCATTCATTGTATTAAATGTTGCTATTGATTCAGTAACAATAATAACTTTTTTGTCTTTCAGTAGTTGTAAGTCAAGATCTTGCTTTGCATTGTACTCTGTATTTTCTTTTGATACAAAATAAGACACTGGTAATTGTAGTTGAAAACCGACTCGTGAAGCCAACAATGCACCAACCATATCCAAACCTAATATCATTACATTCTTCACATCACGAGTATTAATATGTTTTATAATTGTGGAAACTATCTCGTTTGATATTGTTCTTGTCTCAACCAATTCTCTAACATTTATCCAATCTCTAGCACAGTATTGCTCATTTAATCTAAAATGGCCAAATTGTAGCAAACGCCTATTATTAATTTCATCGCTAATTTTTTTTTCCAACGTTAAATCAATTAACGTTGGAACTTCCAATTTGTCTTTATCATTACTATGTCTACATATCTCGACCTTTTCTTGTTGCTCAATATTTTTTTCATCATAGTTTAAAGATAATCTTGACTGAGCATTATTAAACTCTTTTTCTATTTCTTTAATTTCGGTCTTAATGCCCAATCTAACAATACTAATATATATTTTATCGTCTTTATTTGAAAATGCTTTTTGGGATATATCATCGAACTCTTTTTTTATCTTTGAATAAACTTCAGAAATGGTATTTGCTAATGACCGAGCTGTTTCACCTTCTGATATTCTTTGCTCAATATAGTCATCATCAACAACCAATAGTATTTCCGAATTACTAGAATCCAAATCAATGCTTTCGAACAAATGTAGTCTAGACCAGTGTTTTTTTGACTCATTTAAACTAACTATTTTAGTATTTCTTTCACTGTCCTTTCTTTCAAGCATTTCCTCATATTTTTTTTCAATTTGTTCAAGTTGATTTTCAATATATTCATGTCCTAGCCTCTCATTAGATACATCTAACTCATCAGCCAATCTTAGAACTCCTGCCAAAAATAGCATACGGATATTCTTACCCACCGTATCTTTTCGTTTTATCCTAAGTTTTGAATTATTAAGGCCATTTTCATTCACTGGGATTTCAGGATCTCCTTTAACATCACTATGCGCCCTTATAATTTCACACAATGCTTTGCATTCAGAGTTTGTTAATGTACTCTTACTTCTAAGTACGCTTTTCGTATCATCGTACTCTTCTTTAACATACTCAGCAGATTTTAGTGAATGATTTCCTCTCTCTACATCTACTACATCTGACATACTGATATCATGAAATAAAACCGCAAGATTTAATATAAATAGCTCCCTTCTAGTAAGACCAATTTCTGCATTATATACAGTTAGATTATTAAATATATAATTGCTAATTATCTTATATATAGACAAACAATGATTAAGATCATGGGGCGTAAATGCACTTCCATCAATTACAATCCTATCGCTAAGTTTTGATTCATAATGATTCAAAATAGTCTTAAATGCTTCTAATTCTCCGGGTGCCATTTTTTTTATACATTCTATTTCTAAAAATAATGATGTATCCACTATTATCTGTCCCTTTCTAATTTTATTATATCTTTTTTACTAGCAGCAATAATATAAGGGGTATTAAGCTCATCCGCTTCTATTATGTCATTTATTTTTGTTTGAAATACTTCATCAAATTCCTTACTATATCTAGCTACCCCCACTGCACCTTTTAATTCTGCTTTTTTTGAATTGACCAATGCGCTCACGATTTTAAGTTCTGTTCCAGTGCACAAAAAGTCAAATATGTATAAATACCTTTTACCTTCCTTTATACATTCCACAGAATCTCCTAATCCCATGGAAAACTTTGGCCCCACACCTAATAAATGAACCTCTTTTATGTTCAATAAATCAGCTAATACAGTTGCTAGTACAGCTCCATTTTTACTTGAAGTGACTAACGCATCAATATTTTGATACTTACTTACCATTTGCGATAACGAAAAAATAACATAATAAAAGTCTTCCACTTCAGTAAACAATTTTTTCAAGGATAAATAGCAGTTGCTATACATCCCAGAAGATACTAATTTGTATGGCTTATCACTCTTTTCAAGCATTATATCATTTGCTATTCTTACGTATTCATAATGTCTAATTCTATTACAATCATTACTAACAATTTCTTCAATTTCTTTTTCATTTTTATTAGAAAAACAAGCGATTTCATCCCCTATCCATTTCATTTGGGGCAAGTCTTCTTGCATACGAAACCTTAATGTTAGTTCTTTAATATTATAAAAGAATACTTTTTCACTAGTTGTTTTTATATCAGAAAAAATATGCATCGGATATGTATTTATGTTATTCATATCTATCCCCAAATATTTACTGTCATCATATGCCTCTATAAGACTTTTAATATATGCATATGTAGTTTCATTTACACTCCATGTCCTAGAATAGTTTATATTACCTTTTTTTGCGTTAGCTTCTAAATAAAAAGAATAGAAATCTAAAGGAACAATTTGAATTCTTTCGCTATCTAAAGTTTTCATCTCTCCAGCCCCTCTCTAAAGGTAATTCCATTTCAATATGAACACCATCATACTGAACCGTTCCTTTTACATTATATTTCCTAAAATTATTAACTTTATTCAGTCTTTCATTTAAAAATTCTGTTTTAACTCTCGGCGTGAATATTATTTGTGTATCATTTGAATGAATTCGTATTCTTCCCTCAAATTCTAGCACCCTTCTAATTACATTATATAGACCATATACCTTACTATCTTTCCTTTTATAAATTCCAGCAAGGATTGCCTTTTCATCATTATCTATGGCTTCATTCTGAAGTGTGCTATAAAAACCTCCTCCCACATCTGAAATCGCAATATATATTTTTTTAGCTGAATAATTTGCATGTAATGTTGTAATAGAAAAACTTTTTCCATGGACCTTACTATTGACTATTATTTCTTCTAAGAATTCAACAATTTCATTGATATACATATTATTATCATTATAACTATTGAACTTTTCTAAATATCGCTCTGCAAATGGAGTAATACACATATCAATACCGCGGTATATTTCATCTCTTGTACTAACCGCATCAAATACAAGAGTACCGCATAATGGATCTATTTTTTTTCCAGATAAACCACCATATGGATTGTAAGGGAAATTATAAAGTTCTGCCCCAAGCGCATACTTGGTGAACTCTATTTCGTTTAGATAATTTCTTAGTACTCCCCCCTCATATGTGTCTGGAATAAGAATTTGAGGAATGGTTCCTGTTTCTTGTTTTATTTCATATGCTAGACATAACAAATTTGGTATCACTAATGGTTCAACACGTCTTGTATTTGAAAAATCAAAAATTAATTTGGAATCACAATTATATTTAGCATCAACAAGCACTTTCCTAAAAAATTCATATGAAGTAAAATCATATGGCATGTCTATAATATTCATAGCTATCACTCATGATTAAATACGTATTAATCTTTCCCCTTTCCTAACCATAAAGTTATTCTATTTACTAATATTTGACTCAATTTCCCTCTGCCAGTCACATAAATATTTCACTGCAGAGTTCGAAACATAGTCTCTTTCATACGATTCAATATCCATCAACAAACTATCGGGTAGCATATATTCCCGATAAATTAAGAGGCCTTTAAGATTATCACTATTCATTATGCGATATAGTTCGTTTCTATTAGTCAACCTATACTCACGCTTAGTGGCATATTCCTCATTAAAAAGTACAAAATCATCATATCTCGATATTATGCAGTCTTGACCTTTGCGTTCTAGTATATTTTTTAGATAATTAAAAACACTTGTAGCATAATATTTGTTCTTAACAAAAAGCAGTGTTTTACTCCAATTCTTCTGTAAATAATCCAGAAAATAAAGCGAAAATGCCTCACAAATTGTTTCTTCTATCCAAGGTGTTGATTCCGTCCCATTTTTGCTTAATGCATACACAGCATAATGGCATATTTCATGAGACAACTGATATGCCACCTGACACCAATAATCAAAGTTTTCTATACCTAGTCTTATTGTATTATTATCACAACTATCAGTTTTATGAATAAACATAGGACAGCTCCTTGTATCATTCGTAATGCAAATACTATCAAACGATATATCAATATTGCTATCATCAAAGATTTTTTTAGCGATATCCATAAAACACCGAATTACATTTGCAGACTCTTCATCGATATTATCTGAAATAATATATGATTGAAATTCTATTTTTCTCCCCCCCTTTTCGCAACTCCTTCAATCCTCTTACTCATACATCTCTAAATATACTAGTCCCCTTTAATTAAACATCTTACAGCTTCTCAATAACCCCTTTCATAACAAAGAAATTCAATGTCATCGTAATTGGAGTTACAATTATTTTTGCAAGAATGCTAGATAATTTTACTATGATGCTAATTGTAGCATGAACTGCTATAAATGAATCAATTGCTCCAAGCAGCTTTGATATCAATAGTATTAGAATCAATTGATACACTAAGTATATAACATATTTGGCACCTAGTGGAATACGGCTATCATTCACAAAAATTTTCCTTGTTGCAAAAATAAATACGAATGTTACCCCTACCCATGAACTTATGAAATTGTTTACAACTGAATTTGCAAAAAAGAATCCCAATATAACAAAAGTACCAAAATCAAGAACCCAGCCTATTCCGCTCAATCCTACAAATTTTAGTGCTTGTAATAACAGTTTTTTCATTTATATTCTTTACCTTTCATTTTTGTTTGATGTTCTATTTTTGAGCCACTATCAAATAGCTATAGAAATCTTTATAATCATGTGTTACTCTTTATTTATAAATATGTTCTCGATGCTTATGCATCAATAGCTCACGTGTTATATGCACGTGAGCTATTTTTTTAACCCTTAAATGTAGGAACAGTCTCTCTGATTTTCTGTACAACTTCCGCAGCTTCGTTGTTATATGCAAGATTTAACAGCCCTCTAAGATTCTTTATAAATTCCTCTGAATCAAACTTGATTGGCTCTGCCACGTGAATCAGATGGTTTTCTGTTTCTTTAAGACCTTCCTCGCTCATAAGCTTTTCTTCGTAAAGCTTCTCACC
>SVDC01000103.1 GCA_015058045.1 Cellulosilyticum sp.
ACTCTATTAAATGGGATACTGAAATAGTAGCCATCCACAAAATCTTTGGTGACTTCAATCATTCTTCTTGCAATATCCACACCTATTGCCTCTCCTTGTTCCTTACTCATTTCAGGTGAAAATAAATTGACAATCTCTTCCGTTACATGAATATCTGCCATTTCATTTTTAATAAAGTTAGCATTTCGCTGACTGACCAGAGGCATAATACCGCATAAAATCTTAGTATCTACTTTAGATTTTATATAATGTAATTTATCTGCATCTTCCAGTGTAAAAATAGGCTGAGATAAGAAAAACTGTGCACCAGCAGCAATTTTCTTATTCATTCTATGTATTTCAGCATCTATATTGCGTCGGTTATAGTTTACTGCCCCTCCATAAATCACGGGTTCTTCTTTAAACTGTTGCTCGTTCATTTCTTGAATTGTCTTCATAATCCCTACAGAATCAAAATTAAAAACGCTTTTTACATTTTCTCTTGCCATAGCAGGTACTGGGTCTCCTGTAATTACCAATACATTTTTTACCCCATTAATATGTGCCCCTAATAATTCTGAACGAATGGCAATGGCATTACGATCTCTACAACAAATATGGGGCAATACATTTATTTTTACTTCATTGGCTACTTTTACACTCATTAGAATAGAATCTGCACGCATTCTTCCGGATGGTGAATCTGGAAACGTTAAAATATCAACGCCCATTTGTTTGAGCACATTAGCTGCATCCATAATCTTTTCATAATTCACATCTGGTGGTGGAGATAATTCCACAGCTAAAATCTTTTCTCCTGATGTCTTATGGGCAAAAAAGCTAGGTATAAACTCCTTTGGTCTCACTATATGTTCTCTTTGTTCTTGCTCTCTTTTATGTACAATAGGCTTTAAATCTATGGTCTTGCTCAGTGTCTCTATATACTTAGGTGTGGTTCCACAGCATCCCCCAATAAAGTCCATACCTAACTTAGCAATCTCTTGCATCTGCTCACTAAAATACTCCATATTCTCCATAAAGACCATACGGTTTTGACTCAATTTTGGGTAGCTGGCATTTGGCAAGGCAGTTAAGTATTTTTCTGTCGTTAAATCTAGTTTTTTTAATATTTGATAAAGGTGTCCTGGACCTACACCGCAGTTAAACCCCACAGCATCAATCGCATCAATTTGACTTGCCTGTTCTAGTAATTTTTTAGCACTTAATCCTGATGCACTATAACCATACTGATTGATACAAAATTGGGTAATGATAAAAATCTCTTTTTTCTTTTTAACCCTACGAATTACGTCTTCTATCATTACAAGATCTGGAAATGTTTCAAATACTAAAACTTCAGCACCTAAAGCTAGAAATGTATCACAAATCAATTCATATTCTGCTTTTAGTGCCTCTATAGTTTGTCCACCTCTAGAAATAGGTCCTATATCCCCTGCTATATAAATCTTTTTTCCTTCCAATGAACTTTCTCTTACGGCCTGCTGTGCTAATTGATATCCTATTTGAATTTCCTTAACCACTTCTTCTGTTGTGCATTCTAATGCCTGAGTATTACTAGCAAAAGTATTGGTTCGAATAAGTGTTGCACCTGCCCTTATATATTCCTTATGAATTTGCTTAACCTGTGCTGGATTTTCTTGATTTGCCCTTTCTGGCAAAACATTGGTTCCTGTAAGAGTACTATAATAAGTTCCAAATGCGCCATCACATATAACCTTATGTGCTTCTAAATGTTCCCTGATTGTCATTAAACTCCTCCTATATCTTCTCTATCTTCCTGTTCCAATCCTCTCTATATTAAATCTCTAAATAAGTGTAACATCCCCTAGTCTTACATAAATTATATCTCTATTTCAATCTATGGCGTCATTCAAAAAAAGTATGACTTGTTATAGTTATTTTTTATAACAAGTCATACTTTTTTCTTATTCTATGGCACTAGAAACAATATTTCTTAGTTTTCTTGTATAAGGTGTTGTTCCCGTATCTGTTTTTTGTTGCATCATCAAAAAGGTTAAGTTATGTGCTGGATCATTAGCAAAGTATGGACCTAACCAACCATCCCATCCATATTCTCCTTTGCTTCCATTAAAAATGGCAAGTTCTGGTGCATGCATAATACGCATTAAATTCCCATAGCTATGTCCCCTTAAGCTATCCCATAAAGCTACCTCTTCATTTAATTTAGATGGTAATTGACAACTTGTCATATAAGCTACTGTTTGAGGCGCTAAAATCCTTGTACCTTCATACTCCCCATTATTTAAAAGCATAGTTGCAAACCGTTTGTAGTCATCAATCGTTGAAACTAATCCTGCGCCACCTGATTCAAATCTTGGCTTTTTGTCCATAGACGTTAATATTCCTAGATTATTACCATTATATTCTACTAAGCCTTCTACTCCATTTTCATAAACCTTAGCTAATCGTTCCCTTTTATTTTCAGGTACCCAGAAATCTGTATCTATCATACCTAGTGGGTCAAAAATATTTTCCTTTAAAAATTCACCAAAAGATTTTTCAGCCACGACTTCAATGACTGCCCCTAATACATCTGCACTTGCACCATATGCCCAATGGGTTCCAGGTTGAAAGTCAAGTGGAATATACCCTATATGACTTGCAACCTCTAATGTAGTATAGGCTTTAGGACTTAATAAATTGGTCTTAATATCTTCAAAAAGTTCGTGCATGGCAAGTCCTGTCAGTCCTGTATCACTACCATATAAAATACCTGATGTCATAGAGAGTAAATCCTTTATGGTTACAGGTTTTTTACAATCCGTTCTCTCCCTATTTTCTATGACTTGCTGCCCTTTAAAACTTAGAATAAATTTTTCAACTGGATCTAATAAATCAATTTTCCCTCTCTCCATTAAGATCATAGCCGCAGCAGCGGTAATGGGCTTACTCATAGAATAAAGTGAGAAAATAGTATCTCGCTTTATAGGCTTTTTCTGTTCTAAACTTGCATAGCCTGCTTCATAATAGCCTACTTCTTTTCCTCCTTCTAAAATTAAACAATTGACACCCGCTACATAGGAGGTGTCTACCATTTCATCT
Source organism: Cellulosilyticum sp. (assembly GCA_015058045.1). Classification (GTDB taxonomy): domain Bacteria; phylum Bacillota; class Clostridia; order Lachnospirales; family Cellulosilyticaceae; genus Cellulosilyticum. The sequence goes on from SVDC01000103.1 coordinate 3,064, forward strand.
AAGATCTCTTGAATTCGATTAAGTCTCTCCCTTTTCATCTATTTACCCCTTATCCTTCAATGATTTTTCTTACCCCCACCTTATCATATAACTCAACTTTTTGCTATGTATTTTTCAGAATAATCCCACCATTATTCATATGTATTAGCTATAATAATGTTATAAGTTTTTTATCTATAATATGACGTTATGCCGTCAGATTACTTGCTGTAAAATGAATTTATAATATCCACTGATTGATTAACTATTTATATCCAATAGGATAAATAGTTGATGTCTTAAATCTAATGATTAAGGAGAACTGAAGTATGGAATGGATTACATTGAACCAAGAAAACATTGAACAAGAACATATCTGTTGTGCCATTACGGATAAAAAAGGTGAAAATTGTGTAGCTTCTAAAAAGGCTTGGATAAAAGCTCAATTAAATCATGGACTTGTTTTTACCAAGCTTAATGCACGTGGTAAAGTCTTTATTGAATATATTCCTGCTGAAAATGCTTGGTATCCAATTGATGCCCCAAACTACATGCATATCAATTGCTTCTGGATATCTGGTCAATTTAAAGGCAAAGGATATGCCAATGCATTACTAGATTTATGTATAGAGGATGCAAGAGCAAAAGGTAAATGCGGACTTACAGTCATTGCTTCTGAAAAGAAAAAACCTTATTTATCAGATGCCTCTTATCTCAAATATAAAGGATTTCAAAAAGCAGATAGTGCCATTCCCTATTTTAACCTATACTATTTACCTTTTACCAAGGATGCCCCTATTCCTCAATTTAAAACTTGCTGTAAAGAAGGCATCATTCCTGAAAAAGGTATGGTACTCTACTATACCAATCAATGCCCTTTTACTGCTAAATTTGTTCCACTTATTGAAACCATTGCTAAGGAACATAATGAAGTGATTCAAGTCATTAAAATAGATAATTTAGATCAGGCTCAATCTGCTCCAAGCCCATTTACCACCTATAGTTTTTTTGATCAAGGTCATTTTATAACCAACGAAATCTTTAGTGATAAAAAGTTTATTAAATATTTAGAGGGCAGATAATCTGCCCTCTTATTTTCTATACTTTGATTTAAAACATTTCTTTCTAGTAATCCATTTCATTCACATCATTGCCCGCATTGGTATCATCCATATCCTCTGGGTCACTCATATGAGTGGTATCGTCTATTTCTCCGCCTGTTATATAGGAGTCTGTATCAATATCACTGGTTCCTATATCTAATCCTGTACGGTCAATAATTTCCTGACTAATTTGTAGTACTTCTTCAGATACCAATTGCTCTTCTTCAAAGAAATAAGTATGAAGCTCAGATACATTACGCTCTAAAGTAATTGGAATCACACAATCACCTATACCTGCTAAAGAAGTAGTAGTTTTTTCAAATGGAAATCCTGTGGTACCTTCAATTTCATAACGTCCTACATTAACTGCTAATCCTAAAATATCCTTTAACTTAAGATTGGTTTCAATCATTGGGAAAATTTCATCCACAATAGTATTTAATGTGCCTATATCTGCCTTTTTTACTTTCTCAAAAGTATTTTCAATGACGATACGCTGTCTTTGGGTCCTCTTATAATCATCCCCTGCTAATTTTCTAATTCTCATATAAGCAGCAGCTTGTACACCATCTAAATGCACGACTCCAGTTTCTTGGAGCCTATTGGTTTGAACACCTGTTACTTGCTCTACTTCTCTTATATATTCATTAATCTTTTGTCTTTCTAAATCTGTAATCTGTATATCAACGCCCCCAAGTAAATCAATGGTCTTAACCACTGCATACCAATCCACTGTTACATATTGACTTATATTTAAATCTAAATTGGTATTTAACATAGAAATACCACCTACTGCACCATTATAGGCATAAGCTGAATTAGCTTTTGCAAAATAATCATCATGTGTACGTAAATACGTATCTCTATATACAGAAACAATCTGAACTTCCTGCGTTTTATTATTAACGCTGACAATCATAATGGTATCACTATTCCCAGAACCATAATTTCCATTGCTACGATTATCCACACCAAAAAGCGCAATCTGGGTATAATCGCCCATTAAAATAGTTTGTTCTGTAGATAAATTATTACTTTGTATATCCCCTGGTGCAATTTCTGTTTGATTCAGCTTATTAAGTTTACTTTGTAAATAGCCATATGCTAAGGCAATCAGTACAAGAATAATCGCAACAATGACTATAATAATCCACATAGCCCGTTTACTTTTTGGTTTCTTATCCCCATTATTTTGTTCATTCACCTGCTTTATTCCCTGATTTTCGGTTTTGGGGTCCTTACCTGTTTCATTTGATACAACACCGTTAGGCTCAATTTGTTGATTATCCTTTTCAGGATGCGTTTGTTTTTCCACAGTCTGCCTCCTAATATACGCCTATTATTCCAGTTCGTATTATTTTACATACTCCTATATCAAATATTTCCAATTTATTGATAGAATATGCATGGATTCTGTATCATTTTCCAATAAAAAAAGTGGTCCCTAAAACATCCAGGTACCACCTATTCCAATATGTACTTTATCCTACAGCTTGATACGCTCTGTCTATAACTTCCATTATCTCCTCTTCACCCTCAACCATTTCTATACTTTCTAGTAATGCCGATAGTCCATCTGCATTTATATCCATAATAAACAAATCATAACATCCACCTTTTCCATCCTCTATATAATAATTCCACTCTACATATCTCTTTGTGCCAGTTTGAATTTTTATAGCAGAAACCTTTAAATCATTTGGTATCTCTTCAAATAATGGTATACGCTCTAAAAGTAGTTTCTCCTCTTCTGCCCTTTCACTAGCATCTTCAATACTATTTACCCACTCTTTCATGCGGTTTACATTGTTTTGGTGATCTGCTTGCGCTGCTTCCATACACATTTTTGCACTATCGATGCGATGCTGATAGCTTAATACAATATCTCCTCGCTTACTTAAATTTGAACCAATCTTTTGAAGCCTAATTATATCAGGCATGCTTGTATCTCTTACAAGTTCATATTGATGCTTATCGTATTCAAACTTAATTACGCCTTTTCCATTTTCTATTGTTTGAGTACGTACTGGGTTTAAATAAACAAATTGATTCTCAATAGAATAGCAAAATGTTCGAGCTGTAAAATTATTTTCATCATATTCGATAGTTATTTTAAATACTCCCATTTCTCCTGCATTACACAAGCTAATGCCTTTATAGATATTGGTCTCTTCATCCGTCTGACTATAGATTTCTTGAACACCCTCTACGTTTCCTCCTCCATAAATCTTTCCATCCCCAAATTCCTCTACTAATGTTTCATAACTTTTATCTTTAATGAGTTCAATCTCTACCATTCCATCTTGTTTACCTGTTCTAGCAATAAATTGTTCCTTATTTTCCATCTGAGTCATTTCAAAGTAATCCTTATTATAAAATGTTGTATAACCAAGTTCACTTTTATAAAGCTCAGTCTCTGCTTTAACAAACACCTCTTCTTTTGGATTATAAAAGTCTTGTGATTTAGTCTGACCAAAATATTTTTGTAAAGCACTCACTACTGGCTCTGCACAAAGTGTCCCTCCAACTAAAACTGCTACTGCTATTATGGTAAACTTCCATTTTCTAACGCGACTCTTCTTTTTCATATCCCCTACCTCACTCTTTTCTCCCTTAAATAATTCATTCTCTATATTCTCCCACACCTGCTTCTTAATATATTCATCGTAAGCCGTTGCCTCAAATAGTAAATCTTTAATCTTTGCTTCTTCTTGTTTTTTCATAAACTTTCCTCCCCCCTTTCTTCCTCATAATGCTCTCTCATCTTTTTTCTTCCAAACGCTAAGCGTGATTTTACTGTATTAGAATTTAACTTTAAGATCTTAGCAATCTCATCTATCTTTAACCCTTGAATATACTTAAGTACTATAGGCACTTTAATTGGCTCCTCTAACTGTTTTAATAAACTATGTGCTAACTCTTTATTCTCCCATTCCTTAGTCCAATCACTTGATAACTCTTTAACTGTTTCATAATCCTCAATATATGTAATCCGTTTTTCCTTCTCAATCTGCCTTTTACATTCATTGATTAAAATAGTTGTAATCCAAGCATTAAAAGAACTTTTGTGGTCATAGCTTGCTCTGTATTTATAAACCCTAATAAATGTTTCTTGTACTGCATCTGCCGCATTCGCTTCATCTCTTAATAACATTTTTGCTACCCTAAAAATCTTATCAAAATAAAGATTGTAGACCCTTTCCAAATCTTCTTTAGTCTCTAAACTCTCCGTTTTGCTAATTGGCATATTCTCCCTCTCTTTCTATTGTTAATTATTGTACACTGTAGTGTTATGATGTTGTTCTAATAGTATATATACCTAAGCTTTTACTTAAAAGTTTGATTCTATTTCAATATTTTTCTTACATAAATGAGTTGTTATTTAAATCCAAAACTTTGCTAGGCAAATCTGAGGATCATTAAAT
>SVDC01000104.1 GCA_015058045.1 Cellulosilyticum sp.
GCCGTCACCTCTGCTACTCCTTTTGTACTTTCGTCAACAGCAGTTGAGATATTATTAATTCCTGTACTTATATTCTCGACAATTTGATTAATACAATTTGTACTGTTTCCGAAATCATCTAACATACACTTAACTGTATCTGCATCTTTGACATACTGCCCTACTACTTCAGCAAATTGATTATAATCTGTTATAATTTTACTATCAATAAACTGTAGCATATCCTCTGCACTCTTTGATAGTTTCTTGACAGCACTGGTTACCATATTACTAATGATTTGAATGTTATTAGCGGTCTGTGCACTACTATCTGCCAATACTCTAATTTCATTAGCTACTACTGTAAAACCTTTACCTGCTTCTCCAGCATGGGATGCTTCAATAGATGCATTTAAGGATAGTAGATTGGTCTGATTAGTAATATTAATAATTTCTTTTGTCAGTTCATTAATTTCCTCAACATGACGACTTTCCTCTAATGCTTCGTCTAGTCTTGTCCTAATCTCCTCCATAATAGTATTGGTATGCTTCTTACTTTCAAGAGTATTTTTGTGTAACTCACTTGCATTTTCCTTAATATCTTTAACCAGAATGACGCCCTCTTTGACTTTATCATTCATGGAACAACTGTCTCTTAAGACACTCTTGCTTCCTTTTACAATTTGCACAAGAGAGGCTGAAATTTCCTCCATATTGGCTGACATTTCTTCCATTGCCATTGATACACTATTGGCCCTTTCATTAGAAGCATTAATCTCATTATAAACTTTATCTGCCGATGTTTCTAAATTAACTGCCTCTATCTTTAGTTTCTTTACAATACTCTGAAGTTGCTCTATAAACGCATTAACACCATTGGATATCCTTCCAATTTCATCTCTACTTCTTACTGGAATACGTTTAGTTAAATCCCCATCATTCTCCTGAATCTGTTTAACCATATCTTGAATCTGCTCTTCTGATTGTCTTGCAGGTTTTGCAATAGCTATATAGCTAAACCAAGCTACTACTCCAATCACACCAATAAATAGAATCAATAAAATGAGGTCAATCCTATATGCTTTATTAATTCTTGTAGTACTCATATTTTCAACCTGTAATAATTTTTCATCTGATACTATATCAAATGCTTCTTGAGCACTATCTATTGCTTGTACATACTGTGGCTGCACTTTGCCTAAATTCATTAGCTTCTCACGGCTCCCTGAACTCACAATATCCTCAACATATGTAATATATTCTTTCAATGCACTACTATAGGTATTGAAATTTGTAATAAAATCTTCCTCTGCTGATGACTGTATATACTCGCTCATAACACCAATTTCTTCATTTACAGAATTTAATGCCCCCTCTAACGCCTCCACAACAAAATCTTCTGCCTCTGTATCAATTACATAATAATATAAATTAACATAATTCTGTACCCTTTGAAAATCTGCGCTAATAATACCCTCGGATTTAACCAGGCGTATATAGATTTGACTTAAATGGTCATTATAAGTTTTAATTGTAGATAATTCTACAAGATTACTAGATGTAGCTGCGATAAACAAAATACTTAATACACTCATTACTATAAATATTTTCCTACCAATACTTTGTCTCATATATCTTCCCCCGTTCAAGCATCTTTCGTTACTCTTTGAATATTACCTCTCATACTCATCCCAATTATCATAATTAATTTTCTGAATATTTTTTATATTTATCTCTAATTACCATTTTAACTATTTAAAGTACATATTTCAATAGTATTTTGACATTTTCTCCCCTACAGTTAGAATTAAAAATAGACATACTAAAATATCCCTATCCATTTTTCGGATAGGGATTACTTTATAAGAATCTCTTCAATTCCTTTATTGATTATCTTTATACCACTTTTGCATTTACTGCTATTTTTAAAATCTGAGTTACATCCTCAGCGGTTAATGGTTGGAAACCTCCAGTTTCACCTTGAATACCAAGTTTTGCAACAAGCTTTGGTATATCTTCTTCCTTTGCCCCTAGTTCCTCAAAATTAATTGGCATACCAATCTCATGTAGGAATCTTCTAAAAGCATTGATACCATTTATGGCTGTCATTTTTGGATTTTCAAAGTTCATTTCGCACCCAAATACTCTTACTGCCATCTGAGCAAAACGCATAATATTATGATCACATACAAATTCCATCCAAGCTGGCATAACAACTGCTAAACCTGCCCCATGTGCACAATCATATAAACCAGATAATTCATGTTCAATCATATGACTATTCCAATCTTGACTTCTTCCTACACCTACTATATCATTATGAGCCACTGTACCTGCCCACATAATATTTGCCCTCGCTTGATAGTTATTAGGTTCAGCAATAACCCTTGGCGTTTCTTTTAGCATTGTTATAAGAAGCGCTTCACATAAACGATCTGTTGTTTCTACCTCCTCGGTATTAGTAAAATAACGCTCAAATACATGGGCTATAATATCTGTTGCCCCACACGCTGTTTGATAAGTAGGTAGTGTACAAGTTAATTCCGGATTCAATATAGAAAATTTAGGTCTTAATAAATCTGAACATGTATCTCTCTTAAGCATCCCCTCTTCTTTAGTAATAACAGATGCTCCTGAACCTTCACTACCAGCGGCAGCTATTGTAAGAACCGTCCCAATAGGTAGCGCAGCCTCTACAGGCTTACCTGTTCCATAAAAGTCCCAAAAGTCCCCATCATATAATGCACCTAAAGCAATAGCCTTAGAGCTATCAATACATGAACCTCCACCTACAGATAAAATAAAATCTATCTTTTCCTTTTTACAGATTTCAATCCCTTCATATACTTTTGTATCCCTTGGATTAGGCTGAACATTACCTAATTCTATATAATCTATCTTTTCACGTTCTAATGAACTTTTTACACGATCTAAAAGTCCTGAGCGAATGGCTGAACCCCCACCATAGTGAAGAAGTACTTTCTTCCCTCCATACTTCTTTATATACGCTCCACATTCATTTTCTCTATCTCTTCCAAATAAAAATTCAGTCGGACTATAAAAATTAAAATTATCCATTCCCATTTCTCCTCTCTCTATTTATATACCACTTTATCTTTATATACTAATATCAATATCATTATATCATTTATTGCTTCTACTATCACTTACTTATAATATAGTTTTCAACAACCTATACTCAATATCTATCTCTTTCTATAAATCCTCATAATAGCCAGTATTAACCCAACACTCCTTCTTACTCCATCTTCACATCAATGAAGGAAAGGAGATAACCAAAGGTTACCTCCTTTCCTTCATCCCTACCATAATAGCCAATCCCTACTGACTGAATGACTATACTTACTTACTCTCATATATCCTAGTGATAATTTGCTCCATAGGCAGCTCTTTAATTGCAATGTCCGTAAAGTTAAGCTGCTTGGATAGCTTTTGTAAAAAGTCATGAATACTTGTTTTAGCCACATCCACTTCAAGGCGTAAATCATAAGGAGAATCCTGACTCATTTTGACTACATCTTCAATCGTATCCTCTTTAAATGGTTTGGCAAGGGTTAATTCAACAATCTTCTTCTCACCTAAAGTCTTTCTCAAATTGTCTATATTATCATCAAAGACTTTTTTCCCATGATTAATAATAATAATATGATTCGCCAACTGCTCTACATCTTCTAGGTCATGAGTCGTCAATATAAATGTCGTTCCCTTTTGATTCATCTCCTTAATAAACTCTCTGATCTTTGCCTTAGCAATGACATCTAAACCAATAGTAGGTTCATCTAAAAAAACAATCTCTGGTGCATGAAGCATGGCCATAATAAACTCACATTTCATACGTTCCCCTAATGAAAGAACTCTTGTTGGTTTATGAATGACTTCTTGAACTTCAAAGAGCTCACTAAACTCATCCAGCCTTTTTTGATAAACTTCATCCTCTATATCATAAATCGCCTTATTCATAGCAAAACTATCAATGGGTGGTATATCCCAAATCAACTGAGACTTTTGTCCAAATACAGCACCTATCTTTTTTACATATTGCTTACGCTCTCTAGTTGGGACTTTTCCCATGACAGTTATTTCACCACTTGTAGGATACAGTGCTCCACATAGCATTTTAATGGTTGTAGACTTTCCAGCTCCATTGGGTCCCAGTACGCCACAGATTTCTCCCTTTTCAATCTGAAAGGAAATATCATGCACCGCATGCACCCTGACTGCCTCTCGTTTAAAAAAACTTTTCATCGTTTCCTTAAATCCACTGCCCCTTTTATATGTAGTATAAGATTTCACTAGATGCTTTACCTCAATAAGAGCCATCAGCCTCCCACCCCCTCATATAATGCAATCATTTTCTTATAAATCCAAATCCCAAATAGCATAAATAGCACACAAGGTATCATCGCCCAAAAAGCCTTTAAATCTAATCGTCCCAATAGGGCTGAAGCAGGAAAAAATCCCACCATTCCTACTGGAATCAAAAAAGTTACGATCCCTTGTACTGCCTTAGGAAAAATAGATAATGGATACTTTCCAAATGTCTTTACACTTTCAAATATCTCAGGAATTCTTGAGTTTCCAACCCATTTAAAGCTAATAGCTGCCATGATGAGAAAAAGTCCAATTAAGACACCTACTCCTGTCACAAATAATAAAATAAACTGACACCACTGACCTATTCCTACTCCACCTAAATTTGCAAGGGATATTGCCATCATTACCATACCACCTATAATGACCCCCACTCCCTCCAATTGAATATTCGTTGCAGCTAAAAAAAGTAAGGGAGAAAGTGGTTTTAGCAAAATAATCTCATAGCTACCTTCTTTAATATGTCCCATAGTTGCCCATGTCACACCTGAAAATAAACTTGCGGCTAAACCTGATGCAATGGTATAAATGGCTTGAATTAAAATAACCTCCCAAAAAGACCACTCAGGAAAACTTGCCCCCTTCTGATAGATTAAAATAGTTATAAGTGGAAATAGGATATTGGAAATTAAGGTAATAAGCATACTTAGTATAAAGTTTGCCCGGTAAGCAGCGGCTTGAGCAAAAACTGTTTTTAAACATACCTTATAAATCTCGCAAACTCGTCTCACGCTCCCACCCCCGTAAATTGCTTCATAGATAAGCGATAGATCACTTCGCTTATACCATAAACAATCAGTACTGCCACTGCTTGTACTCCTACAATTTGTGGTATTGTAAGACTAATGCCTCCCATAACATAATGTCCTGTCCATACCATGGCAGGAACATAACTGGTATATTGAAATGGAAGGAAAAATAAACATTTTTGTACCCATTCAGGGAAAAATACCAACGGAATGAGTGCACCTGAAAAAACTTGTGCAATAAGGCCAAAGACACTTCTAATGCCATTTGCCTGTACCAACCAGAAAGCAAGCATTCCAAGACAATAATTCATATAAAAGTTCATAAAAAAGGCAAGGATAATAGAAATAATTGTCCATACTGGATACCTAGGCACCATATCAATTTTAAAGATGTAGGAAAAAATAAGAAAACACGGTACAAACTCTAAGAAAAAACCTAAAATTCTATGGCCAACTTTCTGTGATAGCGCAAAAAAACGATGGTGAATTGGTCTTAATGCAAAAGTAAGAAACTTACCTGTCCTAATAAGCATTTGTAAATTCCAGTCTGCAAAATCCATAACCAGATAACCTATAAGCCCCATAGCCCCAAAATAACGAATAGTCTGCTCTAACTCCATACCTGCCAATGAACCATGATTCCCATAAACAGCTGTCCAAATAAAAAACTGTACAATAAAATAAATAGGCCCTACAAAAACAGAAACAAGAGAGTGGGTACGATATGCACTCCACTCCTTGTAGGTTACAAAAGCAACTGCTTTCATAACCTTTAATTCATGTTTTAGCCTTTTAATCATATCAGACCTGACCATATAATGCTTTGGACATTATAAAGAGGAAGCGCAGACCAATCATTTTCAGTAAATGGTACATTCCATGCAACAACTAGTTCTTCTTTTGGATCAATAACCAATGAACAAGTACCAGCTCCCTCATGCATATAGCTTCCATCGGAATAAGCAAACGCAGGACCTTGGCGCATATCAAAACCTATTCCATGTACACGGTCTGGATTATTAGCCCCCCAACAATAATCTGGTACATTATGAAGTTGAACAGTTGTCATCTTCTCTATTGATTTACGCCCTAAGATTCTTGCCCCATCAAGGCGTCCTCCATATAAGAGCGCATTTCCAAATCGTGCTAAATCATAAATCGTAGAATGAAGCCCACCACCTGTATTCGGAACCCTTCTCCAAGGATTATCTTCCCGCTCTGTATCATTTATTTTTCCTTCTGCAATCTGTTGTAACCATACTTTATGTTCTTCATTATAGATAAAGTGCCTTCTAGCCATCTCTGGTGATAGTTCGAAACCACTATCATTTAGATTAAGTGGCTTTAGGATATGATCACGAATATAATCCTCTGAAAATTGGCCACTTACTTTTAAAATAACTTCTCCTAAAATAACAAAACCAAATGTACAATATTGCCACTGACTACCTACTGGCTGACGAAGCCCTGCTGAAATACCTGCTTGTACCCAATCAAGCGTCTTAAGCTGCTCAGCATCAAGAGAATCAAATTTCTCCTGTATTAATCCCCAAGCAGTTTTAGGTGCACTTTCTGGGAAACACCCTCCATCTGGATAAAGCCCTGAAGTATGCGTTAATAGATGCCATAGAGTAATCTTTTTAAATGGCTCCTCTGCAAATGACTCTAAAATCTCTCCAACAGGTGTATCTAGACGAATAAGTCCTTCTTCTACTAGCTGCATTATAGCTACAGCAGTAAAGAGCTTTGTAATAGAAGCAATACTAAACACTGTATCAGGCTGCATTAGGTCTGAATAATCCACCTTATTTCTTGCTCCCATACTCGCACTTGCAATAATTTTACCTTTGTGTGAAATACAATATGCTGCTCCACAAATTACTTTTTGCTTCATTATTCTTTCAAAATGACGATGTAGCACCTCCAGACGTGATGAATCATAGCCAGTTTCTTCTGGTAAACAATCTACTCTCCCCAAAATTGTTTCCATTATACAACCCCCTCTATTATAATTATTATTTTATTATAGAATTTCACCAAAACTATTTCAAGAAAATTATTTTAATATTTAAAATATTCAACAAAATATAAAAAAGGAAGGTATTTAAAGGCTATCTTATCTCTCTTTTTCATATAGTATCCAGCTACTAACTCAGTTGGTAGAAAAAAGTGTTTCTGGAAGACGCTTTTAGCTACACTCGAAAGAACTTTTTCTAACGAATGACTCCGCTACCTATCCTTCTCTCTCTTTTTTATGTAGTATCCAACTACTAACTCAGATGGTATGAAAAAGTGTTTCTGTAGGACGCTTTCAGCCGCGTCCGGAAGAAATATTTTTTCATACCATCTGAGCACCACACCTTGCATTATTTCCACGGAAATTTATCTTTCATGCTGATATTTGTTATAAAAACAAAAAAACTGCAAGATGGGGCAGTC